>CALMON010000248.1:0-14754 GCA_937871785.1 uncultured Granulicella sp.
GGACAAATGTATCGGCTGTGAACTCTGCTACACAGCCTGCTGGGACGGCGCGCACCAGTGTATTCATCTCGACCGCGCCGACGGTGGCCTGGGGCAGATCGTCGTCGGCACCGACCCACGCTACGCCCACGCCGAGCCGAATCCACACGGAAAGCCTACGCCCGCGATGGTAGCGGCAAGCTCGTCGCGGGTGATCTCGACGACACCGATCCCCAAGCTCGATGTGAACGGGCTTGGCGCGAACCACGCCGTGACGCCGCTGCACCGCATCCCGCGGGTCGATGTCGACGAGTGCGTCGGCTGCAACTTGTGTTCGCTGGTGTGCCCGGTAGAGGATTGCATCACGATGGAGCGCGTGGAGAATGGGCTCGCGTTCCAGAGCTGGGAGCAAAGGGTAGCGGCCGGTACCGTACCGCCTGCGCTTGAGCATGCGCCTGTGGCGAATCCTAATCTGTAGCGTGGACTTCACGGAGTGTACATGGGCTTGTTGATCAAGAACGGCACGATCGTCAGTTCAGAGTCGCAACAGCGGCTCGACGTGCTTGTTGAAGGCGAGACGATCGCGCGCGTTGCTGCCGGCATCGCAGCCGACGAGCATACCGTCGTCGATGCCCATGGGCTGCTGGTGATGCCCGGCGGCATCGATGTGCACACGCATCTGGACATGCCCTGCGGCGGCACGCCCTCTGCCGACGAATACACGACAGGCACCATGGCGGCGGCCGTCGGCGGCACGACCACCGTGATCGACTTTGCGCTGCAGAACCAGAGCGGCACGCTCAAGGAGGCGCTCGGGATCTGGCTGGGGAAGTCGAACGGCAAGGCCTGCGTCGACTTTTCGCTACACATGGCCGTGACCAACCTGCATGGTGAAGCGGGGCAAGACACACTGCGCGAAATGGACGACATGGTCGCCGCCGGCATCACCAGCTTCAAGCTTTTTATGGCGTATCCCGGCGTGCTGATGATCAACGATGAGCTGATGTTTCGCGTAATGGAGCGTGCCGCGAAGCTGAATGCGCTGTGCTGCATCCACGCCGAAAACGGAAGCGCTATCGATGTCGTCGTCGCCGAGATGATCGCCGCCGGCAAGACCGCACCGCACTTTCATGCGCTTTCGCGCGACCCCAAGGCCGAAGCCGAAGCGACGCACCGCAGCATCGCCCTGGCCGACATGGCAGGGGCCGCCGTGTACATCGTGCATCTCTCGAACGAGTATGCCCTGGCGGAGTTGAAGCACATGCAGGCGCGCGGGGCGCGGGCGCTGGCCGAAACCTGCACGCAGTATCTTGTGCTTTCGATCGAAGACCAGATGCCAGGCAAAAGCTGGGACGAGGCGAGGTACGTCTTCACGCCGCCGCTGCGCGAAAAGCGTCATCAGGACCCGCTGTGGGCGGCGTTGAACGACGGCTCGCTTTCGGTCGTTTCGACCGACCATTGCCCGTTCACGACCGAACAGAAGGCGCTTGGCAAAGGAGACTTCCGCAAGATCCCCAACGGCGGACCGGGGATCGAAAACCGCTTGCAGCTCCTGTGGCACTTCGGCGTAAACGCCGGCCGTATCACGCCGGAGCGCTTCGTCGAGCTTTGCTGCACCGCGCCGGCACGCATCTTCGGCATGGCGCAGAAAGGCGTTATCGCCCCGGGCAAGGACGCCGACCTCCTGCTGTGGGACCCGGCCGCGGACTATACGATTTCCGCCGCCACGCAGTGCATGGCGACCGACTACAGCATGTTTGAAGGCTGGCGCGTAAAGGGCAACGCGAAGCACGTGTTTTCGCGTGGACGGCAGGTTGTCGCCGACGGCAAATTCATCGGCGAAGCGGGTCACGGCCGCTTTGTAAAGCGGGAAGCGAACGCCGGAGGGTTGCTCTAGTGCTCGCGCCCGCCGGCACGCAAGGGCCCGCGGCGGGGCCGGGTCTGGTGCGCGTGGACCCGCGCCTGTTCAACGACGACCTTGCGCCTACGGTGCCCGCGCGGCGAACGTGGACGACGTACAACTACATCGCGCTGTGGTTTTCGATGTCGATGGAAGTGACGACCTATATGCTGGCCTCGTCGCTGATCGCGGGCGGCATGAACTGGAAGCAGGCGGTCGGGACGATTCTGCTCGGCAACCTGATTGTGCTGATCCCCATGCTGTTGAACGCGCACGCCGGTGCCAAATACGGCATTCCGTTTCCGGTATTTGTGCGCGCCAGCTTCGGCACGCGCGGGGCCAATGTGCCTGCGGTGCTGCGGGCCGTGGTGGCGTGTGGCTGGTTCGGCATTCAGACCTGGATCGGCGGCCAGGCCATTGCACAAATGGTCCACATTCTCGCGCCGGCGACCGAAGCGGTGCCAGCAGTCGGCTGGGTGTGCTTCGTCGGCTTTTGGCTGCTGAACATGGCCGTGGTGTGGCGCGGGGTAGAGTCGATCCGCTTTTTACAGAGTTATTCGGCACCGTTCATGCTGGTGATGTCCGCGCTTCTGCTCGGCTACATGCTGCGCAAGGCGGGCGGCTTCGGCCCGATGCTCGCCGCACCGAGCCAGTTCGCGACGACGGGCGCGTTTCTGCGCTACTTCGTTCCGGCGCTCACCGGCATGGTGGGGTACTGGGCGACGCTGTCGCTCAACATTCCGGACTTTACGCGCTACGCGAAGAATCAGGACGCGCAGATCGTCGGGCAGGCGTTCGGTTTGCCCGTCGCCATGACGCTGTACTCGTTTTTGGGAATCGCCTGCACGTCGGCGTCGGCGGTAATTTTCGGCAAACCTATCTGGAGCCCCGTGGAGCTTCTTGGCCGCTTCCATCAGCCCTGGCTCGCGTTCCTGGGCCTGATCGCGCTGCTGGTCGCGACGCTGAACGTCAACATCGGCGCGAACGTCGTCGGGCCTTCGAATGACTTCGCCAATCTGAACCCGGAGCGCATCAGCTTCCGCACCGGCGGCCTGATTACGGGCGTGCTGGGTATGGCGATCATGCCGTGGAAGCTGATGGCGAGCTCGCACAACTATCTTGGCTGGCTGGTCGATTACTCCGGCCTGCTTGGGCCCGTGGCCGGCATCATGGTGGCCGATTATTTTCTGGTTCGGCGCACGAAGCTGGACGTGAACGCCCTTTACCGACGCGGCGGCCTGTATGAATACCGCAACGGCTTCAACGGCATCGCGCTGCTCGCCCTTGGCGTTGGCATCTTCGCCGCGCTGATCGGGCGTTTCGTCCCCAGCCTCGACATCCTTTTCAAGACAGCATGGTTTGTCGGCTTTTTTCTGAGCGGCGGGCTGTATACCCTCCTGATGGCCGGGCGCCGCGCCAAGCCGATTGACGACACACGAAGCAATGACAGAAAGGCCGTAACCGCATGAGCCCTACCGCTACCGATGAGACAAGCACGCCGAGCCAGACCGCATCGCTGACCTCCGCCGAAGTCGTCCAGATCACCAAGGACACGAACTTCGGTACGTGGCGTTTCCAGAAGGGGTGGACGCCGCTCCACATCGTGGACACCGACGGTTGCACCATCACGGACGCGAGCGGGAAAACGTATCTCGATTTTTCCGCGCAATTGATGTGCATGAACCTGGGGCACAAAAACCCGGCGGTGATCGCGTCCATCGCGAAGCAGGCGGAAGAACTCGCCTATGCGATGCCGGGGTATGCGACCACGGCACGCGCCGAGCTGTCGAAGCTGCTGCTTGACGTGCTGCCTGAAGGGCTGAACCGCTTCTTCTTTACGACGTCCGGCACAGACGCGAATGAGGCTGCCTTCAAGATTGCGCGCATGTACACGGGCAAGAGCAAGATCATCGCGCGCTATCGCTCGTACCACGGGTCTACTGCCGGGAGCATCGCTGCCACGGGCGACCCGCGCCGCTGGGCCATGGAGCCGCGAGGCAAGGGCCCGGGCGTTATTTTCGGACCGGAGGTGCACTGCTATAAATGCCCCATCCGGCACACGTACCCGGGCTGCGGCATTGCGTGCGTCGACTACCTGGAGCACATGATCCGCAACGAAAGCGATGTGGCCGCGGTGCTGGTCGAGCCGATCGTCGGTACCAATGGCGTTATCGTTCCACCGGATGAGTACATGCCGAAGCTGCGCAAAGTGTGCGACGAGACCGGCGTTCTGCTGATCGCCGACGAAGTGATGAGCGGCTGGGGGCGCGCCGGCGAGTGGTTCGCGATGGACCTTTGGGGCGTAAAGCCCGACATTCTTTGCACGGCCAAGGGCATCACCTCGGCGTACGTTCCGCTGGGGCGTTGCGCGACGACGAAGGCGATCGGCGACTACTTTCAGGACCACTATTTTGCCCACGGCCACACCTATGAAGCGCACCCGATGACGCTCGCTCCCGCGGTCGCGACCATCAAGGAAATGCAACGGCTTGGCCTGGTGGAGCGCGCGCGCAAGCTGGCGCCCTTTGTGGAAGAAAAGCTGCTTGCGCTCAAGGCGAAGCACCCGAGCGTCGGCGATGTGCGCGGCAAGGGTCTGTTCTGGGCCGTCGATCTGGTGAAGGACCAGAAGACGAAGGAGCCCTTCAATACTTACACCGACAAGGTGTCGGGAAAGCCCTTGCTGGTCGATCAGATCGCAGCAAAATGCATGGCGGACGGCGTCATCATTCAGGCCTGGGTGTCGCATTTTGTGATCGCGCCGCCGCTGATTGTGACCGAAGAGCAGCTCGAACAGGGGATTGCGACGCTGGATCGGCACCTTGGCATGGCGGACGAGCATTGCGTCCCGCAAGCGGTGCCGGCGAGCACCAGCGAGACGAGCGATAGCTAGGGGAGTGGGTCCGTGTAAGTCGCGCTCCAGCGCTTATGCGACGGCGCTTCACCGGGCGGAGACATCCCCCGCCAGAGGGATCTGTCTACTTTGCCGGAGTGGCCGTCGGGTCCGGGGCGTTCACGATCAGCGTACTGGTCGATGTGCCGAGCGGGATGTGTTCGCGCTCGAACGCCTCGAGGATGCGGCGGCGCAGCTCGCGCAGCACGCCGTCCTTCTGGTTGGCGCGGACGCGGATGTTGACCAGGTATTGCACTTCGCGACCGTTGATCTTATCGACGCCGAGAACGCTGGCGTCACCGAGGAACAGGTCCTTGAACGCCTCATCGGCGCGCAGGCTGACGGCCAATGTGCTCAGCAGTGCGATCACCTTTTCAGGTGGAGCCGCCGCGTCCGCGCTCACGGTCAGCGAGCCGACGGAGTAATCGCGTGATTGGTTCGCGACCGTCGCAATCTGGCTGTTGGGAACGACGTACACCGTTCCATCACCGTCGCGGAGGGTCGTGCAGCGCAGCGTCAGGTCTTCGACCGTGCCGGACAGCCCGGCTATCTTGACCACGTCGCCGACGTTGAACTGATCTTCGATCAGAATAAAGATGCCGTTCAGCATGTCCTTAAAAATCGACTGCGCGCCGAAGCTGATGCCAAGCCCGATGACACCGGCAGACGCGATAAACGGACCGAGCGGGACGTGGATTGCCGACAGGACCTGCAGGATCGTGTAGGCGGCGATCAGGCCGTAGGCGGTCGCCCGCACAATGCCGGACAAGGTGCGCAACTGCGCGGCACGGCGCGCATTGGCCACCAGACGGTCGGCGCCGCGGCGCAGGCGCCGGACGAAAAACCCCGTCAGCCGCAGCAGGATGAAGCCGATCACGAGCGTGACGACAACCTTGGGCAGCTCGTCCTGCACGAAGTTGACGAGGTCGGCGTACCATCCCCGCTCGATATGCACCAGAAGAGTTTCGTCGCCGGGCTTGACCCAATCGAACGCCATGTTGGCCCTGCTCCCGCCGGAGTGCCGGCTCTATGTACCATAGCTGAGAGGCGCCGGGCGCGATGGCGGAGCCGTGGAGATTCTATGCGGAGAGTTCTTCTGGCTGCCGTTCTCGGTGCCATGTCCTTGGGCGGGAGCCGTGTGAATGCGGCGCGGGCGCAGCAGTCGACGCTGGCGCAGCAGTCGACGCTACCGAACGCCTCGACGCGAACAAGCAACCTGCCTTCGATCGACGGTCGCGGTGACAGCGGACCGGAAGACCCGACCGCAGCCATGCGCCATGCTCAGATGGCGCGGCTGCAAAACAACGAGCGCCAGAAACGTATCGTCGACGATTCCGCCAAGCTGCTGCGTTTAGCAACCGAGCTCAAGGAAGAAGTCGACAAGTCGAACAAGGACCAGATGTCGCTCGACGTCATCCGCAAAGCGGAAGAGATTGAACGGCTGGCGCACGACGTGAAGCTGCGGATGAAGGGCTAAAGTCGTTCTCTCGCGGGCGAAGCGCTGCTGGCCTTGCAGGTCGCGCCTGCAGCGCTCTGTGCTGTGTTGTACCAAGTTCCCGGGCTTCGCCCTGGCTGGCAGGAGACGGGCCTTCCGCCTAAACAAAGGCCTACACCATATGGAAACGGCTCTTGAGCGCGCTCGCTACGGCAGCGCGAGCGCGGCGGCCGCGTCGAGCTGCGGCTCCGTCATGCTTCCCGACACCTGCGCCGTCGCCCGCAACGCGCTGACGAGTTGCGCAGCCGTCCACGCCGGATGCGCCGCCCGCACCAGCGCCGCGACTCCCGCCGCAAGGGGAGCGGCGGCACTGGTGCCGACGCCCTGCATGTACGCCACGCGCCCGGAGCCGAAGCACGCAAAGCCGGCACCACTGGCAAGCCCCGTCGTGCAGGCGCCACGCACGCCGCCGCTGACGCCGGTTTCGCTGCTTTCCGGGTAGCTCCCCCCGGGTGCGCCGATAGCACCGACGGTTGCCCCAAAGTTGCTGTAGTAGGCCCGCGAGACCGGCCCCGCCGCGCAAACGGCTCCGGGAGCGAGATTTTCCGCGCACGCCGGATTGGTCGCCGCCACCACCGGCAGCACGTCACGGGCCTGTGCCGGCAGTTCGACGTAGTGCGACGGGTTGGCGGCGGTTCCGGATAGATCGAGCCCATCGTTGCCGAGCGCCGCGACCACGACCACGCCAGCCACAGACGCGGCATGTGTGGCGCGGTCGAACGCGGCTTTCCATCCCGCGCCGTCACCCGTGTTAAGGTCCACCAGCGCGCCAAGCGACAGGGAAATCACGTCCGCTTTGTTGGCCACGGCGTCGCCGATGCCTTGGAGCACCCAGCTCAGCAGGCCGCCGGCCTCGCCCGCGTTGCATTGCGCCATGATGTTCACGCCTGCTCCCGGCAGCCGCTCCAGCACCTTGATATTGAGCAGGCTCGCCTGCGGCGCCACGCCGATCACGCCTCCTGTCGAGCTGCCGATGGCCCCCGCGGCCAGCGACGCCGTCCAGGTGCCATGGCCCTGCTGGTCCTGCGGCGAGCCGTCGTCGCATGCACTTGGCAGCGCCGTCGTATCGACTTCGGTCAGATTGAGCGTCAGGTTCGGGGCTATATCGGGGTGCGACAGGTCCACGCCGCTGTCGAGCACGGCAAGGCGCACCCCTGCACCCATGCCGGCGTTCCACGGACCGGCTGCCGGGCCACCGGCAACGTTCGCGCCGTAGCCCCCCGCCTGCCGCACCGCCCAGCCCTGCGGCGAGTTGTAGAAGGCGTCCGCTCCCGGCGCGCCGCCGATCGTGACCAGGCCGGGGCCGGGAAGAAACGGTTGCTGCGGATGATCGTTCGCGGGCGGCTCGGTAAACAGACGGTGGGCAGCCACGTAGCGGTCGCGCAGCACGAACTCGACACCCGGCGCTGCGGTTAGCCGCTGGAAAGCGGCCTCGTCGCTTTCGCCCGGGGCGCTTCGGGCGGCGGCCATGCTTAGGTGAGCAACGATCCCGGCCGCCTGTGGTTCGGCGCGCTGCTGTGAATTTGCGGCTGCGGCTTCACGGTACACAACCACAAAACGGCCGGGAGCGATGCGGCTTGCGCGACTCGGAATGCTGAGAACTTGTGCAGCGTTTACCGGGGCGAGGATGCCAGCTGTCGGAGTCGCGGCCAACCCTCCGTTGCCCAGCGATGCTTGAAGCGTATCGAGATCGCTTACGCTGATCGATCGCAGTTCTCCGAAACCGGCCTGCGCCGCGTCCAGCGGAACGCGTTGCGCGTACATCGAAGCAGAAAGGAGAAGCAGGCCAGCACCGGATACTGTAGATCGAAGCGACATCGGGAAACCTCGCAGGGAATAAGCTCGGACCCTGACCCCATCGGCGCGAGGTGTGCCGTTTCCGCACAGCTGTCCGGTTTCGCGACGCCGCTGATGCGGAGCGAAGAGGCAGCCTCGCCGCCAAAACGTACCGGTGGAAATCAGGACGGTCCGAAGAGGAGGGAAGCGTGCGTTGCGCGTAGAATCTTCCTTGCACGGTAGTGTGGGACAGAGACCTTTTCGAGGAGACAAAGGCAGTGGCGCAAAAGCAGGCTTCGCGATTGAAGGCTATCCGCGAGCAGGGGGTGTCCGCGTCGGCTCCTTCCGCGGCTCGTTTGCACGCCGGTCTTGCCCCGTCACAACTGATCGAGTTTTACCGGCTCATGTTCCTGTCGCGCCGTACGGACGACAAGGAAATTCTTCTTAAACGGCAGCAGAAAATTTTCTTCCAGATCTCCTGTGCCGGACACGAAGCGCTCCTCGTGGCCGCGGGCATGGCGCTCAAGCCGGGCTATGACTGGTTCTTTCCGTATTATCGCGACCGCGCCCTTTGCCTGACGCTCGGAAACACGGTCGAGGATCAGCTTCTGCAAGCCGTCGGCGCCGCTGCCGACCCAGCCAGCGGCGGACGGCAGATGCCTTCGCATTGGACCAGCCGCGCGCTGAACATCGTGTCTCCGTCGTCCTCGACGGCGACGCAGTGCCTTCACGCTGTCGGCTGCGCGGAAGCGGGGCGCTACCTGTCGCGCCGTCCACAGGCGGCCCGCAAGGTCGATGGAGATTATCGCCAGTTCAAGGACGTTCGCTTCCACGGCGACGAGGTCAGCTACGTTTCAATCGGCGAAGGTTCGACGTCGCAGGGCGAGTTCTGGGAGTCGCTCAACACCGCCTCGAATGCGAAGCTGCCGGTGCTGTACGTCATCGAAGACAATGGCTACGCCATCTCCACGCCGGTCGAGGTGAACACGCCGGGAGGGAATATTTCGCGGCTGATCGCGAACTTTCCCAACTTTCACTTTGCGGAAGTTGACGGCACGGACGTTCTGGCGAGCTTCCAGGCTATGACCGAGGCCGTCGCGTATTGCCGCGCGGGCAAGGGGCCGGCCGTGGTGCACGGCCACGTGACGCGCCCATATTCGCATTCGCTTTCAGACGATGAACGGCTGTATCGCTCGGAAGAAGAGCTGCAGGCCGACGCGCTGCGCGACCCGATCGCCAAGTTCGCCGCGTGGCTGCTGTCGAACAACATGCTGGACGCCGAGGCGCTTAAGGCACTCGAGCAAACGGTCGACGAAGAAGTCCAGCGGGCCGCGGACCGCGCGCTCGCCGCGGTGCCGCCCACGCCGGATACGATCCTGCGCCACGTGTACTCGGAAGACCTGCCGCCCACCGCGGCAGTCTTCGATCGCCCGGTGGAAGCCCCGCAAGCGGACGCCCCTGAGCGCACCATGCTTGACCTCATCAACGCCTGCCTGCGCGACGAGATGGCTCGCGATGAGCGTGTCGTGGTGTTTGGCGAAGATGTGGCCGATGCGACCCGCGACCGCGAGCTTCGCGAAGGCAAAATCAAGGGTAAGGGCGGCGTGTTCAAGGTTACGCACGGGCTGCAAAAGGAGTTCGGCAACGACCGCGTGTGGAACTCGCCGTTGGCTGAAGCGAACATCACCGGTCGCGCCATCGGCATGGCGATGCGTGGGCTGAAGCCGGTTGTGGAAATTCAATTCTTTGATTACATCTGGCCGGCTATGCACCAGATGCGGAACGAGTTATCGGTAATGCGCTGGAGGTCAGACGGCCAGTTTACCTGTCCGCTGGTGATGCGCGTACCGACGGGCGGCTACCTGACCGGCGGCTCGATCTACCATTCGCAGTCGGGTGAAAGTCTGTTCACCCATACGCCGGGCGTTCGCGTGGTGATGCCGTCAAATGCCATTGACGCCATGGGTCTGCTGCGCACGGCCATCCGCTGCGACGACCCGGTGTTGTTCCTCGAACACAAGCGCTTGTACCGCGAAACCTTCGGGCGCTCGGCCTATCCGGGGCCTGATTTCTCGATCCCGTTTGGCAAGGCGCGCACGGTGAAGCCCGGCACCGACCTCACTGTGTTGTGTTACGGCGCCATCGTTCCGCGAGCGCTGCAGGCCGCGCAGCGCCTGGAGCGCTCGCGCGGGGTGAGCGTTGAAGTGATCGACCTGCGCTCTCTTGCGCCCTACGACTGGGAAGCGATTGCGACGTCGGTGCGCAAGACCAGTAAGGTGCTGGTGGCGCACGAGGACATGTTGAGCTGGGGCTACGGCGCGGAAATCGCCGCGCGCATCGGCGACGAGCTGTTCCACGATCTCGACGCGCCGGTGCGCCGCGTGGGCGCTATGGACACGTTTGTCGCTTACCAACCGTTGCTGGAGGACGTGATTCTGCCGCAGGCCGAGCACCTTTTCGACGCCATGGATGCGCTCGCCTCCTTTTAAGGATCACCTTTTTCAGTATTTCCGCAGACAAACGCAACTGGGATGTACGCTTGGTGTTGGAATTTCTGTGCGCGGTTGCGCACGGAAACGGCATGGCGGAGCGACACAATGGCAAAGATTCCTGGCAAGCAGCACGGAGGCTGGCAGGCCGGCAAGGCTGCCGTCACGGCGTCCTTGTGCGTTGCTCTTACGGCGGGACCGCTGTTTGCGGCAGTTCCGAGCAGTTCGGAAGATCCTTCCACGAAACCGACGCCCGCCGGAGCGGCTCTCCGGCTCACCGACGACCAGAAAGCTCTTCATGCGTTGAACCGCCTCACCTTCGGGCCGCGCCCCGGCGACCTTCAGGCTGCTGAAAAGATAGGTCTGCAGGCCTGGTTTGAGCGGCAGTTGAACCCGCAGACAATCGACGATTCCGCTATGAACGCGGTCATGGCGAAGTTTCCGGCCATGCAGTTGACGCAGGCGCAGTTACTTGAAAGATTCCCGCAGCCCAGTACCCTGCGGCAGATGGCGCGTCAAGGGACGCCACTGCCTTCCGACCCCACCGAGCACGCGATCTACGCCGACGCGATGGCGAACTATAACAAGCAGCTCGACGCCGCCGGTGTCGTCCCGAATGCGCCTCTTCGTGGCCAAAAACAGGTGGCTACGGCGAGCGCGACGCCGCCAAACGCAACCATGGGTGACCCTGACAACGACGGGACGACCGCTCCGGCGGAACCCGCGGCCGTTGCGGGTAAGGGCAAGCGAGAGGCGAAGCGTGCCGGCCGTGTGCCGTACTCTGGGGAGCCCGTCGAGGCGATTCTTGCGCTCCCGCCGGATCAACGGATCGCCGCCATTGTGGGGATGTCGCCCGTCCAGGCGGAGGCGTTTCGGCGCGAGTTGGGCGGGGCTCGCCTTCGCGCGTTGTACGTCGGCTTTTCCCCGGAGCAGGTGGAAACGGTCGCCGCGATGCAGTCGCCGATCCGCGTCGTCGGCGCGGAAGCCCTGGAGTCGCGCCTGATGCGCGACGTGTACTCCGACCGGCAGCTCGAAGCGGTCATGACCGATTTCTGGCTCAACCACTTTAGCGTGTACGCCAGGAAAAGCCAGAACGAGCCATACCTTCTGCCCGCGTATGAACGCGACACGATCCGCCCCCACGCGCTCGGCCGTTTCGAGGACCTGCTGGTAGCGACGGCCGAAAGCCCTGCCATGATGGTGTACCTCGACAACTGGCAGAGCATCGGCCCGGACTCGCCCGCGGCCCAGCGCGGCAAGCGGATACAGCAGTTTGCCGATGCCAATCCCAACCGCCCCGGCTTGCAGCAGGTGGCGCAGATTTCCCCCAAGGGCATCAATGAGAACTACGCTCGTGAGTTGATCGAACTGCACACGCTGGGTGTTCGGTGCGAGGTCTCGGCCGACCGTGCTGCCAGCACGCTTGACCCTTCCTGCGGCACGGGGTACACGCAAGCCGACGTCACCAGCGTAGCCAAAGTGCTGACCGGCTGGACGATCGAGCGGCCCTACGGCGGGCATGCAGGAGACAATGCGAGCGATGCGTTCGTCTTTCAGGAGAACCGCCACGAGGGTGGGCCCAAGCAGGTTCTCGGCAAGACGATTGAGCCTGGCGGCCAGCGCGAAGGTCTGCAGGTGCTCCACCTGCTGGCAACCAGCCCAGCCACGGCACAGTTCATTTCGCAGAAGCTGGCGGTGCGGTTTGTAGCCGACAACCCGCCGCAGGCGATCGTCGACCGCATGGCAAAAAGCTTCCTCGCTACGGGCGGCGACATCAAGGCAGTGCTTCGCACGATGTTCAACTCGCCTGAGTTCTGGTCGCCCCCCGTGTATCGCGCCAAGGTGAAGACGCCGATCGAGTTCCTGGCCTCGGCTCTGCGCGCGTCGGACGCCTCGGTCGATAACGCCCTGCCGCTCGTGCAGGCGATGGACAAGCTGGGCATGCCGGTATACGGGATGCAGACGCCCAACGGCTACTCGTGGACCAAGGAGGAGTGGGTTTCGACGAACGCGCTCATTTCGCGGTTGAACTTCGCGCTGGTGATGAGCGGCGACCTGTTGCCGGGAACGCGCACGGACTGGCCACAGCTGCTCGGTGAAACCAAGGCCGACCCGGCGGCTGTTCCTTCGGCACAGATCGAGAAGAAACTGGAACTGCTGATCCTCGGACAGCCCGCCGCGGCAAATACCCGGGCGGCGGTGATCGACCAATCGTCGAAGCCGGGGCAAATTCAGGAAGCGCGGAAAAACCTGGCCCTGACCAGCGACGACGATGGCGCGGACGACAGGTTGATGTCTGGACCGAAGAAGGGCAATCCCGCGAAAAAAGCCGGGGGCAAGGGGAACTATGGCGGCGGGCTGTCGATGACCGATCTGGCGGGCGCTACGGCCAACGACGGTCCGCTGGCGACCATGGCCGGCCTTCTGCTCGGTTCGCCGGAGTTCCAGAAGCGATAGGCACTGCACAACTTCAGCCGCGGGAACGAGTTCATACCAACGCAAGGGTTGGGTCGCAAGCAAGGAGAACCGCCATGAGCCACTCGAAGTTTACCGTAGACGAAAG
Organism: uncultured Granulicella sp.; assembly: GCA_937871785.1. Lineage (GTDB taxonomy): Bacteria > Acidobacteriota > Terriglobia > Terriglobales > Acidobacteriaceae > Granulicella. The sequence goes on from CALMON010000248.1 coordinate 13,093, forward strand.
TTCCTGGGGATGTGACATGCACGGGCGCGATTCGGCCCGTCGCAATTTAGCTCGGAGCGGCGTGACACGGCGCGGTTTCATGAAGGGCGGTGCCCTGGCTCTGGTCGGGACGTCCGTGATCCCGGCGTTTTTGACGCGCTCGGTGTATGCCGAAGCGGCGGCGGCTTCTGCCAATGGCAAAAAACTGGTCGTGCTCTTCCAGCGCGGAGCATGCGACGGCCTGAACGTCGTGGTGCCGTATGCGGAGAAGAACTACTACGCGATGCGGCCGACCATCGGCATCAAGCAGGAGCAGGTTCTGGACCTGAACGGTTTTTTCGGCCTGCATCCCGCGATGGCGGCGTTCAAGCCGCTGTACGATCAGGGGCACCTCGCGATCGTCCACGCCGCCGGTTCGCCGGACACGACGCGCTCGCACTTTGACGCGCAGGACTACATGGAGTCCGGCACGCCCGGCGTGAAGGTGACGGCGGACGGCTGGCTGAACCGCGCGCTGCTCGATGAGCGCACCACAGGCAAGCCCTCGGCGTTCCGCGCGGTCGCCTTGGGAACGCAGGTACCGCGCACGTTGCAGGGCAAGGTTCCGGCGATCGCCATCGCCAATCTCGCCGACTTTTCAGTCGGGGGCAAGGGGCCGCAGACCTCGCCGATTTCGAATGCCTTTCAGGCCATGTATGACGAAAGCTCCGACTCGGTTCTGCATGGCACCGGGCAGGAAACGTTCGAAGCCGTCAGGATGTTGAAGTCGGCCGACCCGGCGCACTACCAGCCTGCGGCGGGTGTCACGTACCCGAACACGGCGTTCGGTAATTCTTTGAAGCAAATTGCCCAGTTGATGAAGTCGAACCTGGGCGTCGAAGCGGCTTTTTCTGACATCGGCGGCTGGGATACGCACCAGAACCAGGGTGCCGCTACAGGACAACTCGCGACACGGCTGACGGAGTTCTCGAACACCATCGCCGCTTTCTGGAAGGACATGGGCGACCAGTCCGAGCACATCACGATCGTGACGATGTCGGAGTTTGGCCGCACCGCACGTCAGAACGGCACCGGCGGCACCGATCACGGCCATGCCAACGTAATGTTCGTTCTCGGCGGCAGCGTAAAGGGTGGCAAGGTGTACGGCAAGTGGCCGGGTCTGTCGAACGAGCAGCTGAACGAAGGCCGCGACCTGGCTGTGACGACGGATTTTCGGAACGTGCTCGGCGAAGCGGCGTACAAAACGCTCGGCGCGAAAGACATGCAGACGGTGTTTCCGGGTTCGCAGGTCAATCCGTCGAACTTCCTCAACTTTACGTAGACAAAACCACCGCAGCAGCGAAGCCCGGCCCTTGGCCGGGCTTTTACTTTTCTCCGCATTGCGCAGAACTATTCCCGCAAACCTGAGTCTTACTGGATGTACGACGAACGTGCTGACGCCTCACTCCCCACGGCGGTCAGTTTCCCCCATCCGCAGAACCCCTCCCACCTTTTGCAAGGCCTCCAGACCACCGGAGGCCTTAGCCTCATTTGGCCGCGGGCGCGGGCAGTAGGGAAGGCACAGGACGGGCAACGTACAGGTCCAAAAAGCGCCGCAGGCTGCTGAGATACGAAGCGGTGTCGCTGGCGGCGAGCTCCACGGTCATCTTGGGCTCGGCCGCGAGCCGCGCGTCCACAGGCGCT
>CALMON010000248.1:14764-15351 GCA_937871785.1 uncultured Granulicella sp.
GGGTGACGATGAGCTTCGGCGTGGCGAGCTTTGCGAGCGGCGCCTTGAGGGCGAAAGTGTCATGCAGCAGCAGCCGCACCGGGATCAGGTGAGTCCGAGGGTCGCGCGCGATCCGCGCCGCGACATCGCCGTCGGGCTGGTCGAGGATGACTGCCGGGATGCTGGTGTGCTCCTGCGCCAGGCTGACGGCAAGCGACGCACCGACACCCTGGCCGACGAGCAGCAGAGACGCCGGTTTTACTCCGCTAGACGCAAGCTGGGAAAAAGCCTCTTCCGCGTCCGCCGTAAGGGTTTGCTGCGAAGGCCGCGTTCCCGGCCGGCTGCCAAAGCCGCGGTACTCCACCGCATACACGTTCAGGCGAGCCGTATGGAGCAGCTGGATGAGCGGCACGGTGTCGCCCACGTTGCCGTCGGCTCCGTGCAGGAGCAGAACAGTGGGGTCGGCCGGCGAGTCCGACGGGACATACCAGGCGGCATGGCGGTCCTGCGTGAAGGCAAGGGCGTCGATAGCCGGCGTTTGCGATACCTTCGCGACCGGATGTAGCACGAACTGCGACTGACCGTAATAGAACAAACCGCAAACCGTC
>CALMON010000249.1:0-22503 GCA_937871785.1 uncultured Granulicella sp.
GTCAGAACCTGCGGTAGACCATGTCCCTCAAGGGTGTATCCCTCCTTTGTGACTTGTCATCCTTTGCCGCAGGCAGAGGATGGCAGATCTAGCAGCTCACACTCAAGGAAAACGTCCTAGAACAGGATCTTCAATCCTAGCTGGATCTCCCGGCTTGTGTTTGCCGTCGACGTAATGACTCCGCGAGAGCCGAACGCCGCTGCTGTCGACTGTGCCGCCGCGTTCCCCTGCGTCGGTCCGGCCGCGAAGACCACTTCGTTCGGCAGTTGCAGGTTGGTGTGGTTCAACACGTTGAAGAACTCCGCGCGAAATTGCGCCCGCACGTGCTCCGTAATGTTCGTCGACTTAAGCAGCGACACGTCCCAGTCCACAAAGCCGGGGCCGGTGAGCGAATCGCGGCGTACATTCCCGACCGTGCCAAAAGCCGGCGTGGAGAAGGCATTTGGATTGAAGTACTGCGCCGCGCGTGCGGCTGTGCTTCCCCCCGGATAAAGCGCTCCGCGGAAGTTCGGGTTCACGTCCGGCCGCACCGGATTGCGTGAGTCGCCCGAACCCGTCGGGTTATAGCCAAGCTGCGGCGAAAAGGGGAAACCATCGAAGACGTTGGCAATCGTCGACAACGACCAGCCGGACAAAGCCCTGCCAACCAGAGGCCCAGCCGAGCCAAAGTATGCCTTGCCCGTGCCGAACGGCAATTCATAGGTCGCGTTGACCGCTGCGGCGTGGCGAATGTCCGTGGCCGCGCGGCCGTAATCGAGGTGCGGCAACGACGGCACGGACACGAACGCCGGCGTGTTCGACGAGACAGATGTATTCCACGCCGATCCGTCATCCAGATTCTTCGCCCAGGTAAAGTTCGCGCGGAACTGCAGCCCTTGCGCCAGGTCGTGCCGTACATCGACGATCAGCGCGTTGTAGTTGCCCGAGCCGCCGCTCCACCAGGACGTGGTGTTCGCGACCGCGGGGTTGGCCCTGGTCGTCGTCGGGTAAAAGATCGTGCCGTTCGCGAGCACCGTGTATGCGGGCTCGTTCAGGTCGCCGTTCAGGATCTGGTGAGAGCTGTGCGAGCCGTCGTACGCCACCGACAGCGTCGTCGACCGCGCAAGCTGTTGCTCGATCCTGAGATTGTAGGCCAGCAGCGTTGGGGTGCGAATTCCGCTGTCCACGGTCGAGGGCGACACCTGCGGTGTGCCGCTTACGGGGTTCGCCACGCTGGTGTTCGCATACGAAAGCACCGTGTTGTACGGTGCCGCCTGGTCCAGCCGGTAGTCCAGCGCATCGAGCAGCGAGTGGTGCAAACCGGCGCCCGCCGTCACGCTGGTGCGCCCATCGCCAAACACGTTCCATGCCAGCCCGACGCGGGGCTCCGGCAGAAACAGCGCGTGGTTCACGGTCAGCGCGTTCGACTGGATCGTCGGGTTGGTATTGATCACGCCGTTGGTAAAGCCGTACACACCGGCGCGTCCCTGCACCTCGCTCCATCCGGTGGACGATTCACTGCGGAAGCCAACCCGCGCCTGCAACCGTTCCGTAATGCGATAGCTGTCTTCCAGAAACGCATCCGCGAACAGCGTGCGCCACCCCAGCTCGGTCGTCTGCGGAGCGTACGTGAACGTCTTGATCGTCCCTGCCAGAAATGTGCTCACCGAAGCAAACGACGCCAGCCCGTACTGGTCTTGCGCCAGGTTGTCGTTCGACTGCAATCGCTGCACCCACGCGCCGCCCTGAATGGTGTGCTTGCCCACCGTGTAGTAGGCGTGGTCGTCAAAGGTAAACAGGTTGCGTGTAATCGCGTTGTTCGAGCCCACGTTCGCGCCCGCCGTCGTCACCGATGAAGCCCCGTTCGACGCGGTCGAGCCCGCAATAACCACGGCATACGTGGGCGCGCCGGATCGCACGCTGAGAGTCAACGCCTGCTGCGCCGCCGGGACGTAGCCGAAGAAGTAGTAGTTCGCGCGCGAATAGCCAAACCGTGCGATGTTCACGACTTTCGCAAACACATGCTTTTCTTCCGCGCTCAACACCTGCTCGCGCAGCCGCTCGTTCACCAGGGAGTACGGGTCGTTTGAAGGCGTGCTCGCCGACGAATCGTCCACTGTGTACACCGCGGTCAGGGAGTCGTTAGTTGCCAGCGCATCGTCGAAGCGTGTCGTCGCAAAATCCTCACGGATGTGCTGCGGAGACGTTCCGGTCCACTGCGCGATTCCGGTGCCCGCACCGTTGATCGTGACCTCCGGGCCATTCGCGACGGGCCAAAGATTCAACAGGGGCTGCACGCTTGCGACGGCTTTTGCTCGTGACGCCGCATCCGGCACCAGCGTTAGCAGACTCACGCCCAGGTTCTGCCGGTAGCCCTCATAGTTCGCAAACAGGAACGCTTTGTCTTTGCGCAGCGGGCCGCCGAGCGCCGCGCCGTAGTCGTTGCGCTGGAACTCCGGTATCCGTGCCCCGTCGAAGTAGTTGCGCGCGTCGAAGAAGCTGTTGCGTGCAAATTCATACGCAGACCCATGCACCTGGTTCGTTCCGTTGGTCGTCACAATCGAAATCTGCGCGCCATCGCGCTTGCCATAGGCAGCCGAGTACGTGTCGGTCACCACGTTGAACTCGCGAATGCCGTCGATGCCCAGTAGTTGCCCCGAGGTGCCCCCCGGCGTCACGTTGATCAGCGAAGCGCCCGTGTACTCGATGCCGTTCAGCAGGAAAAGATTGTCCTGCGGCCGCCGGCCCGAGACCGCGAACATGCTGCCCACGGACGAGTTCGACGTACCCACGCCGCCGGCGCGCTGATTGGTCGCATTCACCGTTCCGGGATTCAGCGTAATCAGTTGGTCGTAGCTGCGGCCGTTCAGCGGCAACTCTTTCACCTGCCGTGAGTCGACCAACCCGCTTGTCTGCTCGGTGGTGGTGTTCACGCTGGGCGGGGTGTCGTTCACCACTACCGTTTCCGAGCCTGCCGCGCGCAGCGTCAGCGTCAGTTCCAGCGTCTGCCCAATCGCCAGCACAACGCCGGGGTTGTTGTAAGGGGCAAACCCCGGGGCGGAAGCCTCAAGCGCATAGGTTCCTACGGGCTCTGACGGCGCGGCAAAGGTTCCACTGCTGCCGGTGGTGACTGTACGCGTGCTCCCCGTTTCCCGGTTCCGCAGGATGACCTGAACACCCGGAATCAAGGCGCCCGTCGCGTCGGTTACGCGACCGGCAATCGTTCCGCCTACGACCTGCGCGTACAGGCCGGCCGTAAAGAACAAAGTTGAGATAAAGACGAGCAGAACGTAGAAACGAGACGAGCGCAACATGTAGCTCCGGAGAAGCCGCGACGGGCTTCGGCAACCAACCTGTAAAAGGACATGCAGCGAAGAACAACCGGCTGCAAGCAACAGCAAACCCACACTGGCGCGTGCGGCCTGGCGTGGGTTGGTTGGACGGGGAGAAATGGGACGGGCGAGACAGTGTGTCTCAGCCCTGCACCTACCCTGTAAGCCCTCTACCGACGCGGACAGCCGCACGCTGGCAACAGAAGCAACAGCGTTGGCGACCGATCCGAAGGAAACTTGTCACAGTACCTGAAAGGTAGACGCACCCCGGCTGCGTGTCAACCCACACGCTGGGGGAAGTGTCGCCAAGGAAGCCTTCGACCTGACGCACCGGCACATTCAGGGCGGTGGCTGGACGCACCAGGTGACCGAGCGCGAGCTGCCAAGCTCGAAAGATATCGCTGGTGTCAACATGCGTCTGACAGCTGGAAGTTTCGCGAACTGCACTGGCACCTGGCGACGAGTGGGCCATCATGCTCAAGGGCGATGCGCGTGTCACGGTGTACTCGCCGGATGGTTCCATGTTCGTCGACGACGTGAAGGAAGGAGCCTCGTTAGGCTGGGACATCGGAGCCTAGGGAGTACGTTCGCAACCTGACCGGCCTTACGCCAGCCTGAGCGCAGGAGGCGAAACGTTTGGGGATCGCTGAAGGAGACAGTGTCCTATTCTTCATTCTCCCGAAGCTTCGCCAACACACCAAAATCTTCCAGCGTCGTCGTATCGCCGGTCACCGTTCCGGTGGTTGCCAGTTCGCGCAGCAGGCGGCGCATGATCTTGCCGGAGCGCGTCTTTGGCAGCGTCGGCGTAAAGCGGAGATCGTCGGGACGGGCCAGTGCGCCGATCTCCTTTGCGACCCACGAGCGCAGCTCCTGCTTCAGAGCGTCGGTAGGTTCGTGGCCTTCTTCGAGCGAAACGAACGCGGCGATGGCCTGCCCTTTCATCTCGTCGGGGCGGCCGACCACCGCGGCTTCGGCGACTTTGGGGTGCGCGACCAGGGCGGACTCGATCTCCATCGTGCCCAGCCGATGGCCGCTGACGTTGATCACGTCGTCGACGCGGCCCATCAGCCAGAAGTAGCCGTCGGCGTCGCAGCGGGCGCCGTCGCCGGTGAAGTAGGTCCCCGGGATATCCGAAAAATACGCCTTTACGTAGCGCTCGTGGTCTCCCCAGATGGTGCGCGCCAGCGAGGGCCAGGGCTTGCGGATGACCAGCAGACCGCCTTCGCCGGCGGGAACGTCGGCCCCGTCGCGAGTGACGACCGCAGGCTCGATGCCGAAGAACGGCCGCGTGGCCGAGCCCGGTTTGGCCGCAACCGCTCCGGGGATCGGCGCGATCAGGATGGCTCCGGTTTCGGTCTGCCACCAGGTGTCGACGATGGGACAGCGCTCCTTGCCGATCTCGCGGAAGTACCACATCCAGGTGTCCGGGTTGATCGGCTCGCCGACCGTGCCGAGCAACCGCAGACTGCTGAGGTCGTGCTTGCGGACGCAGTCGACGCCCCATTTGACGAAGGCGCGAATCGCCGTCGGCGCGGTGTAGAAGATGGTCACCCTATGCGTATCGACGATCTGCCAGAAGCGGTCGCCTTCCGGCCAGTTCGGCGCGCCTTCGTACATCATCACGGTTTGCCCGTTTTGCAGCGGGCCGTAGACCACGTAGCTGTGCCCGGTGATCCAGCCGATATCGGCCGTGCACCAGAAAACGTCGTCTTCCTTGTAGTCGAAGATGTATTTGGCGGTCAGGTAAGTTTGCACCGCGTACCCGCCCGTGGTGTGCAGCAGGCCTTTCGGCTTGCCGGTCGTTCCGCTGGTGTACAGGATAAAGAGCGGGTCTTCAGCATCCTGCCACTCGCAGGCGCAGTCGGCGGCGGCGGCCGCCATCAGCTCATGCCACCACAGGTCGCGGCCCGCCTGCATAGGCACGTCTTTGGTCGCGCTTCGGCCGTAAACGATCACGCTGCGCACGTGCGGACACTTTACCATCGCCTCGTCGACGATGGCCTTGAGCCGCACCTCCGCGCCGCGACGGTAGCTGACGTCCTGCGTGACCACCACGCGGCAATCGGAGTCGTTGACGCGGTCCGAGATAGCCTGCGCCGCGAAGCCGCCGAAGATTACGGAGTGGATCGCCCCAATGCGCGCGCAGGCCAGCAGAGCGATCGCAAGCTCCGGGCACATGCCCATGTAGATCGCGACGCGGTCGCCCTTGCGAACGCCCTGCGCCTTGAGCACGTTGCTGAAGCGCTGCACGTCCTCGTGAAGCTGACCGTACGTCAGCTTCCTGACCTCACCGGGCTCGCCTTCCCACAGCAGCGCGACCTTTTCGCGGCGCGAGCCAAGAGCGTGGCGGTCGACGCAGTTGTGCGACAGGTTCAGCTTGCCGCCGGCAAACCAGGTCGCCTCCGGCCCGGTGCCCGCGAGCACCGTCGTCCAGGGGGCAAACCAGTCGAGCTCCCCGGCTGCTTCGGCCCAGAACGCCGCAGGATCGGCGAGGCTGCGGGTATAGGTGGCTTCCCAGGCCTCCGCGCTGCCGATGGATGCCCGCGCGGCGAACTCCGCGGGGGGAGCAAATACGCGGTCTTCGCGCAGCAGCGACTTGAAATTCTGGTCGGAAGTAGGCTCTTGATTCGACATCCCTGTGTGACTCCTGAGCGCGGTTCGAACTTCGCTCGACGCAGCCGACGCACCGCTCCCTCCGAAAGGTACGTCATGGCTCCCTCTTCTCGCAACCGCTCACGGCGGCCGTGTGGAACGGCTCAGAGGGTAAGGTTCACGGCCCAAGACAGTGCGCCGATAAGAAAGCCATGCACACATTCGCGGTTCTTTCCGGCTTTGCGTTCATCGTCCTGGCACCTTGCCTCAGCGCTTTTCGTCTTTGCGTCAAAGCGGCTTCGGAAGGAGATTTCGAGTAAGAATCTGCGCGCGGCCTATGATCGACGCTGTGCCTTCGTACACGAGCGAGATCCTCGGCTTCCTGTTTGGCTTCGGCTTCGGTGTCGGCTGCGCGCTGGCAGTTATGTATTCCATCTACATGGGCGGCTACCGCGCGGCGTTGCGTGACGGACTTCTTGAGCAGGCCCCGGAACGCCTGCTCAAGGAGCGGCATCGCATGGCCACGGCGGCAACGCGGAAGGAAACCTGAGGCGAATCGGCCGCAAAGCGCTCGCGTGTCTCGGCCTTCGTGAACTACTCTGGAGGTGGCTTCGCTGCTCGAACAGCCTCCTCTGCCCATGACGCTTCCTTTGCCGCTCACGATCGATCAGACTCGCCTCTTAGCCGAGTTGCACCATCTCGCCACACTCACGGACTGCCCCGCGAGCACCGATGCCTCGCTTCCCCAACCGGCCACCGCGGTCACACGCCTCGTGTTCACGGCACGCGACCTCCAGGCCCGCGCCTGGCTTACGGGGCTGGCGGAAGCCGCGGGCTTCGGCGTGCGGGTCGATGCGATCGGCAACACCTTTATCCGCTGGGAAGGGTCCGACCCGAGCCTGCCCGCGGTCGCCACCGGCTCGCACACTGACGCCATTCCCTACGCCGGCATGTACGACGGCACCGTCGGCGTGCTGGGCGGGCTTGAGGCGATGCGTGCGCTCCAGGAGGCCGGCTTCCAGCCGCTGCGCTCGCTTGAAACCGTAATGCTGACCAGCGAAGAGCCCACGCGCTTCGGCATCGGCTGCCTGGGTTCGCGGCTGATCGCCGGCGTTCTCGCGCCGGAGCCGACCGACGCGCTGCCCGACCTGCTGCCGGAAACCGACGCTGCGGCACCCGCCGGGCTGCGTTTGCGCGAGGTGCGTGAAGCTGCCGGCTTACGTGGCGATCTGCTTTCCGTCCGGCTGCCGCGCGACCATTACGCCGCCTGGGTCGAGCTGCACATTGAACAGGGACCGCTGCTGGAACGCGAGGGCTTGCCGCTCGGGATCGTCACCGGCATTGCCGCGCCGGCCAGCTACCGGTACGTGATCGAAGGCGTCGGCGGCCATGCCGGAGCCCTGTTGATGCCCGACCGCCGCGACGCCCTGTGCGCCGCCGCCGAGCTCATTCTCGCGGTCGAACGCCACACGCGGGAGGCCAACGCGCGCGCCGCGCAAGGGGGCCACTCGGGGGTGGACACCGTCGCGACGGTAGGCTCGCTGCAGGTCCATCCCGGCGCGGTGAACTCGGTGCCCTCGCGCGTGACGCTGACGCTCGATATCCGCGACACCGACCGAAGCCGCCGCGATGCGGTGATGGAAGCTCTTCACACCGACATCGCGGCCATTGAAGCTGCGCGAGGCGTACGCATCACGGAGTTCGCCATCAACGCCGATCCCCCGACAATGAGCTCTCCGCAGATACTGGCGGCTCTTACCGAGGTTTGCCGTGCGGAAGGCCTGCCGTACAAGCGGATGGTCAGCCGCGCATACCACGATTCAAGTTTCATGGCTGCCGTCGCTCCCGTTGCGATGATTTTTATTCCGTGCCGCGGAGGCGTTTCGCATCGCCCGGATGAGTACAGCTCCCCCGAAGCGATTGCGCTCGGCACGCGGGTTCTTGCGCTGACGCTCGCAAAGCTCGCCGAAGCCTGAAGTTCCGGCAAAGGTGCCGTCGCCGTAATTTTGCTTTGAGATAGGTCCAGGCTTCAGCCCAGACATCAAGACGCGGTGACGACCTGGGCTGCAGCCCCTGGGACTCGTTTTCCTGCATGGCAGACACCGAGTCTGCTCTGCGTGGGCGAAGGTCAGGCAAGAGAGTTCTGCACCGAAGGCGGGAAGATGCTCTAAACTAACGGAGTACCTGGGTCGCCACTCCCCCCTCGGTGCATTGTGGTTCTGTTACTATGCCGATCCAATCTCTCAATCCGGCCACCGGCACGCTGCTGCGCAGCTTCGAGTCGCTCACGCCCGAAGCGCTTGAAGCGCGGCTGGCGCTGGCCGCTTCCGCGTCTGCCAGCTACGCGCAGGAGCCTTTGGACCAGCGCATCTTCTGGATGCGCCGGCTCGCTCTGCTGCTGGAGTCCGACAAGGAAGACCTTGCCACGCTGATGACGGCGGAAATGGGCAAAACGGTCGGCGCGGCGCGGCTGGAGGTCGCCAAGTGCGCTTCCGCCTGTCGCTATTACGCGGAAAATGCCGAGCGCATTCTCGCTCCCGAGCCGATCGACACCGAGCACGCGGAAAGCTACGTCCGCTGGGACCCCCTTGGCATCGTGCTTGCCGTCATGCCGTGGAATTTTCCGCTGTGGCAGGTGTTTCGATTCCTCGCTCCGGCGCTGATGGCGGGCAACATCGGACTGCTGAAACACGCGTCCAACGTGCCGCAGTGCGCTTTGCAGATTGAATCTTTGGTTCGCCGCGCCGGCTTCCCTCGCGGTGTGTTCCAGACGCTGCTGATCGAGGCCCGCCAGGTAGAACACGTGCTGGCCGACGAGCGCATCGCAGCCGTCACTGTCACGGGGTCCGAAGCCGCGGGCAGGGCCATAGCGGCGCAGGCCGGCTGGTTGATCAAGAAGACCGTACTCGAGCTTGGCGGGTCCGACCCCTTCATCGTGATGCCCTCCGCAAACTTCGACGAAGCCGTCGCCACCGCCGTGCGCGCGCGGTCGATCAACAACGGGCAGTCCTGCATCGCGGCCAAGCGTTTTCTGGTGCACGCGGACATCTACGAAGCTTTCGAACAGGCCTTTGTCGCCGCGACTGAAGCGCTGAAAATCGGCGACCCCGCGCAGGAAGACACCGACATCGGTCCGCTGGCGACGCCGCAAATCGCCGAAGACCTGCTGGTGCAGGTGCAGTCCGCCATCGCCGCAGGAGGTACGCTGCTGACCGGCGGCGACCGCATGATTGGCGAGGGAAACTACTTTGAGCCGACCGTGATTGCCGGCGTTCCGCGCGAAGCTCCCGTGTGCCAGGAAGAGACTTTCGGCCCGCTGGCGCTGCTGTTTCGCGTCAGCGATATCGACGACGCGATCGCCCTGGCCAACGACATCCCGTTCGGCCTCGGCGCCTCGGCGTGGACAGCGGACCCCGCCGAGCAGGCGCGTTTCGCCGCCGATCTGCAGTGCGGTGCCGTCTTCCTGAATGCGCCCGTCGCCAGCGACCCGCGGCTGCCGTTCGGCGGCATTAAGCGCTCGGGCTACGGGCGCGAGCTGTCCGCGGCCGGGATGCGCGAATTCCTGAACGCCAAGGTCGTCGTTCGCGTCGGCGCGGAGTCGACGCAACTGGAGCTTGGCCTGCAACAACAGATGGACACCCAGATGGCGGAGACCGCCGAGGTACCTCCGCCGCTGAATCGCGGCGCGGATGACAGTTCCGCGCCGGAGCCTGCACCCGTGCCGGAAGAACGTTCGCCCTCCAAGGGCAACTTCTCCTTTATGGACAGCTATCGCAAGTAGCTCCCGGAAAGCGTCAAGACACAGCGTGGAGTTCTTATGACCAAAAGAATGGCGATCTGGATGGCGGTCACCATGTCGTCCCTGTTTCTGTTTTTAGCGCTCGCGTCAAGGAGTTCCGAGGGGATCGAGCAGACGGTGTTCGGTTCTTTGGCCGCACTCTCCCTCGTGCTGCTGCTCTGTGGCACCATCGGTGCCCTCATCGTCGGCGTCATACTGGACGTCTGGGTTCGCCGCCATGGCACACGCGTCATCGGCACCCTGATCCACGCAAAACCCGCGGGCTACGTCAATACCTTGCCCAATTATGAGTTGGAATACCAGCTGGAAGACGGCCGCACGGCCCGCATGCAGATGACGACCAGCGGCGGTGTCTTTCCAGGAACGCGACGGCTGCTTATCGTCAATGGCGGCAACCCGGCTCGCGCCGTACTGCCGCCGGAAGACACCAGCCGTCCAGAGTTCTAGAGGAATTTTAGCGAGAGGCGCCGTTGCCGTTGTCGTTGCGTTCGAACAGGTCTTTCGCTTCTGGACAGGTCCGGGCTTCAGCCCAGACTTCAAAAGACGAGGAGATGACGCCCCGGGGACTCGCCAGTTTAGAGAGCTGTAGAAAAGCTGTTCTGACCCTTTCTGTGTTGCTAGCATCTTGAGACCGGCGTGTTGTGGTGTTCCATGGGAGAGAACGCCCCATGAACGTGACAGCCCCGCAATCCACCCACAGGGAAATAGTCTGCACGTTTGACTTGCCTCGGATTCGCGTTATCCTACCGCTGTGAAGCCCACACAACTTTTCTGCTTTGCGGCCGGTCTGGCGCTTGCCTTGCCGCCTGTCCAAGCGCAAACGGCTTCGACGGTGAAGCCCGCGTACGATCCCCTCAAAACCTTTGCGCCGCTCACGCTGCCGGACCCGGTCAACAGCTATCGCTCGTCGAACGGCGCGCCCGGACCGCAGTATTGGCAGCAGAAGGTCGACTACGATCTCCACGCCTCGATCGACACGGCCGCCAAGCGGCTTACCGGGGTGGAAACCATCAGCTACACAAACAACTCGCCCGACGCGCTCGATTGCCTGTGGCTGCAACTGGAACAAAACATCTACAAGACGGATTCCCGCTCAGTCGCCGCGCGCGGGGCCATGGGAGCCCGCCGCCGTCCAACGACCGGACCCAACTCGACCGACGGCTACCAGTTCGACTCCGTCGAAATCCTGTCCGACGGGGAATACGCAAAGAAGCACGCCGCGCCGGCAAAGGTCGAGTTCGTCATCAGCGATACGCGGATGCAGGTGCGACTGCCCACGCCGCTTGCGCACGGCAGCCACACGCGCCTGCTGATCCATTACCACTACACGATTCCCGGTATTTTTGGCGGTCGCACCTCCTGGGGCAAGGCCAAGCAAGGCGAAATCTACGACATCGCGCAATGGTACCCCCGCATGGCCGTTTATGACGACCTGCGCGGCTGGGACACGCAGCCCTACCTTGGCAACGAGTTTTACTGCGAATACGGCCACATCGACTACACCGTCACCGTGCCCGCAAACTTCCTTGTCACCGGCTCGGGCGAGCTGATGAACCCAAAAGATGTGCTCACCCCCACCGAGCAGGCCCGCTTCGCGCAGGCCAAAGCCTCCGACACGACCATCGTCATTCGCACCGCGGACGAAGCCTCCGCCAACGCGGCCCTGCCCACGGCAACCACCACGAAGACCTGGCATTTCGCCATGGACAACACGCGCGACGCCGTCTTTAGCGCCTCGCCCGCCTTTATGTGGGACGCCGCGCGCATGAACATCCCCGCCGGCCCGGGGGGCAACGGTGCCACGGCTCCCGCGCACGCCGCGCTGGCGCAGTCGGTGTACCCCACAGAGTCGGCCGGCAACGAAGCCTGGGGCCGGTCCACCGAGTACCTCAAGGATGCCGTCGAGCACTTTTCGCAACGCTGGTTCCCGTACCCGTACCCGAATGCCATCAACATCGCCGGTTTCAGCACCGGCATGGAATATCCCGGCGTGCTTTTCGACGGGATTCAAGACAAGGGAAAAGAGCTCTTCTGGGTGACGGCGCACGAAATCGGCCACACATGGTTCCCGATGATCGTCGGCTTCAACGAGCGCCGCAACGCCTGGATGGACGAAGGCTTCAATACGTTTATCGACATTTACGAGTCGGACGACTTCGAAGGCGGCGTGTACGGGCCCAAGCGTGACGGCGAGTACGCGCCCGGCGGCGGCGAGCCGGCGGACGAAATCGCTGTGGTCATGCAGGACCCCGAGGCCCCCTTACTCCTTAGCCGCGCCGACGCCATCAAGGAAACGTACCGGCACCCGATCACCTACTTCAAGTCCGCGTTCGGCCTGCGCCTGCTGCGTGAGGACATTCTCGGCCCGCAGCGTTTCGACGTCGCGTTCCGCAAATTTATCCGCGACTGGGCCTACAAACACCCGTCGCCATCTGACTTTTTCCGCGCCATGGCGAGCGAAGGCGGCGAAGATCTCGACTACTTCTGGCGAGGCTACTACTTCAACAACTGGACGCTGGACCTGGCCGTCACGGACGTCAGCCCTGTCGACAAGGACGACCCGTCGAAAGGCACGCAGATCACGGTCGCGAATGTAGGCCAATTGGTCCTGCCTGCCACGCTGCGTGTTGAATTTGGGCAAAACAATGCCGTACACATCGCGATTCCGGCCGAAACGTGGATCCAGAACACGTCGCACACCTTCACCGTATCGGGAGCTCAGGGCAAGCCCACGCGAGTAGTTCTCGACCCCGACCACCACCTGCCGGACACGAACCGCGCGAACAATGTTGTGGCTGTTCCGTAGAACGGACGGGGAGCGACCGCCGAGGCGCAGAGAGAATGGCTGCAAGTACACTGGTCGAATGATGCGTTTCGTTTCTGCAGCCGCGTTTGCTCTCGTTCTCGCCCCCGCCCTCCATGCCCAGGACAGAGGCTATTGGCACGCTTCCAGCAAGACAGCTCGCTCCGTCACCGGAGACATCAGTATCACTGAACTCCGGGTGGTGCTGAATTTTGCGGGCTATACCATCGCGCAGATACGCTCCGTAGAGCAGGGAGAAGCAGCAGCGGTTTTCAGCGACCTTGATGGCACGCCGACGACCGGCAACCTGTATCGCCTGGTCATTCCTGGAGGAAAGCAAATCCTCCGACACCAGACGATCTGCGGAGCGGAAGACACGCAGTGGATGGTAACGGCGGTAGAGGGAAAGACTCTGCGGGTCGCCTTTTTTTCAGGATCAAGTATGCCGGCACTTACCCCCGAAGGGATGGCGGACGCGACGACTCTGTGCGGCACATACACTTACGTTCGATAGCAGTCCCACAACAGTCTAGGGCGAAGCCCCAGATAGGCGGTACAGACACGGACCCGAACGCCGAAGGCGCAACTCATAAAGCTGACGGCGCGCCCTACACCCACGGGAAAAACGGCATTAAAAGTTGAACGTAGCCTGCAATTGAACAACGCGAACCGCATTGTTGGTGCTGTACGGCCGGCCCACAAGCTGCGTCAGCCGGTTGAACTGCGTGCTTGTGAGCACGTTGGTTCCTCCCGCGGACGGGGGCGCATAGGGGATCATGTTGAAAAGGTTTTGCGCCTGCGCTCCCAGCGTGACGTTGTAGCGGCGTCCCGAATTTCCGCCACCGAATCCGCCTCCACCACCGCGGCTTCCGCCGCCGCCGCCACCGCCGCGGCTTCCACCCGGAAAGCCACCGCCACCGCCCGGTCCTCCTGGACCGCCCGGACCGCCGGAGCCGCCGCCACTCCCGCGCGCACTCGAGTCGCCACCGAGCTTCGGCCCGAAGCCGAAGGTGCGCGCAATGCGCAGGTTGACTGTCGCAATGGCCGGCCCTGTGCAGTAGTTGATAGGAATTTCAGTGTAGTTGGTCGTTGTCGGCGTTACAAACGTGCTTGCCGCGCTGCAACTCGCGTTCACGCCGTTCGCGAAGGCCGGTCGGTCGTTGTACACCGAGTCGCCGTTGACGTCCGTGCCCGTGGTCACGTTGAAGGGGCTTCCCGAACGCGCGATGAGGAACGGTGAAACCGTCAGCTTGAACGGAGCGCTGTAGCTTGCGCCCATGACGGCTGTGTTTCTGTTCGCAAAGGTGGAGCGGCCATAATCCACCGCAGGATTGGTGCTGGTCGGAATGAAGTTGTCACCGTTCGTGTTGCTGTTGGAAAAGTTCAATGCATAAAACCCGAACGCCGTGAGGTTCTTCATGCGAACGTTGGCATTGATGAAAAGCTGTTGTTCACGGAAAACGCCGGTCGACTGGTACTGATAACTGAAGGCCGTAGGAGTTACCGTGAGCCGCGTAAGCGCGTCATGATTGCCGCGCGACGGAAGATAGTTGACTGAAACCGTGCCGATTTTCCCCAGCTGCTGGTCAAACCCCAGAGCGGCCTGCATGATATACGCGCTGCGTAGACCGGGCGCCAGCGAGTACACCGTCTGCCGGGACGAAAAAGCGCCGCAGGTGACCACAGGGTTGACCGCGCCTGGAGCGCAAGCGGTGCCGGGGTTGACGACCGTCTGTTGCTGTTGCGCGGGGTTGATGCCCAACTGCGCTGTTTCAAGGAAATCGCCCAGCGCAATGCGGTCGTAAAAAATGCCGAAGCCCGCACGCAGCACCGTGATCGGAGCCCGACCGCCGCTGCGGGGTATACCGTAAGCCAGCGACAAGCGCGGCGCCAAATCATGGTTGCTGACGACATTTTCCGTTTCGTACCGAAGCCCGTAGCTGAACGTCAGGTTCGGTCGCAGCTTCCAGTCGTCTTCCACGTACACCCCAAGGTCGGACTCGCGAGTCTTGACGGTGGGCTGAAGGGTGGTGGTCAAACGGAACTGGCTGGGCGTTCCGCACTGATAGGACGAGATGTAATTGGTGCCGGTCAGGCCGGCCGTGGCACAGGTGGTCGGCGGCGCCAAGGCACAGGACGACGGTTTGTTCGTCACCGATGGGTCGGTACAGGGGTCGAGCAGGTAGTTATACGTAAAGGACCCATTGGGGTTGGTGATGTTCGTCGTCGAGTCGCCCGTAGTCCGCAGGCGTCCGCCAAAGCGAATGAAGTGGTACGACATCGCGATCGACGTGTAGTTCTGAAACTCGATGTGGCCGGAAACCGTGTTGGCCTGCTGTATCTGGTTGCCGCCGGCGTTGATATTGCCCGAAACGTTGACTGACGCCCCGGCAGAAACGGCGTTTGCATTGGACGTAGCGCGTTGATACTCAAAGCGCGTTTCGTTCACGAGCTTGGGGCTGAAGGTCTGCGTGTCGGATATTTGAATCGTGTTTTCCGCATTCCCTGTGTTGAAGAACGTGCTGGCAAGATTGTTGCCGCCCGCTCCGCTGGCCCCGTTGCCAGCCGAGGGATTGTTGGTCACAGACCCGCTTTCATACTGGTAGCGGGCGGTCAGCACGTTCTTGGGGCCGAAAGCCACGTCGATGCGTGGGGTAATGTCGTCGCGGCGCTGCGGCTGGAAAACGCCCCGCGCGCTTGCCGGGTACGCGTACGTCGCACAACCGGCGATGGTGCCGGGAGCGCACAAGGTCGTCGAGGTCGGCGACTGCGCATAGAAGCCCGTGGGGTCGACGATCACGTCCGTTTGGATGGTGCGATGCGACCCGCCGATGGAGTATGAGGATTTCTTGGTCAGCGGTCCGGTGACGTTTCCCAGCGCAAAAAAGGAGTAGTACGGCGGCTGACCGCCGGCGCCGATGAACGGGTTCTGCGTATTGAGCGCGTTGTCGTTGCCCTGGATGCTCAACGAGCCGTGCGGCTTATCGGTGCCCGGCTTGGTGAACACCTCGATGCGACCGAAGCCGAGTTTATCGTATTCAGCGGAAAAGGGGTTCTGGTTCACGCGGATTTCGCGGATGGAGGACTTGGGAGGAAGCTGCCCGCCGGTGAAGCCGTCCACGTAAATCTGCCCGCCGTTCGGTCCCGCGGCCGGTCCGGCCAGCGCAGTCAGCTCCGCGGATAGCTCATCCGGGTCATCCGACAGCGCGTCCAGGTCTTTCCCCTTGATAGTCGTCGAACTCGCATTTGAATCCGAGTCCACGCTCACCTGCGCGGCATCGCTGGTGACGTTGACGACTGTTGTCTGCTCCCCGACCAGCATCTTGACGTTGACCGTGGTCCCGGCGCCGTCGATCACCTTGACGCCAAGATTCGAGTAGGTGCTGAAGCCCGGCATGGTGACCGTGAGCGTGTAGCTTCCCGGGGGCGCGGCGACGCGGTAGCTGCCGTCGCTGCCCGATTTTCCGGTGATGGCTGGCCCTTTGGCCGGGGCAAGGCTCACGGTCGCGCCCGGGATGATCGCCGCATCCGAGTCGGTGACCGTGCCATGTACCGTGGTTGTCGTGCCCTGCGCCAACACGCTTGCCGGCACTCCCAGCAGCGCTGTCGCCGCACACATTGCCCTCAGCCAACCTCGTAAAAACATCCACACTCCTCAAAGCAATTTTCAGCAAGTTGTTCAATCAACCGGGCATTCAGATCCGACCTTGCACAGGCGACAAGCCGTTTACTGCCCGCCTTCACCACCGCCGGGCGCGCCGCCGCCGACAGCCCACGGCGTCAGCGTCATTTCGCCCTTGGGCGAGGCCTGCAGAATAGGCTCCACCCCGGCCAGAAGCGTCACCGCCGTGGTTTGCGGAGCGTCAGGAGCAGTTTGCGAAGCGACGATCATCACCGCTTCGCCAACCTTTAAGCTGCCGAGAGTTTCGGTCGGCAGCCGCTGCAGCATCTGCGACAAGTCCTGACCAGCACGGGTGTTCCCCGCCGGCCCACCCGCACCGGCCGCCGAGCTTCCGGGGGCCGACCCGGTTGGGCCCACAGGAGTGCCGCCCGCGCGCGCCGCGAACCGAGCTGCCGCCTGCGCCGGAAGCCGCCGCAAATCGCTACTGGCAGTTACGGCGACCGTTACGGTCTTCTTGGTAGCGAGATCTTTCAGCGTCACCGTTCCTGCCGTGGCGTCGATGGCGGTGAGCAGCCCGGAAAAGTTCCGGAAGGAGCCGGTCACGATCGCATCCGCCTGAATGCTGTCGCCTTCGGCGCTCTTGGTACCGCGTACGCGCAACTGGTCGCCGGGCTGAATCGACGAAAAGGTGCTACCCACGGCGTCTTCAAATTTCACCGAGCCACCGGCGTATCGGCTGATCTTTGTCGTCGGAGTGGTCGTGATCGTCAGCGTCTTCGTTCCGCTGCTCACAACGATCGACTTTGCCGCGGGGTCGACAGCCTTCACCAAACCGCCGCCGCCGTGCTGCCAGGCAGCCTCATCGGCGGCGCGGCTCTGCGCTATGTCGGCCGACTTCATGACGATCACGCGCCGCGCATGCAGCGACGCGGCATCATCGCCCGCCGTTCCGCTCACGATGACTTTGTCGCCATTGACGATGTCGGTCAATGCGATCGGCGTCGCAGCCTTCAGGTCCTTGCTGCCTGCCGGCACCTGCAATACTTTGGTCGCGTCGCCGACGCTGACCGCCACATCCGCCCCGGCGGCGCTGGTCACCGTCAGGCTGTTTGCCGCGGACGCCTTTACCGTCCCGGACACTGCCGGCGCAGCCTGCGCCAGCAAAACTGCCGGCGCTACCAGAAGAACACCTGCCACCAACCCGCGGAGCGCCTTTGATCCCATCATCAACGTCTTTGCTTTCATCGCCTTGACTCCTCTTTTCCACGGCGGACGGAACCCTTCTACGGAACAAAAACACGCAAAAGGGATGTCTCCTTTGAATACGGTCGACCGTCTCAAAAGTTTCTCACCTGTTCACATTCTCTCAGGTGCAAGCTTCCCGGAGGCAACCGGAGTCACCTGTGTCCACACGCCGGCGCGGCCGGTTCAGGGCAGCGAAGAGTCCGTCGTCACCGGCAGGTCAAGATGCGAGGGGTATTTCGCCGAGCCGAAAAGGCTGATCGTTTCCGCCTTGTACGCGCTCGCTGGAGCCGCCATGATGTTGTCCACGTAAGTCTGCGGGTTGCGGTCGTAGAGCGGGAACCAGCTCGACTGCACCTCGACCATCATGCGATGGCCGGGCAGAAAGGTGTGGTCCACGCCGTGAAGGCTCCACTTGTACTCGTTCACTTCGCCGGCTTTGACCGGCTGCGGCGCCGTGAAGCTGTTGCGATACCGGCCGCGCAGAATCTCGTCGGCCACCATGAGCTGGTAGCCGCCCTCGCTGTCGGGGTATACGTCGATCAGCTTCACGATCCAGTCGGCGTCCGTACCTGTGGTAGCCGCGAACAGGTCGGCCACTACATCGCCCGTCACCGTGACCGGAGCCGCCAGCGCGGGCGTCGTAAAGTTGGCGAGATCCTTGCGTCCGCTGACGAACTTCTGGTCTTCCACCAACCACGTCCGCCACATAGACCCGTCGCCATACGTCGACTGTACCGGTCGATGCCGGTACGGAACGGGGTCGGCCGGATCGGCGACGTAGGCCGCCGCCGTAACGTCGTAGGCCCCGGCGGGAGCCGTCGCGGTCAGCTTCTTGTCCGGCGCAAGGTACACGCGAGTGTCGCGGAAGCCCTGTCTGGGCGGCCACGACTCGTAGCGGTGCCAGGCATTTTCACCCGAGCGAAAGCTGGCCGTATCCTTCAGGTCGAAGCCCGGTTTGCCCTTCAGATAGAACTCGAAAAACGGAGCCTCGATGGTCCTGCGATAGATCGCGCCGCTCGGCACTCCGCCAAAGCTCACCTTGCCGAACTCGCCGCCGAGCGAGTCGCCCGGCCCGCGCGCCCAGCCGCCGTGGTTCCAGGGCCCGAGCACCAGAAAAACACGATGCTGCGGGTCGTCAGCCGCTTCCTTCGGGCGCATTGCGGCGTATTCCGCCTGCGGCCCCCACATGTCTTCCTGATCCCAATAGCCGCCGACCTCAAGCGTGGGAACCTCGGGAACGCCAAGGTGCGTTTCGACGGCCATGTCCTGCCAGAACTTCACGTAGCTGGGCTGCGACAAAAAGACCTTGGCCGTTGGGAGCTGCGTCATTCCCGCCGAAGACGCGGCGCCGGCAAAGTTCACATGCTTGAGAAAGAAGTCGAACTGATCTTCTTTCGACGAGGGCCGCACGTCGGTCTTCTGCGCTTCAAGCTCCTGCACGTAATCGTAGCCGTAGGTCTGGCGGAACGCCCCGTTATGGAAGAAGTCGTCGCCCAGCCAAATGTCGGTCATGGGCGCCTGCGGGCTGATGGCCTTGACCGCCGGGTGCGCGTCGATACCCGCCATAATGGCCGTGAAGCCCGGGTAGCTGATGCCGACAACACCGACCTTGCCGTTGTTGTTGGCTTCGTGCTTCAACAGCCAGTCGACGGTGTCGCGTGTGTCGGTCGTTTCGTCGACGTCGATTTTCGCGGTGTGCTTCACGATAGGCCGGTTCATGACGAACTGCCCGCCCGAGCCGTAGCGACCTCGGATGTCCTGATAGACGAAAATGTAGCCGCTGGCGGCAAGCTCCGGCTTGCCACTGGCGATGGCCTTCGCGGAGGCTTCGTCGACGCCGTAAGGGGTGCGCTGCATCAGAAACGGCAGCGGCGGTCCGCTCTTTTCACTACCGGCCGGCCGGAAGATGACGGTGTGCAGCGTGACGCCATCGCGAACCGTGATCTGCACTTCCGAGCGCACGTACGAAGGTGAACTTACCGTCTGCGAATGAACCGCTGGAAGTCCCAAAAAGAGCGCAGCGCAGGCCAACATCCGTTTCATACCATCCTCAGGTCATCTCTTCCAGCGTGATGCTTTTGCTTGCAACTCTGCGATCAGCTCCGGTTGCATGTAGGTGTACCGGTCTGGTATGTCGAGGCAGACTATTCGCTTGGCTCCAAGCAGGCCCCGGTATCTGCTTCGCACTTTGGCGAGGTGTACCTTTTCCATCACAACAATGTCGGTCGCCCACGAAACCAACTCGGCATCGAGAACGCAGTCTGCGTCGGGTGCAATACCTGCTGAACTCACTTCCCAACCCGAGAACGCCGAGAAAATCGCCTCCGCTGTTGGACTGCGAAGGCGATTCTTTCCGCACACAAACAGGATGCGGCGCACGCTATTTCCCGGTCATATTCCCGGGGCTTGCCGCGCACTTCCACTCCGCCCGCGCGTGCGAGCCATCGCAGAACGGCCGCTTTTCGCTCAGACCGCAGCGGCAAAGGCTGACCGCCGGCTTGCCGCTCAGGTCCCATTCCTTGCCGTCGGCGTCCTTTAAAATGATGCGCCCTTCCACCCGAAGCGGGCCGTTGGGACGAACTGTCATGTGTACCGGTTCCTGCTGCTCTGCCATAATTCCTCCAAATTCATGTACTGCTAGCCCCAAACGGGCGCGGTCTCAAGCACAAATCCGTTCACAGGCCCTTCCCCAGGCACCATCGTGGGCGCTTCGAGCAACTCCGGCTTTCGGTCCGGCCGGTATATCTCCACCGTCTTCGCATCCGGATCGATCAGCCACGCCACAATGACTGAAGACTTGTCGCTCCCATGCTTCCAGTCTACCCCCCGCTGGCGCTTCCGCCTTTACCCTGCCATACCCGATACGCTTCCATCAGGTCGCTTACGGGTACGCCGTCGATGGTCATGCCAATCACGCAGCTTTCCGTAATAGCCGCTCCGGTCAGGTTGGCGTCCCGGATCCGCAGGCCGCTCAGGTCGACGTTCGTCCACACCGCGCCTTTCATGGTTGCGTTATCGACCACCAGCCCGCTCATATCCGCGTCGCCAATGGTGGTTTTGAGCATCGCCACACGCCGGAAGCGCGAGTGCGCCAGGTCGGCATCTGCGGCGTCGATCTGGTACCGCCCGTCCTTTATATCCATACCGATGTCCCTCCCGCCTCCCCTGCGTTCGCTAGAGCTGCACCATCACTTCATCCACATAACACCAGCCCCAGTGTTCGCCCGGCTGCACGGAACGCATCACCGGGTGCGCGACCGCCTTGAAATGTTTCGTCGCATGCTTGTTTTTGGACGAGTCACAACAGCCCACGTTGCCGCACACGAGGCATTCGCGCAGATGCACCCAGCTATCGCCCAGCTTCAGGCACTCGGCGCAGCCTTTGCGAAAGCTCGCCGCTAGGCTTTCGACCGGCTTCAACCCTTCAAAGTGTTTGCACGTCATCGCACCCTCTCCCCTCCCCCTACAACTTACGCGCCTGCGGCGAGGCAGGCCGTTTGCGCCTTCAGCAGCTCGGCGATGCCTTTTTCCGCCGCGTCCAGCATTTCATTCAACTGCCGGCGGCTGTAGGTTTCGCGCTCGGCGGTCGCCTGCGTTTCGACCAGTCCGCCATCGGCGGTCATGACCACGTTCATGTCGACTTCGGCGCGCGAATCTTCCTCATACGCCAAATCGAGCAGGACGCGTTCGTCCACGATGCCCACGCTCGTGGCCGCCACCATCTGCCGCAGCGGCGTTTCCTTGAGCGTCCCCGCGGCGACCAGCTTATTGAGTGCCAGCGCCAGCGCTGTGCAGGCGCCAGTGATGGCCGCCGTGCGGGTGCCGCCGTCAGCCTGCAGAACGTCGCAATCCAGAATGACCGTGCGCTCGCCCAGCTTCTTCATATCCACGACACTGCGCAGGCTGCGGCCGATGAGCCGTTGAATTTCATGCGTGCGCCCACCGATCTTGCCCTTTTCCGATTCGCGAGCCGTCCGCGTCAAGGTCGCGCGCGGAAGCATCGCGTACTCGGCCGTCACCCAGCCACGGCCGGAGTTGCGCATCCAGCCCGGAACGCCCGTGTCCACCGTAGCATTGCAAAGCACGCGCGTGTGCCCCACTTCCATCAGCACCGACCCTTCGGCGGTGCCCACAAACCCCGGCGTCAACCGCACCGGACGCGACTCATCCGCCGCACGCCCCCCACTTCGAAACAACTCATCACTGGCCATGTCTTCATTATAAGAAGCGCTTCCCGCAGACCCGTACTCCGAACCTGCTGTTTCACTTTGGGAATGAAGGCGAATCGGGAAAATCGTCGGCTTGGGCACGAATAGCCCTGTTCACGCCTGCTTCAGGCACTGTAGGCTCCGTGCCGAGTTTCGTTTCGGGAAAAAGACGTATCACCGGCGATTCCTACCCGATGCTCCCCTTTCCAGATAAGTGCATTCTCACCTTATAGATAAAGAGCAGTCCCGGTTTGGCACGCAACGTGATTACCAGTAACCCGCAGGAGTAACATAGGCACGGCATCTTGATACATTTCGGAGCATCGCACCATGCAGGCACACCCGCAGAGTAGTTCAGCCGCTTGGCATTCCCCGTTTCTCGCTTCCTCCGCCGAACGCCTTTCCGACGACGAGTCCACCGCCTCGATTGCCGAAGGTCCCGGTCTCGCGCACGACGCCGGCAACCTGCTCGGCGCGCTCGGGCTGTACTGCGACCTGCTCGATGTGCCCGGAGTGCTGCGTCCGGAGCACCTTCACTACGCGCGTGAGCTCCGGTCGCTTTCGCAGCGGTCCACGGCCCTGATCAGCCGCCTGCTTGCGCAGGAAGCCGGACCGCGGATGACGCCGTCGCGGCTGCCGTCACAGTGCCCGGCGCGTTTGCTGCGGGAGCTCACGCCGCGGCTGCGATCGCTCGCGATGCCGGAGTCGGACCTCCATGTAAGCGTTCCCGATCACCTGCCGGCGCTCCCGTTTGTCGCGGAAAGCTTTGAACGCATTCTGGTGAACCTCACGCGCAACGCCGCCACGGCACTGCGCCGTCGCCACGCGGGTGTCCCCGGCGACCCGGCCATCACCATCGCTCTTGGCCTTGGTCTCGGTGAAAGCGAAGCGGGCGGAAGTGCTCCGGGAACCCTCGTGCTCAG
>CALMON010000249.1:22513-27775 GCA_937871785.1 uncultured Granulicella sp.
GGCTCCCACCACGGCGGCGGCATTTTTGAAGCCGCGAGCTCTCCCTGCCGGTGTACAGCGCGGCCTTGGCCATCGCATCGTCCATGAACTGCTGCAAGCCACCGGCGGCCAGCTTTGCATCACGGTCGTCAACGGTCGCTCCACCACCATTCGTATCGAGTGGCCGCTTGGCCTTGATCCAGCGGCTCCGGACGCAGCGGCTTCGTACGCGGCAGCGCCGGACGCGGCAGCTACGGCCGGAACGGCAGCTTCGCCGCAAGGAGCGCGTTCATGCTGACGAAACCATCCATGTCCCCCGGCGCGGGCTCGTCGACCGGTGCCGCCGCGCACGCTATGCCGCGGCTCGTCCCCCTGCAGCGGGCGGCAGCTCTACATATGGAGCGCCGCCCGCAGTTGCACCTGCTGGTGGTCGACGACGATGCTCCCGTCCGCAACGCGTGCGCGGAAATCGCCACTGGCATGGGCTTTCTTACGCAAACGGCGGACAGCGTGCCCGCCGCGCGTTCCGCTTTGGGACAGAAGTCGGTCGACCTCCTTCTGCTCGACCTGAAGCTCCCCGGCGGCGGAGGGCTGCTGCTGCTCGAAGAAGTGAAAGAAAAATACCCTGAAACCGCCATCGTGGTGATGACCGCATTTGCCACCGTATCGTCCGCTGTGGAAGCCATGCGCACCGGCGCCAACGACTATCTGACCAAGCCGTTTGCCTTGGACGAGCTGACCAATGTGCTGGAACGCTCGGCCAAGCGCCGCCACTTCGATATGGAGTCGCGCGCTCTGCGTGAGCGCCTGCGCACGCAGGAAGGCATGGGCAACTTTATCGGCCGCACGCCGGAAATGGAAAAGCTCTACCGCATCCTGTCCAAGGTCGCGTTTACGACGCATCCCGTGCTGATCCTGGGCGAGTCGGGCACGGGCAAGGAGCTGGTAGCGCGCTCTATCCACGTCAACGGGCTCAACTCATCGCGGCCGTTTATTCCGGTGGACTGCGGCTCCATTGCCCCTTCGCTGATCGAGAGCGAGTTGTTCGGCTATGTGAAAGGCGCGTTTACCGGGGCCCACCGCGCCAAGGACGGCCTGCTGGTGGCGGCCGAGGGCGGCACGGTGTTTCTCGATGAAATCGGTGAGTTGCCGCTCGACCTGCAAGGCCGGCTGCTGCGCGCACTGCAGGAAAAGGAGGTGCGGCCGGTGGGCGCGACGACGTCGGTTCCGATCTCCGCTCGGGTGCTGGCCGCAACCAACCGCGATCTCGCGGCCATGGTGGAGGCCGGTACGTTCCGTAAAGACCTGTTCTTCCGGCTGAACGTCGTTAATATCCGCGTTCCGGCGCTGCGCGACCGCAAGGACGACATTCCGCTGCTCGCCGCAGGGGTGCTCGAGCGCATGCGCCGTGAAACCGGCCTGCTCTACACACTGGCCGACGACGCGCTGCGCCTGATGATCGACTACGACTGGCCCGGCAATGTGCGCGAGCTGGAGCACGCGCTGGAACGCGCCTGCGCCCTTTCGAGCGGTCCTATCCTCCACCTAGGCGACTTCCCCACACAGTTGCAAAATCACCGGCATCACCGCGAGCATGCTGCGAGCGAGGCGGCGACCGTCGCCGCGGCCATCGCTGCGCCGGCCACCGACAGTCACAAGGTGCTGACGATCGCGGAAATGGAGAAAGCCGCCATCCTCAGCGCCATCCGCAAGCTGAAAGGCGACAAGCTGACCGCGGCGCGCATGCTCGGCATCGGCAAAACGACGCTCTACCGCAAGCTCAAGGAATACGGCATCGAGGATATCGACTGAACCCTTTTCGCGGACTGGCAAACGGCTTCAGATGGAGAACGGATTCGCCCGAGAGAGAGAGACGGCAAGGCACGTCTTTCCGGCTGTTGCTTCCTGTGTTTCTGCTCCAACTCTTCTTCCGCACCAGCCATACGCAACGGCAGAAAAGGCAACCTTAAGCCCGCCGTGACGCCACAGCAACATAAACCAGACTGGGCCCAAAAAACCATGCAGGACATCCTGATCGTCGCTTCAGCTCACCTGGCCGCAGCCCTGGCCGACACCCTTCGCCTGGACCTCGACCTGGCGCTGCACCTGGTCCCCGACCGCCTTGCCGCGCTGGAACTGTTGCGCCGGCAGGAGTTTGCCCTGATTGTGCTCGATGAAGGAGCGGGGGGTGCGGGCGGGGTCGAGACCAAAGCCACCGACCTCGTCTACAAGCACGCCGGGGCCGCCACCCTGCTGGAATTGAATTTTGTTCTGGCCAGCGTGCCGCGTTTGCAGCGCCAGATTCGCGCCGCCCTGCTGCGGCGAGCGCAGGATCGCGCAGCGGCGTTGAGCACGGTCACGGCGTCGCTCCAAAGCGAGCTCGGCGCTTCGCTCACCAGCATTCTGCTGCAATCCGAACTTGCCCTGCGCCAGGCTCCTCCGGCGCTGGCACCGCGGCTGCGCCACTTGGTCGACCTGGCGGGAAGCCTGCAAAGCCGGCTGCGTCCGTAAGCGAGATTTCCCGCCGACAGAACGGCCTCGCAACCCGTATGCTAGGTCAAGCGAAAACGGCGTTCGCGTCCGAACGTCCCAGCTTCGTTTGTAAGGAGAGTCCCTTGGCCGTCCCCACCCAGAACGTCACCGCCCCCGGCATCGGCGGCGACTACCAGATCCGCACGGACACCCGTGCCATGACGGTCGCCACCGCCCTGTTTTTTATGGTCGGCTTCCTTACCTGCCTCAACGACGTTCTGAGCCCACACCTGAAATCCATCTTTGGGCTCAATTACCAGCAGACACAATACATCCCACTCTTCTTTTTTGGGTCGTACTTCGTGTTCAGCTATCCGGCCGGTATGCTGGTGGAAAAGCTGGGCTACAAAAGGACCATGGTCGCCGGCCTGTTCGTGATGGCCGCAGGAGCGCTGGCGTTTCTTCCGGCGGCGCGCTTTGCGCAGTTTCCGCTGTTTCTGGTGGCGGACGTGATCCTGGCCGCCGGCATGACGGTCGTGCAGGTAGCCATCAACCCCTATGTGACGGTGATCGGCCCGGCGCGGGAAGCGGCGAGCCGGCTCAATCTGGCGCAGGCGTTCAACTCGGTGGGCACGTTTGTGGCCCCGCTGATTGGCACCACGCTCATCCTGCGCAACGCGGCGGCCCCGGTCAGCGCGGAGCGGCTGAACCTGATGTCGGCGGTGCAGCGGCAGTTTTATCGCGCGGAACAAGCCTCCACGGTGCGCCTGCCCTACCTGCTGATCGCTCTGGCTCTCGCTTTGCTGGGTCTCGCGCTGGCGGCCGTCAAGCTGCGGCCGACGACCGGTGTCAGCGAGCACACGCAGGATTTCCGGCCCGGAGCGTTTTCTGAGGCGCTCTACCAGAGCGACAGCATTTGGCGGCAAAAGTGGGCGCTGCTGGGCGCGCTCGGCATCTTCACCTACGTCGGGGCGGAGGTTTCGATCGGCAACCTGCTGATCAACTTCATGGGACTGCCGGCCATTGCAGCGATGCCCGAAACAAGCGCCGGGTATTACCTGATGTTTTACTGGGGCGGCGCGATGACCGGTCGCTTTATCGGCTCGGCCGTGCTGCAGCGGGTGCGGACGGCTCCGGTACTCAGCGGTGTGGCTATCGGCGCGTTTACGCTGGTGGTGCTGTCGCTGCTGACGGCCGGACACTTCGCGATGTTCGCCCTCCTGGCCGTGGGCTTGTGCAACAGCATCATGTTCCCGTCGATCTTCACCCTTGGCATTGAGGGCCTCGGCGCTCTCACCAGCAAGGGGTCTTCCCTGCTGATCTCCGCCATCCTCGGCGGCGCGCTGATCCCGGAACTGCAAGGCAAACTGGCCGATACCATCGGCCTGCACCGCTCGTTCATCATTCCCGCTGTGTGCTACATCTACATCGCGGTGTTTGCGATCGCTTCGGCGAGGCGCAAGGTGAGCTACGACGGCATCATCCCCGCCGAACCCGTTTAGGTGTCTTCATGAATCGACTGCCGCTCAGCCAATGCCTTGAGCATCCGCGGTGTCGCTCAGGGTGTTTTGACGAGCGCAAGCGAGACGAACCCCTGCGTGCCGGTAGACACCGCAATGTTTACCACGGAAGCGACGCCGCCGACGTCGAGTGGCGTGATCGTCAGTAAACCCTGCGCATCGGAAACGGCGGCTGCCTGCGCTTTCGCGAGAACCGGAGCCGCGGCACATCGGCCGCTCGTGGGGCATGGCCCTTCCCAGGCGTCCACCGTCTGGTAGACCGTTACCGGAGCGCCCTCGAGCGCGTGGCCGGCGCCGTCGCTTACCTGCACCGTGAGCGGCTGGAGCCTGGCCGAGGCAGCCACACTCTGCCCCGCGCCGAGGACGACGGCCGGCGTCCAGGCCGAGGGGTCGACGCCATACACCGGCGCGCTCGCGCATACCGTGTTCCAGGCGCACCCGGAGACGCTGACGGCTGCACCCGCTGCCAGCCCCGTTGTCGTGACCGTCACGAAAGCGGCCCCGGCAGCATCGGTCGCCGCGCCCGCCGCGCTCAGGGTGACGCCCGGTCCACTTGCGGTCCACGCCACCGGAACACCCGCGGCGGGCAGTCCATCCTGCGCAGCACTTACCTGGAACGTCCAACTCGACGCAGCAGCGGCGGCGAGATAGCGCGCGGCCGTGGCCGTCGTCACCACGCGCACCGGGTCCACGGCAACCACGCTGACGGACACCGTCGCTCCGCTGCCGCTTGTTTCGGTTGCCGCCAACGTGAGCGTGCCCGCAGCCGTTGCGGTCAACAACGAAGAAACCGTTCCCCGGGCGTCGGTGGTCAACATGCAAACCGCCGCGCCACAGGTCGCCAGCGTGCCCGAACCCGCGGCGACCGCCAGCTTCACGCTCGCGCCAACTACCGGTGTCAACCCGTCGGGTGCAAGCACCCGAACGGTAAACGGCGTCGTCGAAGCGATTCCGGTCTCTACCCGAACCGGCGCGGCCAGCACGAACAGGGTATCCGGCACGACCGTCGCGTCGTACGTCAGCGCTGCGGTCATCGTGGTGGTCGCCCCCGTTCCCGGGTCCAAAACAGCTATATCGGCGGCTACGCCGACGGCTGCTTTGGCCGTAAGTCGAGAGGGCGCCGTGGCCACGATGGATGTGGCCGTCCAGCTCAGTACCGTGGCCGGCATGCCGTTCACGGTAACGCGGTTGCCGACGCGAAAACCTTTACCGGCGACGGTGATTTGTCCACCGGCACCGCTCAGGAGGGTAGGCGCGACGGTTTCGGCATACAGCAGCCGGGCCTTGTAGG
>CALMON010000250.1:0-18173 GCA_937871785.1 uncultured Granulicella sp.
GGCGCTGAGGTCGGGGGCAATGCCGGCGCGGGGGGCCGTGCGGTCATGCCGCTCAAAGGCTTCGCGGAGGATGGTGTGAGGTTCCAGAATGGGTTGTGCCGCTTCGGGTGAAGCAGACCCCTCCGCTTGCACCCCATCGGGCAAAGAACGCCCACCGGGGGCCCCGCCTACGCTACGGGATGACAGGCCAGCAAAGCTGGGCGAGGTTGAGTCTTCTGCTGCCGCCGGTGGGGCAGATCCTCCGGCTGCGCCGAAGGAAGACAAACCAGAGGGGGACGGCAAAGGCGAGGTTTCATCCGCGGTGGCGTAGAGGCTGGGGATAATGGTGTTGGCCGGCGAGGTGACCGCGCCGGTGACCGGGACGGACAGGCCGCCGGTGGCTCCGGTGACGTTGGCCGGCTGCAGGTTCGAAAACAAGGTGAGCTGCGTGCCCGAAAGGAAGCGAAGCTGCATCCAGCGGAACAGGTAATCCATGATGGATTTGGCGAAGCCGATCTGCTCGTTGCCGGTCCAGCCGGAGGGCTCGAAGCGGGTGTGCGAGAATTTTTCGCACAGCAGCTTCAACGGCACGCCGTGCTGCAGGCACATGCTGACAGCGGTGGCGAAGCTGTCCATAAGGCCCGAAATGGTGGAGCCTTCCTTGGCCATGCGGATGAAGATTTCTCCCGGGCAGCCGTTGGGGTAAAGCCCGACGGTGACGTAGCCCTCGTGGCCGGCGATGCCGAATTTGTGCGTGATGCTGGCACGCTCGGCGGGCAGGCGATGGCGTACGGCGCGAGGCGGGCCCTGCTGGTCCAGATTGTCGGTCGCGCCGCCTGCGTCGGAGTTCTGCTTAGCGTTGTGGAGCAGTTCGTTGAGCTGGGTTTCAAGCGCGAGCTTCTGGGACTGGATGGTCGTCAGTTGCGCGTCGAGCTGGGCGACCTGCGACGAAAGCAGGTCTTTCGCGTCGCTCAGGATGACGATTTCCTTCGCTTTTTCAGCCGTGGGCGAGGGGGCGTGCGCGGTAGTTTCGGCCGCGGTGAGCTGCTTGGTGCCCTTCTTCTCGTCCGAGGTCTGCGCGCTGACGTTGAGCGGCTGCGTGCCCTTGGAGCCGTCGCGGTAGATGGCTACGGCCTTCAGGCCGAGACGCCAGGATTCGGTGTACGCGTCGGCGATGTCCTGCACAGAGCAGTCGTTGGGGAGGTTGACGGTCTTCGAGATCGCGCCTGACAGGAACGGCTGGGTGGCCGCCATCATCTTGACGTGACCCTTCCAGGCGATGGTGCGGGTGCCCTTCGCGGGCTTGAAGGAGCAGTCGAACACCGGGAGGTGCTCGGGTTTGAGGCCCGGGGCGCCTTCGATGGTGCCGGTCGCGTCGATGTAGTTGACGATGGCTTCGACGTCCGCGTCGGCGTAGCCAAGCTTGAAGAGCGCGCCGGGGACGGTGTTGTTGACGATCTTGATCATGCCGCCGCCGACGAGCTTCTTGTACTTCACGAGGGCGAGATCGGGCTCAATGCCGGTCGTGTCGCAGTCCATCATGAAGCCGATGGTTCCGGTGGGGGCAAGCACGGTGACCTGCGAGTTGCGGTAGCCGTGCTGCTCGCCGAGCGTGAGCGCCGTATCCCAGGCGTTCTGGCTGGCGGTTTTGAGCTCGTCCAACTGTGGCGCGATGAAGGGCTCGCGCGAGGTCTTGAGGTCGGCGCCGATGTTGTTGACCTCGGAGCGGTGCATGCGGATGACGTCGAGGAAGGGCTCGCGGTTGACGTAGAAACCTGGGCAGGCGCCGCCGGTACGGTCGGCATCCTGGGTGAGCGGGGTGGCCGCGCCGAGCGGGGGGCAGTCGGCGGCAATGCGCGCGGACTGGGCGTAGGCATCACCACAGAGGATCGAGGTGAGTGTGGCCGCGTAGGCACGGCCGGCGTCGGAGTCGTAGGGCAGACCGCGGTCCATCAGCAGCGCGCCGAGGTTCGCGTAGCCCAGGCCGAGCGGGCGGTAATCGTGGGAGTTTTTGCTGATCTGCTCGGTCGGGTAGCCGGCCGCGTCCACGATGATTTCCATCGCCGTGGTCATGACGGCGATGCCGTGGCGATAGCTCGCGATGTCGAACTTGCCGGACGGCGTAAGGAACTTCATCAGGTTGAAGCTGGCCAGGTTGCAGGCGGAGTCGTCGAGGAACATGTACTCCGAGCAGGGGTTCGAGGCGTTGATGCGCGCCGAGTTTTTGCTGGTGTGCCAGCGGTTGATGGTGGTGTCGTACTGCATGCCGGGGTCGCCGCACTGCCAGGTGGCTTCGGCGATCTGGTGCATCAGGGCGCGGGCGTCGTACTCCTTGACGGGAGCCTTGGTTTTGACGCCGCGGGTCGAGAATGTTTCGCCGTCGACGACCGCCTGCATAAACTCGTCGGTGACGCGGACGGAGTTGTTGGCGTTCTGGAAGAAGATGCTGGTGAAGGCTTCGGAGTCGGGCGAGGAGCCGTCGTAGCCGGCCTGCATCAGGTGCCAGGCCTTGGCTTCTTCCTTTACCTTGCACTGGATGAACTCTTCGATATCGGGATGGTCGACATTGAGGATGACCATTTTGGCGGCGCGGCGGGTTTTGCCGCCGGACTTGATGACGCCGGCAAAGGCGTCGAAGCCGCGCATGAAGCTAAGCGGGCCGCTGGCCGTGCCGCCGCCCGAAAGCGTCTCGTGCGAGCCGCGGATGGTCGACAGGTTCGACCCCGCGCCCGAGCCCCACTTGAAAAGCATGCCTTCGGTTTTGGCGAGCGTCAGGATCGAGTCCAGCGAGTCCTGCACGGAGTTGATGAAGCACGCCGAGCACTGCGGGCGCGTGTAGCCGGTGCGCGAAAATGCAACGCGACCCTGTTCGGCGTCCCAGTGCCAGTTTTGCGCGTCGGAGTTGGGCTCCAGGCGGTCGCAGCCGACGTTGAACCACACCGGCGAGTTGAACGCGGCGCGCTGGTGGAGCAGGATGCTGGCGAGCTCGGCGAAGAAGATGTCCGCGTCCTCGGTGGAGGCGAAGTAGCCGTCGCGCTTGCCCCAGTCGCGGATGCTCTCGGCGACGCGGCTGATAAGCTGGCGGACCCCGGTTTCGCGCTCGGGTGTGCCGACTTCGCCGTGCAGATACTTGGAAGCGACGATGTTGGTCGCGGTGACGGACCAGTCGGCCGGGACTTCGACAGCTTTCTGCTCGAAGACGAGCTTGCCCTTCCAGTCCATGATGACGGCGTCGCGGTGCTCCCAGGTGACTTCGTCGAAGGGCGAAACGCCGGGCTTCGAGAAGTGACGCTCAAACCGGAGACCGGGGGCGCTCTGGCGAGGGGAGGCGGCGTCGGCAAGGGAGGGCTGCTGGAGGGTTTGCGCCATGGTATTCGGGTACCTTTCGGGAAAAGCTTTGGAGTTCGCCGGGCGTGGGGGCCGGGGCTTGTGCTGCGGGCGAAGCGGGACTGCGTTTGCGTACAACGGACTCGCACAACGAACGGCGGCTTGACGCTGAACCAGACACACGTGGCTCCCATACCGGAAGGAACCGGGAACCAGGCAGGTGTGGCCCGGGTGGCAGGCGCTTCACCGAAATGGGTGAGGCTTGAAAGTAACGCCCTATATGGGGCAAGTCAAGTATAAAACAACTACATCTTGTGGTGTCGATGTAGATACCCCGAATGCAACGACTTACAGCGACCGTTTGCCATTTTTCTGGGGTTTTGTTGTGGAAAGTTCGCCGGAGGTGCGTCGTTCGCGGGTTTGTGAACGCCGCGTGAAGTGACTTGTCCAGACTACCCACAGGAAGGAGCCGGAACAAGGCGCAAAAGTGGTGCAACCGGCGATCGCCGTGGTGGAAAGGTGGAAATCAGGATACGCGGCCAAACGGCGCCAGTCAGGCTGCCTTACGTTGGTTGAGCCTTCCGAAGCCTGAGTTGGCCGCAACGTGTAGTTCTTTCCGGAATCCTGAACGATAGGGACAGGTCGGCCACTCCGATGGCATGTCCCGCCGCGACACCTTCGATGACCAAGGGAAGCGTGATAGCTCCGCCAGGCCCGAGATCGGCTTCCTCTTTCGACGGGACTCCAGGCGTCGGCGCTGCCTTCGGAACGAGACTTACTTGTGGGATGCAGGGGCGTGCGCCTGCGTGCCGAAATGGCCGTAAGTGCGGGCGAGGTCGCGGGTCTCGATCGCAAGAGGCATGGTCAGCAGTGGGGCAGGGTTGAAGCCCTCCTCCTGAGAAAGTAGCTGTTCAGGACCTGGTCTGCTACTGGACTTGCGGCCTCGGCGGTGCCGTGATGCGCATGGCGTAGCTGCTGAGGGTGATCGCGGGAATATCGATCGTCACGGAGCCTTTGGCAGTGGTTCTAGCCACCGCGAAGTCGAGTTTGGCCCCGGGGCAGAGGTTCGCGGAGCCGTCGGTGAGGACGCCGAAGCGAGCCTGCTGCGAGGAGACGGGATCGAACTCTGGAGTGGGAATGGAGGCTGCCAGGCCGGAAGACGCAGGCGTGGAGGGGCTGGGATTACTGCACGTCCCCGTAACGGCGGCTCCCGTGATGCCGATCGGTTTCGAATTGCTGAAGGGGAAAGCGCAGTCGAGGCTGCCTGTCTCGGCGTCGACGCGGCACGCACCACTGGCAGGGATGGGAAAGGGAGCGGCGGTCGCGGTAATGGTGTAGGGTGTGCCGGCTTCGAGCTGCTCGACGCCGAGCGTGACGTGGAGCGTGACGGGCGTGTCTTTGACGCGGTTGTACACGTCGGCCGGAAGCGTTAGAAGCAGGCGGGAAGGCCGTGGGCCGGGGTTCAGGCTGCTGACGGTTTCCGACCAGCCGCTGTTGTAATGGACCGCGGGTCCAGCGGCTCCGGCGACGCCATCGAGGGTGACGATGACGTGCTGCGACTGCAACGCGGACCGCATCGGCAGACCGCCGATCACGACTGGAAGCTGCAGCAGAACTTTGCCGCGCGCGATAGCCGGCTCGCCCGGTTCAGTGACCTGGTAGCCGGGATTGGGGTCGAAGGTGCCGTGCAGCGGAAGGGCGGTGGCGTACTCGTGGCCGATAAGCGTGGCCGCCGGGGTAGCCAGGATAAGCAGGAACGCCACGGCTGGCGTGGCGATCAGAAGAGCCCGCGCCAGCGCCGTGCGTCGGTAGGCATACTGCAGCAGCAGCGCCGCGAGTGGGACCGCGACCAGCAAAGTGCCTTCCACATAGCCCATGTAGGGCACTGCTAGCTTGCTCGGTGCCACGAAGGCGGCTACCGTAATCGCCGCTATGAGGTAGACGATGGCGGCGAGGACCGACAGCGCGAAGCGGATAAAGGTTGAGGTGACCGCCGCGAGAGCGAGCATCGGCAGAATGAAAATGGCCGTCAGATAGCCGAAATTTTTGAGAAACGGACCGCCCGCCAGCAGCGGATGCAGACCGGCATGGTGCAGCAGAATGGCTTGGACGAGGAACAACGGGAGGTAAACGAAGGCGACCAGGAAGAGGAGCTTGGCGCCGAGCAGGCCGTACCAGGTGTAAGGTCTCGTGATCCAGTATTGGCGGTCGCCGACGAGGGGCTCGTCATGCACGAGGCGCGAGATAAGCACCAGCCAAGTGACCGGGATGAGGAACTTGAGGAAGCCGCCGAGCAGCGGGTACAGCCAGGGAACGTCGGGGTCGGGCGTGCCGTGGTTGTGTGGGGTGACCCACAGCAGCGCGCCGAGCAGCGCCAGGGAGACGAGGATTTCGGGCCACAGGTGGCGGGCGTCTTTGCGAAAGATGTGGACGGACTGATTCATCGGGGTCCTTGGGGCGTGGCGTACCGGGGCGAGAGGATGACGGTGAAGACTTCTCTGCGTTGCACAGTGTGGCAACTTTGGGCAGGAGGAGGGGCGTGGATCAGTTTTGAGGTTCTGAGTTTTCAGTTCTGAGTGTGCGCTAGCGGCTGGCGTAGGCGGCGGGTGACGGCACGGGCACCGGCCCGTTCGGCGTCGGCTCCGAGGGCACGCGGCCGGATTTGGCGAGCGCCAGAAAGATGGAGCGGAGCGTCATGGGCTCGGCCGAAATGCCGGCCGCGGCAGGGAAATGCTGCGCCACCTGCGCCTGAAGGTTTTCGGTGTCAGCGTGCGCGTGGACGAAATGAACGGTGTTGCCGGCGCGCTCGAGCATAAGCCAGGAAGCGGGTGGCGCGGCGGGCATGCGGATGTCGGCCGGGCCGAGCATCTGGGGAAGAGCCGTTTCCGCGGGCGGTTGCGTGATCGGCATGACGGTGCCGGGAAAGGTGACGGTCACGGCGCGGAAGCGGGCGGTGAGCGCGGCCATTTCTTCGGTAAAGAGGAACTTGCCCTGGTGAAGAAAGCCGACGTGCGTGGCAAAGGATTCCACCTCGCCGAGGTCGTGCGACGAGACGACGATGGTCGCCGGCGTTCCCGTGGTTCTCCGCGTCTGGGCAATCAGCGCGGCGATCAGCTCGTCGCGCACCAGGGGGTCGAGTCCGGAGAACACTTCGTCGAGCACGATGAGTTCGGGCTGGAAGGCGAGCACGCTGGCGAGGGCGGCCTTCATCAACATGCCGCGCGACAGATTTTTGAGCTTGCGGTCGAGCGGCAGTTCAAGCTGCTGGACGAGATTCCCGATCTCCCACGTGGGGTAGAAAGGCTTGTTGTAGTCGAGGAACTGGCGCACCGTCATCCACAAGGGGAGGTCCTGGTTTTCGCTGACATAGCCGATACGCTCGAAGGCGGCCCCGGTGAGCGCGGCAGTGGGCTGGCCGAGCACGGTTGCAGTGCCGGCGGTGGGCGCGAAGATGTTCATCAGGATCTTGATGAGCGTGGTTTTGCCCGCGCCGTTGTGCCCCACAAGCGCAAAAACCGCGCCGGCGGGCACGCCGAGCGTGGTGGGTTGCAGGGCCTGTGTATTGCCGTAAGACTTGGTGAGCTGGGCTGTTTCAATCGCTGCGAGTACGGGGGGCATGGCCGCGATTGTTGCACAGATTGCGGGAGGATGCGACGAGTTTCCGTGTGGGCGGTGGGCCCTGTGCTACTGTGGGGCGCGAGGTACGAGTGACGATGAACGTACGTGCGATGACAGCCTTGGCGGTGGGACTGGTGACAGGGGTAGGGTGTGCGCAGTTTGGCGGCACGCCGACCATTCCGGGGCTGAACCGGCCCGGCAGTGCGGGTTCCAGCGTGCCGGGTTCCGGCTTTCCGGGTTCTGGAACGCCCGATGCGGATTTGAGCGAAGGGCAGATTGGCGGCGGCATCAAGGAAGCTTTGGCCGTCGGCACGCAGCGCGCGGTGCAGCAGGTGGCACGGCCGGGTGGGTATCTCGAAAACGCGGAGATCAAAATTTTGCTGCCACCCAGGCTGCGTTCGCTGGAGCGTGGCCTGCGGACGGCGGGGCAGGGGCCGCGGATCGACGAGTTCGTCGCAAGTATGAACCATGCCGCGGAAAGCGCCGCGCCGGAAGCCGGAAAGATTTTTGCGGAGGCCGTGCGGTCGATGACGATCGACGATGCGCGGCGTCTGCTGACAGGCGGCGACACGTCGATCACCGATTACTTCCGGGCGAAAACTTCAGCCGACCTGACCGCGGCTTTTCGGCCGCATGTGGATGAAGCTATGGAGGCCAACGGCGTGACGCGGCAGTACGACGCGCTGGCGGGGTCGGTGCCGGATTTGTCCCTGGGTGGACTTGGCCGCAGCCGGAGCGCCTTCGACATCCACGCCTATGTAGTGCAAAAGGCTCTGGATGGGCTGTTTTTCGTGCTGGCCCAAAAGGAACGCGATATTCGCGCCAACCCGGCGGCCCGCAGCACGGCTCTGCTGCGGCAGGTGTTTGGCGGGCGCTAGCTGATTACGGAAGGGTGCTCCGTTGTAGATAACGCTTCCAAATAGAGTAACGACGCAACTCACGCTGGCTATGTAGACGTTTGCGCGGCGTTAAAGGGGTTGTGGAAACTTTTGTCGGATGAACAGGTTTGGTGATGAGAGTATTCGCCGAGGTTCTCGCTGACGTCTACTGTCTACAACGCAGGTACGTCGCGGAGAGACCCTTATGTCCAACCTCGTGCATTACATCTACACCAGCGCGGCTACCCACCCCATGAGCAAAATGGAGCTTGCGGAACTGCTTGAGAATGCCCGTACGAACAATAAAAAAATCAATGTGACGGGAATTTTGTTGTACCTGGAGGGCACATTTTTCCAGGTGTTGGAAGGCGAGGAGGATGTGGTGAAGCCGCTGTATGAGCTCATCTGCATGGACCCGCGGCACGGCCAGGTGACGACAATTATTCGCGAGTCGATTGCCAAGCGTACGTTTGGCGAATGGACCATGGCGTACTCGTTTGTGTCCGACGAAGAGCTGGATACCATCCTGGATGCCAAGGGTGCGCACGGAAACCGCCATTCGGTTTCGAACCTGAAGGAAGGCCGGGCCCGCAAGTTGTTGAACGCATTTTCGCAGGGCCGCTGGCGCAGTCATCTGGTAACGCGCATTTCCCCGACGGCGGAGGCGTGATGCAGCTGGTCCCGATAGGATACGTGAGCACGCCGATGCAGATTCCTTCCGGTACGTTCGACCTGATGGCCTGCTCGGAAGAGGTGCTTTCTTACGCGTTTCAGCCGATCGTCGACATCACCACCCGGAAGACCTGTGCCTTCGAAGCTTTGGTTCGCAGCCGCAACCACAATTTGAATGCGAGCGAGATATTTGAGTCCGTTCCCGATCACCATGTGCGGCCGTTCGATCAGCAATGCCGGGTGGAAGCGATGCGGATGGCGTGCCGGCTGGGGCTGACATGCGATCTGAATCTGAACGTCGACCCCCGCAGCTTCGACCTGGCTGCGGACTCGATGCTTGCGGCTACCGTGGCCGCGGCAGAAGAGTGCGGCGTGGCGCTGCACCGATTGACGCTCGAGATTACGGAAGGCGAAATGCTGGCCAACCCGACGGCGTTTCGCAAGCATATCGACCATTACCGAGGGCTCGGGCTAAAGGTGGCTATCGACGACTTCGGGGCGGGCTACTCAGGCCTGAATCTGCTGGCGGACTTTCAACCGGATCAGTTGAAGTTGGACCGGCACCTGGTCCACGCGATCGAATCGGATGGGCCACGCCAGGCCATCGTACGAGCCCTGGTGCAGGTATGCGGAGACCTGGGAATCGACCTGATCGCGGAAGGCGTCGAAACGACGGAAACATTGGGCTGGTTTGTTCGCGAAAAGGTGCGGTTTTTTCAAGGCTACCTGCTGGCGCGGCCCGGATTTGAAGTGCTTCCGCAGGCCCGCTTTCCGGACTGACAAAGTCGTTCAGGTGCCACGTCAGGCGTCGTAGCGCCATGTGCATGGAGCCCGTGGCTGCCATCCTCGTGCTGGCGCGGGTGCGTTCCAGAGGCTAAGGCGCGACCGGAAGGGCATCCCAAAGTGGCGTACGGTGCGTTGTTTACGGGAAACGCCATACCACTTGAACCCCTGAGCTACACCTACACCCACGGGAAGACGGTCTAGCTCGCCGGTGTGGGCGCTGGTGCTGGTGGCGGATCAGGCGGGGCGGAAAGCGCGACGCGTTCGGTGACGTCAAGCCCGGTTCGCCGCAGCAGCTGGTGGATGATCGCCTCCGACAGACGGGTCGCGTCGTATTCCAGCCGAACGGTCCTGGCCGCTTCGTCCACGCGCACGGCGCGAACGCCGTACACTTCGCGCACGCGGCTCAGGGCCATCACGGTCGCCTCGGAAGGCGCGGCGCTGTAGCGGTACATCACATCCAGTTGCGTCATACGGTCGATTCTACCAGCGCGCGGCGCTTGGCTCGCGGTCCGCTGTCAGGCGGAAAGCTTGCGCAGGAAGTCCAGGATTTCCGGGCTGCTGAAGTCTTGCGGGCCGATAAACTTCCTGCGGATGACCCCTTCCTTGTCAATGATGTAGGTTTCCGGGTAGTGAAAGCTGCCGTACAGCGCGTTCGATTTTTCGTCGGGGTCGCGCACGCTCAGCAGGTCCACCTGGTGCCGTTGAAGGAACGTGGAGTAGGCGCCCGCGTCCATGTCCGTGCTCACCGCGACCACCTGCACCGTGGGCAGCGCGTGCTGCAGGGCCATAAGGCTGGGCATTTCTTCCACGCAGGGCGCGCACCACGAGGCCCAGAAGTTGAGCACCACCACGCGCCCGCGCAGCTTGGCCAGGTCGACCGATTGCGCGCCGTCGTTCAGCGCAAATTGCGGCGCCGCCTGCCCAATCTGCCCCGGCCGGCTGCCGCGGTCGCAGCCCGTTACCGCCAGCCCGAAGAGCATGACACCTGCTGCGATCTTCAGACGACGTCCCATATCCGTTCGCACACGCCACACCATGCTTTCTATAATACGAAGCGGAGCCCCATGCCCCCAAAACGCCCTTCGCCGCTCGGTTTGCTGGATGACTCGGACGCCGCCACGCCTCTGGCGCCCCCGCGCCCCATGACCCCCCGGCCCGAGGCGCTCTATGAGCTGACGGTCATCCTCCCTGCCCGCAACGAAGAACCCGTGCTGCCCGGGTGTCTCGCCTCGCTGCTTGCGCAGAATAGTGCCGCAACCTTTGAGCTTGGCCGCGACTGGGAGCTGATTGTGGTCGACGACGGCTCGACCGACCGCACGGCTGCCCTTACCGCCGAGGCCTTTAGGGGCCATGCCGGAACGGCCATTCTGTCGCCTCCCCCGCTCGACCCGAAGCTGTTTACCGGCAAGAACAATGCGTGCTGGTCGGCAGCGGGCGTCGCTCGCGGCCGTTGGCTTCTGTTTACCGACGCCGACACGCTGCATGAGCCCGGCAATCTCGGCCACGCGCTGCACGAGGCGAAAAAGCACGGCGCAGCGATGCTGTCGTATTCGCCTCGGCAGATCGTTTCCGGGCCGGCGCAGCATGTGCTGATGCCGCTGATTTTTTCCGAGCTGGCGAGCGTGTACCCTACCGACCAGGTCAACGATCCCGACAAACGCATTGCCGCCGCCAACGGGCAGTTTCTGCTGATCGAGCGCGACGCGTACTTTGCCGTCGGCGGCCACCGGGCGGTCGGCAAGTCGGTGCTCGAGGACGTAGACCTGGCCTGGAACCTGAAGCGGAGCCGCCGCGGGCTGCGCTTCCGCTACGCTCCCGACGCGCTTTCGACGCGGATGTACCGCGGCTTCGGCGATATGGTGGAAGGCTGGACGAAGAACCTTGCGCTGCTGTTTCCGCACGCGCTTTCGCTCGCGGGCTGGCGGCTTCTGGACATCGTGCTTTTCCTGCTGCCGCTGCTGTTTCTCACGTCGCACCCGTTCGTTCTGGTGCAGACGATTGCGCTCTGGGCCATCTGGGCGCGAACGGTGTTTCGCTTCTACCGCCGGGTGTGGCGGTCGAAATTTCCTGTGGTCGACTGCCTCCTGTCGGTGTTCGGGCTTCCGCTCTTCCTTTTCCTTCTCGTCCGCAGTTGGTTCAAGGTGAAGGTGTTTCACCGGGTCTCGTGGAAGGGCCGCGATTACAACGTGTAAGCGGCGGCGTGAACGAGGCGAGTCGTGCCAGCGGGCGGCGCATCCCATACACTGGCAGCGGCACCTGACCGCTTATTTCTTATGATCCTTCTTACCCGCAAAGCCGAGTTTTCGTCCGCACACTTTTACTGGAATCCTGCCTGGTCGGAGGCGGAAAATCAGCGCGTCTTCGGCAAATGCGCCAACCGGCAGGGCCACGGCCATAACTACACGCTTGAAGTCACGGTGGAAGGTAACATCGACCCCGCCTCCGGTTTCGTCGTCGACCTGAAACTGCTGAAAGAGATCCTCGAGCGTGAAGTCGTTTCGGTGTACGACCATCGTCACCTGAACCATGAAGTTCCGGAGTTTTCGACGACGATTCCAACCACTGAGAACATTGCCGTGGCGATCTGGCGACGGCTGGTGGGCAAAATCCCCAATGCGCGTTTGCAACGGGTGCGCGTGTACGAAATGCCGGACCTTTTTGCCGACTTCTACGGAGAAGGAGCATGACGCCGATCGCTCATTTGAGCCGGCGCTATCGCTTCAGCGCGTCGCACCGTTTGCATGTGGACGCGCTTAGCCCCGAGCGCAACCGCGAGGTGTTTGGCAAGTGCAATAACCCGCATGGACACGGCCACAACTACATTGCGCAGGTTACATTCGCCGGCCCGGTAGATGCCGTTACGGGAATGGTTCTCGACCTTGGCGAGCTTGACGGCTTTGCGCGGCGCGAACTGCTGGACGTGTACGATCAGGCCAATCTGAACACCTTGCCGGCCTTCCTCGACGAGGTCCCCAGCACGGAAAATGTATGCGTCGAGTTATGGCGACTTTTCAACGCTTT
Source organism: uncultured Granulicella sp. (assembly GCA_937871785.1). Taxonomy (GTDB): domain Bacteria; phylum Acidobacteriota; class Terriglobia; order Terriglobales; family Acidobacteriaceae; genus Granulicella. Next base: position 12,282 of record CALMON010000250.1, read on the forward strand.
CCCGCACGCCACGCTGCGCAGCGTTCATGTAGAAGAAACCGGAAATAATTCGTTCGATTATTTCGGAGAAACGTCGCCGAGTTAGCTTCAGGTTCTAGGCAGACCCGTTCTTCAGATAAGAAAGGCCGCACGACATGCCCCAACCTATACAGGAAATGACTGTCACGCTGGCGGAGGCCAGCACGCAGGATATCTACATTGAACTGCTTCGCCGCATGGGCGAAGACCCCACGCGCGACGGCCTCTTAAGCACGCCCGAGCGCATGGTGAAGGCGAACGCCTTTTTGACGCGGGGCTACGCGCAAACGGCAGCCGAGGTGATCGGCGGCGCGCTTTTCGACGTTGAATATGACGAAATGGTGATCGTGAAAGATATTGAGTTTTATTCGCAATGCGAGCACCACCTGATCCCTTTCTTTGGCCACGCGCACATAGCGTATGTGCCGAACGGGAAGGTGATCGGTCTTAGTAAGATTCCGCGCATCGTCGATGTATTCGCTCGGCGGTTGCAGGTTCAGGAGCGGTTGACGCAGGAAGTCGCCGAAGCGATTGAAGAGGCGATTGCCCCGCAGGGAGTGGGCGTTGTCATGGAAGCGCACCACCTGTGCATGATGATGCGCGGCGTCGAAAAACAGAACTCGTCGACAGTGACGAGCGCCATGCGCGGCGTGTTCAAAACGCAGTTACAAACGCGCAACGAGTTTCTTTCCCTGATCCACGGAGCAAAACGCTGAACGGTCTTCTTATCGTCGATAAACCTGCTGGAATTACCTCGCATGATGTGGTTTCTATCGTCCGTCGCGCCACGGGGGAAAAGTCCGTTGGACATCTGGGCACGCTCGACCCCATGGCGACTGGCGTGCTGCCACTACTGCTCGGCAAATATACGAGGCTCGCGCAGTTTTTCGGTCAGGCGGAAAAGCAGTACACCGGCACGATCCGCTTCGGTTATGCGACCGACAGCTTCGACGCGGACGGCAAGCCGGCCCTGGCGGAAGAGGAAGCCCCGCGCGTGCTGCGTCAGTCACTGGAACAGCTTCGTGCGCTGGCGCAGGTCTTTCATGGCGACATGGACCAGATGCCCCCTATTTTTTCCGCGAAAAAACTGGGCGGCGTGCCCGCGCATAAGCTCGCGCGGCAGGGCAAGGACGTGCCCGTGAAGCCTGCACGCATTCACATCCACAACTTCGCTTTGACCTCGCTCGAAGGCGATACTGCCGCTTTTGCGATGCACGTTTCCGCTGGAGGCTACGTGCGTTCGGTCGCGCATGAGCTTGGGGTACTTGCCGGTACAGGGGCCCATCTCGCGAGCCTTCGCCGCACGCAGGCCGGGCCGTTCACGCTCGACCAGGCGCTCACGGTCGCCGAACTGAAGACGCTTTCCCCGGCAGAAATCGCGTCGCGCCTACCGCACCCGCGCACGCTGCTGCCGGACATGCCGTCGGTTATCGTCGACGAGCAGACCGCCGGGCGCATTCGCAATGGCCTGCAAGTCAACGTACCGGAATACTCTTCTGCCGCTCTGGTCAAGGTGTTCAGCGCGCCGCGCGAGCTGCTGGCCATCGCAAAACGCGTTGCCGGAACCTTGATGCAGCCGATCGTCGTGATGGGCTGACCCTCACCGCCGCAACAGCGGCAGCAACCCCGCTTCGACATTGCGCGCGAGAACCTTATCCCCGCTCGCGGTGGGGTGAATCTGGTCGTCCTGCACATTCCCGGCGGTTCCGTAGACGCCTTTCGCGAATGCCGCAAACGGCAGTAGCGGCACGTTCGTCTGGTGGGCGACCGCGGGAAACATCGCCTGAAAATGCGTGATGTAGTCCTGCCCATATTCGGGCGGCTGCGAAATCGCGACCAGCAGCACCTTCGCTCCACCCTTGCGCAGCGCGGTGACGAGGGTGGTCAGGTTGCGCTGCGAATCCGCCAGCGGGAGTCCGCGCAGGCCGTCGTTGCCGCCAAACTCGACGACGACCACCTCGGGCTTGCGCGCCAGCACGGCATCGAGCCGCGCCACGCCATCCTTGGTGGTTTCGCCGCTCACGCCCATGTTGACCACACGATAGTGCAGCCCCTGCGCGTCCAGATCATGCTGCATGTCCTGCGGATAGGTCAGCGCCGGGTCGACGCCGTAGCCGGCGGTAATGCTGTCGCCAAAGCAGACGATGACCGGCCGCTTGTCGTTTCCCGTAGAAGCGACCGCCGCCGCCGCCGCCGAGGCGTTTAAGAGCGCATCGGGCGCCGCCCCCGGCGCTTCCGCCACAGGCACGACGGCCGAGCTGCGCGCGCTCATGCCGGGGTCGTTCTTGCCCTTGTCCGCCTCGCAACCGGCGCACGCCGCCGCAAGCGATAAAATGAACCAACCGGCGAACGCACCGTATCTACTTGGAATTCGGGAAGTCATCACCGTCATAGTTTATTCGAGGCACACCCTTTGCCAGAAGTCGCACTCGCCCCTGCCGTACCGTCTCTCGCTCCGTCCATAGACCCGTCCGCTGCGATGATCTCCGTCGAAGCCCTGCGCAAGAGCCTGCGCACCGGCTCCACCAACGTCGAGATCCTCAAGGGCATCGACTTCCGTGTGGCAAAGGGCGAATTCGTCGCGATCATGGGCGCGTCCGGCTCCGGCAAATCGACGCTGCTCGGCCTGCTGGCCGGGCTCGATAACCCGACCTCCGGCGACGTGCGCCTCAACGGCACCGCTATCAGCTACCTGCAGGAAGACAAGCTCGCACAGCTTCGCGGCCGCACCATCGGGTTCGTCTTCCAGAGCTACCAACTCATTCCGACGCTTACGGCGCTGGAAAACGTTCTGCTGCCGTATGAGCTAAATGACGAGTCGGGCGACCGCAAAGCCGGTCTCGCCCGCGCCACGGCGCTGCTCGACTCCGTGGGCTTGAGCAGCCGCGTAGATCACTACCCCGTGCAGCTTTCGGGTGGCGAGCAGCAGCGCGTCGCACTCGCGCGGGCGTTCATTCTAAAGCCGCCCATCGTGCTCGCCGATGAGCCTACCGGCAATCTCGATACCGCCAACGGCAGCGCCGTGCTCAACCTGCTGCTCGACCTCAATCGCACGGAAGGCACGACGCTGGTGCTGGTCACGCACGACCCCGCGCTCGCCGCCTACGCGCACCGGCGCATCACGCTGCGCGACGGGCTTGTGGTTTCAGACGAGCGCACCGCTTCCCAAGAAGCGCAGGGTGCGTAGCCGATGGCCGCTCTTTCCTACGGCACGGCCGCTCGCATCGCCGCGCGCGAGCTCCGCTCTTCGCGCGGCAAGTTCTTCTTCGTCATCCTGTCGGTCGCCATCGGCGTGGCGGCGCTCACCGGCGTGCGCGGCTTTTCGGCGTCGTTCCGGTCCATGCTCACGCTGCGCGCGCGCAGCATCATGGCGGGCGATCTTTCCGCGCGCACCACGCTGGAACCCACGCCCGATGAGCAGGCCGGGCTCGACAAGATGGCCGCCAACGGCACCGACGCGACCGAGGTCACCGAGCTCACCTCGATGGCCTCATCGCCCGTATCGTTCGACCCGCTGCTGGTGTCGGTGAAAGCCGTCGACCCGCGCAAATACCCCTTCTATGGCTCGGTCGACCTTGTTCCGAAGCTTCCGCTCGACGATGCTCTTACGGCTTCCACCATCGCCGTGGCCGACGACCTTTTGTTGCGGCTTCATCTGAAACTCGGCGACACCCTGAAGCTTGGCAACGGGCTGTTCCGCATCGTGGCGGTGGTCGAAAACGAGCCCGACCGCCTGAGCGGATCGTTTGCCGCGGGCCCGCGCGTGTTGATGTCCGAGGACGGCCTGCGGGCCGCCGGCATCATGAGCCCGACCTCGCGCGCCAGCCGCCGCTACCTGTTCCGTATGCCGCTTTCGAAGCCCGGCACACCGAGTTCAGACGCTTCCGTCGCGGCGATGAAGGAGCACCTCGAAGGCGTGCTGCCTGAGGCGCAGATCAGCGACTACCGGGAAGCCAACCCGGCGCTGACCAAGGGGCTCGACGCGGCGACCGGGCTGCTTTCGCTTATGTCGCTGGTGGCGCTTGTGCTCGGGGCGGTCGGCGTTGCGATGGCGATGCGCGCGCACCTGCAACAGCGGCTCGACTCCATCGCGATCATGAAGTCGCTTGGCGCACGCTCCGGGCAGGTCATCAAGATTTACCTGCTGCAGACCGTCTTTCTCGGGCTCGGCGGCGGTGTGCTCGGGGTCCTGCTCGGGCTGGGCGTGCAGATGATTTTTCCGCTGTTTCTGGCGAAGCTGCTGCACATTACGCCCGACTTCCGCATAGACCCCAAAGCGATCGTCGTGGGCCTCGGCGCCGGTCTGCTGACGACCTTGCTCTTCACGCTGCCGCCGCTGCTCGATATCCGCAGCGTGCGGCCGATTTTGATCCTGCGCCGGGCCATGGAGCAGAGCGACGATCCGTTTGGCCGCCGTTTACTCAACAAGCTACGCGGCAATCTCGCGCAGGTCGGCGCGATGGCGCTGATCCTTGTCTGCCTGATCCTGCTCGCGTCGCGCGTGTCGGACTCCGCGATCGTCGGCAACGTGTTCGCCATCGCGCTGGCGCTGATCCTGCTGATCCTGCTCGGGCTCGCCGCGCTGACGCTTTGGCTGCTCCGCGTTTTTCTGCGGGGCACCCGGCTCGCGCTGCCGTCGAGCCTGCGCCACGGGCTCGCCAACCTGTACCGCCCCGGCAATCCGAGCGCCGCGCTGCTCGCTGCGCTTGGCCTGGGCGTGATGCAGATCATGGCGGTGTACTTTGTGCAGCAGGCTGTCGTCAACGAGCTGCACATTTCGACTGCCGCCAACCTGCCCAACATGTTCCTCATCGACATCGCTTCAACCGAAGTGGAGGGCATCCGCATGCTGCTGAAGGCGCAGCCCGGCGTGCAGGGTGAACCCGAAATCATTCCCGTCGTCGGCTCGCGGCTCACGGAAGTGAACGGCGTCGCGGTCGCCGACTACCGCCCCAAAGGCGTCGGCAAAACGCCGTTCATCGGCCCCGGCTCCGGCGGCAGCACTGTGCGCGGCATGAGCCGCAACCTGAGCCTCACGTGGTCGCCATCGGCCGCAACGCCGCCTCCCGGAGACAAGATCGTCGCCGGCAAATGGTGGACCGCCGCGCAGGCCGCCGACGGTGCCACGCATCCCCTGGTCGCCATCGGCCAGTTCCAGGCCGCGCGGCTCGGCGTACACCCCGGCGACACCCTCACGCTCACCGCGCAGGATGACTCCTTCACCGCCACCATCGCGGCTATTTACGATACCGACTCGCAACATGCGTATTCGCGCGCGGAATTTATTCTGCCGGAAGCTTCGCTGCACGGCCTGCCGACGGTCTGGTACGGCGGCGTCCACTGCGACCCCGGCGCGACCGCCGGCCTGCAGCGCGCGCTTTATGCGGCGTACCCTACCGTCACGGTCATCAATGTCGCCGCAACGCTCGAGGTCGTTCGCCAGGTCATCCTGCAGATCACCTACGTCATTCAGTTCCTGGCGGCGTTCAGCATCTTTGCGGGCATCGTAATCCTGGCCAGTTCGATTGCCGGCACGCGCTACCGCCGCGTGCGCGAAGTGGTCGTGCTCAAGACACTTGGCGCCACGCGTCCCCGCATCGCGACGATCTTTTCGGTCGAATTCGCCGTGCTTGGTCTGGTGGCCGCGACGGTCGGTCTTGTTTTTGCGAACGTCGTTGCGCGCCTGGTGCTGCACCGCGCGCTCAAGGTCGACTACCACTTCCAGCCCGGCCTTACGCTGCTCGCGCTGCTGCTGACGGCCGCGGCCACGGTGGCGGCAGGCTGGCTGGCGAGCCATCGCGTGCTGGGGCAGAAGCCGCTCGAAGTGTTGCGCGAAGAGTAGCCCCCCTGTACACTTGCAAAGGCGGCTGACTG
>CALMON010000250.1:18183-30253 GCA_937871785.1 uncultured Granulicella sp.
GTCTGCGACTTGCTGCCCGCTTTCGCTCCAGCGCGCGTTTGACCCTCCACCCGCAAATCCGTACACTTGCACAAGGCCGTCAGCAAGCCGCTATGCGACGCCCGCAACCGTGTTGCCCCCTCGTTCAATGGTAGGACTAGCGACTCTGACTCGCTCGATCGGGGTTCGAATCCCTGGGGGGCAACCAACAAGTGCGCCTGAGCGGTTAGCTGGTGCTGTGGAGCTGACGTATTGTGCAGGGCCGTTTCCTCTTGTAGAAAACGGCGTCGATAGCAATGCTCTTTCTACACCCATCGCTCACCTGCTCGAACGGCAAAAGGTAAAGGGCGTCGCCAGGCGTCAGGAGCAAATTTGCTACAGCGCATTCTGGTGATCCCAAACGGCTATTTTCGCCGGTACACGCGATACCCGCGTACTTCATCAGCCGTGGGTAGCAGCTCGTATGCCAGGACGTAGTTGGTCGACAGGTATTCGTAGAACGCCGGCCAGTTGGGCAGCGTGTCGTAGCCGCGCCGGGTGCTTGCCGGGTATTGCGTGTTGGTGATCACAAAGAACTCCGGGCGACGCAACTGCAGCTTGCCGAGGAACAGACTTTGTTCTTCGCGAACAGACGGCGAGTCGCGCTTTGAAAACAGCAGATACTCGTCGAGCGTGCCGGTGCTCATGGTTTTTTTGGCGCGCAGCAGCACCGTCGTACAGCCTTCCACGGTGTCGATGCATTGCACCTGGCCGTCGTGCTCCAAAGCGCCAAGCGACCGCAATTGCCCTTCCATGCGACTTTCAAACAGAGAGCCGCTCGCCGGACGAAGCAGGTGCGGATACAGCAGCGACGAGGCCACAAGCACCGCCACGCTGCCCAGCGCGAGCCAACGCCGCGCATGGAGCACGGACGCCGTCAGCACCCAGCCGACCCACGGGAAAAAGAAGGCGTTGAACGGCTCGCGATGGTAGTAGAAGCCCTTGTGCTGTGCAAAATAACAGACCGCGCCGAGCACGGCGCCGAGCAGAAGCGTCTGCTGCACGGGGGAGCGCCGCAGCAGCGGCTCGCACAGGGCAAGCGCTCCGCAGGCCACGGTGAGCACGGGCAGCAGGCGCTTCGGCTGCAGCAGCATGTCGATCATGTCGTGCCGCGTCGGCTGCGGCAGCCCGACGTAGAGCGGCAACATGCGCCGCTCCGTCGCGACAAAGGCTCCCAGCGCGCCGTGGATCAGCAGGTACACCAACACCGAAAGCAGCGCCAGCGCCACCCCCGCCGCGAGCCACGCGAGCGCTGCGCGCCCGTGGCGCCGGGCGGCGGCGGACGCGCGGAAAGCGGGAAGCGGCAGCAGCAGAAACAGCGCTTCGGGCGGCGTCATGGTCATGGCCAAGCCGACGCAGGCTCCGAAGACGGCCATCCACTGCATGGCGCGCATCGAGCTTGCTTCTGCCCCGCGCGCGGCTTCGTCCCGCACAGCCTTCAGAAGAGCGACGGTTCCCGCCAGCAGCAAGGCAGCAACGAGGAAGTCCCGCTGGCCCATCCCTTCATTGCCGTTCGGGGTTCCCGTGTGCCACCAGAAAAAAAAGGAAAAGCCGAAGACGGCAGCGAACCACTGGCCCGTTCCCCGGACACTCCTTCCGGTCGGGCCGGCAAGGTCTTTCCCTTGAACGATTGCGAGCATGGACGCGAAAAGACTACCGAGCACCGCGAAGTCGAAGAGGCGGAAACCGGCGTCACTGGGACCGAACAGCATCTGCTGCCAGCGATACACCATCACCGACCCGGGGAACTGAATTTCGACGACGTCGCGGTACAGCACCATGCCGTGGTTCGCGAGCCAGCCCATGTAAAGGAGCACCGGCTGGTCGCCGATAAGCGGCCAATGCCGCGATTGCCACAGGAGCCAAACCCACCACGCGCCCAGCCACACGGTAAGCGCGGCCGCCAGCCACGGCCACCAGCGGTTGGCCGGCGAGCGGATGGCCGGCGCTGCAGCCAGGGAGGCTACTTGCGCTTCCACCGGACGCCGTCCTTTGAATCCTCGAGCACGATACCTTTGTCGAGCAGCTCCTGGCGCAGCGCGTCGGCTTTCGCGAAGTTGCGCTGCTTCTTGGCCAGCGTACGTGCGGCGACCAGCTTATCGATGTCTTCGTCGCTCAGGCTCAGCGTGGCGACAAGAGAGGCGTCGGCTTCGCGGTCTTCGCGTTGCGCCCAGGCCAGCGCGGCGCGGGTCAGCTCGGCATCGCGATCTTCGAGCACGGCAAAGACGCTGTCGAATTTGGCCAGTAGCGTAAGCGTCGCTTCAGCTTCGGCGCGCAGCAGCGTGCCTTTGTCGGCGGCGGTATTGACGGCGCGCAGCACGTCGAAAATAGCCGCGCGCGCTTCGGCGGTGTTCAGGTCGGAACACAGGGCGTGCGTGTAGGCCAGGTCGCCCTCGTGGATGGCCAGCGCCAGCGCCGGGTCGGTGCCTTCGGCCCATTTGCCGTCGCGTACGCGTGTGTGAAAAGTGCGGAGCCGATCGATGGCGTTGGTCGATTCTGTAAGGCCATCGAAGGTAAAATTCAACTGGTGCCGGTACGGCACGCTCAACAGCAGAAAGCGTATGGCCGAAGCGCGATAGCCCTTCAGCAGCAGGTCGCGCAGCGTGTAGAAATTGCCGTCCGACTTCGACATCTTCCGGCCTTCGACCAGCAAAAACCGCACGTGGAACCAGTGCCGCGCGAAGGGCTGGTGCGTCGCCGACTCGCTTTGCGCGATCTCGTTTTCGTGGTGCGGAAACATCAGGTCTTCGCCGCCGGCGTGGAGGTCGAACGAGTCGCCGAGGTACTTCATCGCCATCGCGGAGCATTCGATGTGCCATCCCGGGCGGCCCGCGCCGAGCGGCGTGTCCCAGCCCGTTTCGCCGGGTCTGGTCGCCTTCCACAGCGCAAAGTCGCGCGCCGCGTCCTTATCGTATTCATCCACATCGACACGCGCGCCGTCCTCGATGCCTTCAAAATCCTTCTTCGACAGCTTGCCGTATTCCGGGAACTTGGCGATGCGGAAGTACCAGCTTCCGCCCTCGGCCTTATAGGCGATATCCTGCGCCGCCAGCCGCTCAATCAGCGCGACCATGCCGTCGATGTTTTCAGTCGCCATCGCGATGGCTTCGGGCCGCTCGACGCCGAGCGCGTCGGAATCCTCAAAGAAAGCGTCGGTAAACTTCTTCGTGTACACGTCGATCGGCTGCCCGGCGGCACCGGCGTTGCGGATGATTTTGTCGTCGACATCGGTGACGTTCATGACGTGGCGCACGCTGTGGCCCAGCATCGCGAGCACGCGGCGCAGCGCGTCGACATGCAAAAAAGTGCGGAAGTTGCCGATGTGGCCGTAGTCGTACACGGTGGGGCCGCAGCAATACATGCGCACATTCGCGCCATCCGACGCGTACACCGGCTCGACTTTGCCGGACAGGGTGTTGAACAATTCCAAGGGCACGAAGTTTGTTTGCCAGGCTCGCGCGTCGGTGCCGGGAGCCGCTTTCAAGCGTTTTTAGGTCCGCCTCTGATTCTAGCCGCACGGCCGTCCGATCACGCTCCTAAACGCAACTGTGGCGTCGGCTCAAGGGCGTCGTCCGCAAACTTCCCGGCGCGCAGCCTGGGCCAGGCGGCGGCGGCGATCATGGCGGCGTTGTCGGTCGCGAGCGCGATCTGCGGAAAGCGGATCGCGAGGCCGCGGTAGTGCGCCATGTTTTCGGTGACGGAGCGCAGGTAGCGGTTGGCAGAAACGCCTCCGCTCACCAGAACGCCGCGCGCGCCAAGGTGCTCGGCCGCTTTAAAGGTGGTGCCGGCCAGATTCTTGACGACCGCATTTTGAAAGCTGGCTATCAGGTTCAGGGTCGCCTGATCCATGTGCTTCAACGCCTCGGTCAGCGCGTTTCCGGTGGGCTTTTCGGCGGCAAGCCCGGCCTGCCGCAGGGCGTCCGCACGCGCGGCGATGGCGGGCAGCATCCCGCGCAGCTCTACCTGCCGCCGTACCGCCGTCTTGATGCCTGAAAACGAAAAGTCGAAGCGGATGTTGTCTTCGCCAGGAGCACTGCCCAGCGCGCCTCCCGCGGCACGGTCGCGCAGCAGCTTGGCGGCTACCTTGCCCGACGCCTTCTTTTTGATTTGCACGAACGGGAACAGCGCCGTGTCGGCGACGCCGTGCCCCGCCAGCGCGTCCATCCAGGGACCGCCGGGGTAGGGAAGGCCGAGCAGTTTGGCGACCTTGTCGTAGGCCTCGCCGGCGGCGTCGTCGAGCGTCCTGCCGACGTTGCGGTAGGACCAGGTTTCTGTGTCGCCCCGCGTCGCCAGGTACAGATGCGTGTGGCCGCCGCTGACCACGAGCGCCAGCAAAGGGTCTCGGTTTTCAAACGACTCGGCGGCTTCCATGAGCACAGCATGAATATGCCCTTCAAGGTGGTTGACGCCGATCAGCGGCAGCCCCGTGCCGAACGCCAGCGCCTTTGCAAACGTAATGCCGACCAGCAGAGCGCCGGCCAGACCGGGGCCTTCGGTGACGGCAATGGCCTCGAGGTCCGCATACCGATGGCCGGCCCGCGCCATGGCTTCCCGCACCACCGGAACGATGTTGCGGAGGTGCTCGCGCGAGGCCAGTTCCGGTACCACGCCGCCGTAGTCGGCATGGACCATTTGCGACGCGACGACGTTCGACAACACCTCGCGGCCACCGCGCACCACGGCCGCGGAGGTTTCGTCGCAGGAGCTTTCGATGCCGAGAATCAGGTGGCTGTCCACGGCATCTATCTTACTGACTTACAGGAAGCTACACGCCATGCCGCGCCTGACCACGCCAAGCTATCTCGCTGCTCTTACCATCGCCCGCCGCCTGCGCGAGCGCGGCTACGCGGCCTATTTCGCGGGTGGCTGCGTGCGCGACCTGCTGCTCGGGGTGGCACCCAAGGACTTCGACGTCGCGACCTCCGCGCCGCCGGGTGAAGTGCAGCGCAGCTTTGCCCGAACTGAAGCTGTGGGCGCGAGCTTTGGCGTGATCCTGGTCATCGACGGCACCGCTGACGAGCGAATCGCGACCGAAGTCGCCACGTTTCGCCACGACGGCACCTACACTGACGGTCGCCGCCCGGACGCCGTGCGCTTCTCGCTTGACCCCCGCGAAGACGTGCTGCGCCGCGACTTCACCGTGAACGGCCTGCTGCTCGATGCGCTCCGGTACGAAAAAGGCGACCGCCTCGAAGACTGCATTCTGGATTTTGTGGACGGCCGCCGCGACCTCCAGGCCAGGGTGCTGCGCGCCATCGGCGAACCGGACCGCCGCTTTGCCGAAGACAAGCTGCGGATGCTGCGCGCGGTGCGCTTTGCCGCACGGCTTGGCTTCGCCATGGAGCCACAAACGCTGCGCGCCATCCAGGCGCAGGCCTCCACAATCGAGCAGGTGTCGGCCGAGCGCGTTCGCGACGAGCTGACCAAAATTCTTACCGAAGGTCACGCGCCGCAGGGCTTCCGGCTGCTCGACGAGACCGGCCTGCTCGCGGAAGTGCTTCCGGAAGTCGCGCGCATGCGCGGGGTCGCCCAGCCGCCGCAGTACCATCCCGAAGGCGACGTGTGGGTCCACACGCTGATGCTGCTCGCGCACCTGCCGGCGGGCTGCCCGCCGACTCTCGCCTGGGGCATGCTGCTGCACGACGTCGGCAAACCGCCGACGTACACCCCGCCCGATCCCGCGAAAAGCGGCGACCGTATTCGCTTCAACGGCCATGTGGAAGTGGGCGTCGCCATCGCGCGCAGCCTGCTGGCGCGGCTGCGTTTTTCAAACGACGACACCCAACAGATCGTCGCGCTCATTCAGCACCATATGCAGTTCGGCGACATTGGCAAGATGAAGCAGTCGACGCTCAAACGCTTTCTGCGCCTGCCGCGCTTTGAGGAGCACCTGGCGCTGCATTTTGCCGACGTGATGAGCTCGCACGGCCGTCGCGAGCTGTATGATTTTGCGAAAATGCAGTATGAAGAGTCGCCGCCCGAGCAGGTCCGGCCCGTGCTGCTAGTCACCGGTAAGGACCTGATCGACGCCGGCTACCGGCCCGGCCCGGCATTCAAGTCCATGCTGACGACCGCTGAAGACGCGCAGTTGGAAGGCCGCGTCGGCAGCACGGAAGAAGCGATGGCGTTTTTGCAGGAAACATTTGGCGCAGCACCGGCGCTTGCCGAACCTGCATCTGAACACCCGTGACGGAACGCGAGACGGAGTGCGACGTACTGATTCTGGGGGCGGGCATCGCCGGGCTGGTAGCGGCGCGTGCGCTGCTTGCAGGCGGCCTGCGCGTGACAGTGCTCGAAGCTCGCGAACGCGTCGGCGGGCGGTTGCTGACCGAGCACGTCAGCGGGCAGGACGTGGAGCTTGGCGCGGAGTTCATCCATGGGCGTGCACAGGAGCTTTGGGCGCTTCTTGCGGAAGCCGGTCTCAAGACCAGCGAGCGAACCGGGACCATGCTGCGCGCGGAGTCCGGCAGCGGCGAGTTGACGGAAGACTCCCCGGAGGACGGTGGAGCGTTTGCCGCGCTGGACGTTCTCACGCAGTACACCGGTCCCGACGAGCCGTTCGCCGACTGGCTCCGCACCAGAGGTGGGACGGAAGCAGATAGGGCCGCGCTGACCGGCTACGTCGAAGGCTTTAACGCCGCCGATGCGGGCGTGATCGGCGTGTATTCGCTGGCCGCGCAGCAGAAGGCGGAGGAAGCTACGGAAGGCGACCGCTCGTGGCATCTGCATGGAGGGTACGCGCAGCTCGCCGAGTACCTCGCCGGCCTGGTACGGCAGCGCGGTGGTCGTATTCTGCTGGGCAAAATTGCAAAAGAAATCGACTGGCAGCCGGGCAGCGCGACCGTGGGCTGCGCGGATGGCAGCGTCTTTTCCGCTGCTCGATGCCTGGTGTCGCTTCCGCTGGGAGTCTTGCAGGCGGCCAGGGATGACGAGGCGAGCGTCGACTTTTCGCCCGAGCCTCCACCCATTGAAGCCGCGCGACGACTGGCTATGGGACACGTCGTCCGGTTTACGATGGTATTTCGCAGCCGCTGGTGGGCGGCGGCGCGCGTTCCCGGCGTTTCTCCCGAAAGTCTGGCGGAGCTCAATTTTCTGTTTACCCCGGAAGAGATGCCGCCGGTCTACTGGACCGGTTCCCCCAGCGACGATAGCGCGGCGACCCTGACGGGGTGGGCGGGCGGACCGCGCTCGGCGGCGCTTGCCGGCCGGAATGCGGACGAGCTCGGCAGCCTGGCTTGCCAATCCTTGGCGGCCACCTTCGATATCCCTGAGGAGCGGCTCCGCTCCGAGCTGATTGCCACCCACACCCACGACTGGAGCGCCGACCCCTTTTCGCGTGGAGCGTACAGCTACGTCCCTGCCGGAGCGATCGACGCTTCGCGTGCAATGACCGAGCCCGAACTTGGCACGCTCTACTTCGCGGGAGAGCACACGGACGTGACCGGCCACTGGGGCACGGTGCACGCGGCCGTTCGCAGCGGGCTGCGCGCGGCGGAGCAGATTCTCAGTGCGCCCACCGGCCGCGTTGCGGACGAGTCGCGGGATTTCTGAGCCCGTCCGCTTACGAGCGCATACGGTTAGCCATGCACCCGGCAGCGAAAAGGAACGGTTGCGCTACACTTTGCGTACAACCAACCTTTAGGAGATCTCTCCATGCAAGATGCCGCACTGACTGCCGACGGAGTTGTGCCTTTAACCCAGGGAGAGCGGGTGGTCGACACCTACATCGCTCCTTCCAAAACCTTTCTCGACCTGCGCCGCGACGCCTCGTGGTGGCTGCCGTGCATTCTGGTGCTGCTCTTCACCATGGCGGCCGTGTTCACCGCGAACAAAAAGGTCGGCGTCGAAGAGATGCGCGACTCTATGCTTCGGCATATGCCCAAAATGCAGGAGCGCATCGACAGTATGCCCCCCGACCAGCAGGCGAAGATCCGGCAGAGCTTTGAAAGCAACATCCAGCGCGCAATTGTTGTTGCCCCGGTGACGACGCTGGTCAGCGGCTTTGTAGTGGGAGCGCTGTTTCTGGTGCTGGCGAACTTCGTTTTTGGCGGCAAAGCGACATACTGGCAGATGGTCGCGGTGTTCTGGTATTCGATGCTGCCGTTCCTGGTCCTCAACCTGTTGAGCATGGCCCTGGTGGCCGGGGGTGTCGGCGTTGAAAATTACAACGCGCAGAACCCTGTCGGCACCAACATCGGGTACTACATGGAAGGGTCGTCGCCGATGCTGGTAGCGCTGCTTTCCGCGGTCGATCTGTTCAGCGTGTGGATTTTCGCGCTGCAGGGGATCGGTATCGCCAAGGTAGCGCGGATCGGCACCGCGGCCGGGTTTGGGGTCGCCGGCATTCTGTGGGTACTCTACATCGGGACGAAGATGCTGCCAGCCTTGTTTATGTAGCAGGGTATGCAAGAAGCCCGGCGATCGTCGCCGGGCTTCGACGCTTCACGCGTAAAGCTACTTCACGACCAGCGGCTTTTCCCCGTGCAGGAAGCTCAACAACTGCTTGTTGACCTCGGTCGCATGCGTCCAGATGCAGGCGTGCGGCCCGCCTTCGACGGTGTATAGCGTAGACCCCGCGATGAACTTAGGCGTGCGCTCGCCGGACGCGGCGTACGGCACCGTCAGGTCGGTGTCGCCGTGGATCACGAGGGTCGGGACCTTGATGGTGGCGAGGTCGCCGCGAAAATCTTCGAGCCACGCGTCAATGCACCACAGGGTTGCGTCGTAGCTCGCCATGCTTGCGACGTGGGCCGAATGCTCGATCACTTCAGAGCTCACGTCGTTGCCGCCCAGCATTTTTTTGCCGTAAAAGGAAGGGAAGAAGCTGGCGTAAAAGGCAAAGCGGTCTTTCTCGATCTTTTGCTTCATCTCCTCAAACACCTTGGCGTCGACGCCTTCGGGGTTCTCGGTCGTCTTCTTCAGGCAGGGCGTAATGCAGGAAATGAAACACAACTTGCTGACCTTGCCGTCGTCGTACTTCGACATGTAGCGCGCCAGTTCGCCGCCGCCCATGCTGAAGCCGACCAGCGCCGCATCCTTCAGCTCAAGTGCGCTGATAAGCTGCGACAGGTCGCTGGCCATGGTGTTGTAATCGTAGCCGGTGGAAGGCTTGTCGGAGCGGCCGAAGCCGCGGCGATCATAGGTGATGACGCGGTAGCCTGCAGCCAGCAGCGCGGACGTTTGCCGCTCCCAGGAAGCGCCATTCAGAGGCCAACCGTGGACGAGAACGACCGGTTTGCCGCTGCCGAGGTCTTCGTAATAAATGTGGATGTCGCTGGTATTTTCAACGCCGACTTTGAGGAAAGGCATGGGGGGACTCCGGGGAGGGATTGGCAGGCGACGTTCACTGCCTCCCTATCTGATGCGGAATCTGCTGGAAGGCGTTTGCCACGGGGTTCTAGTCGAGCGTGAGAACCGAGCTATGAGCTTCTAGGCGAAGGAGGGACTCCCTCACAGCCCATCGCTCACAGCTCGATACTCATTAAAACCAACCCGGCGACTACGCCCCCCAGCGCTTGAAGACCAGTGAGCCGTTCGTTCCGCCGAAACCGAACGAGTTCGAAAGCGCATAGTCGATCTTTGCCGGCTGCGGCACGTTGGGCACATAATTCAGTCGGCACGCCGGGTCGAGCTCCACGATGTTCATGGTCGGCGGCGCGATCTGGTTTTGCATCGCCATGATGGTGATGCCGGCCTCAAGGCCACCGGCACCGCCCAGAAGATGGCCTGTCATCGACTTGGTCGAGCTCACCAGCAGCTTGCCCAGGCTCGCGCGCTCGCCAAAAACAGTTTCAATCGCTTTCGACTCCAGCGCGTCTCCAAGGGGCGTGCTGGTAGCGTGCGCGTTGACGTAGTCAATCGCGTCCGGAGAAATGGCCGCCGACTTGATCGCCGCTGCCATGGCCCGCCGGCAGCCTTCGCCTTCAGGGGCCATGCCCGTCATGTGGAAGGCGTCGCCGCTCATGCCGTAGCCGATAATTTCCGCAAGAATATGGGCACCGCGCGCCTGCGCGAACTCCAAATCTTCAAGGATCAGGATGCCCGCGCCTTCGCCGACCACAAACCCGTCGCGATCCTTGTCGAAAGGACGGCAGGCGTGGGTGGGATCGTCGTTGCGCGTGGAAAGCGCTTTCATGGCCGCGAATCCGCCGACGCTCAAGGGCGTGATGGCCGCTTCGGTGCCGCCGGCGATCATGGCGCTCGCGTCGCCGCGCTGGATCGTGCGGTAGGCATCGCCGATGGAGTGCGCGGACGAGGTGCAGGCCGTCGCCGTAGCTTCATTCGGGCCGCGTGCGCCATACTTGATGCTCACCTGCCCGGCGGCAAGGTTGATGATGCTGGCGGGGATAAAGAAGGGCGAGATTTTGCGCGGTCCGCCATTCATCAGCGCCGTGTGTTCGCGCTCGATGATGTCGAAGCCGCCGATGCCGGAGCCGATATGCACGCCGACCGACTCACTGTTGTCGTCCGTCACCGCGAGACCGGAGTGGGCCATCGCCTCGGCTGCCGCAGCCATGGCGAAGTGAATGAAGCGGCCCATCTTACGGGCTTCTTTTTTATCCACGAAGACGTGTGGGTCGAAGTCTTTGACTTCCGCCGCAAAGCGGACGGAGTGGCCGGTGAGATCGTAAGCCTTGATCTCCGCCATGCCACTTTTGCCCGCCAACAGGCCTTTCCAGACCTCCGTCGCGGTATTGCCTACGCCGCACAACAGCCCAAGGCCGGTGACGACGACGCGTCGCTGTTCCGCCATGGAAGTTACTTGCCCTTCTGGTTCTTCTCGATGTAGTCGATGGCGTCCTTCACCGTCTTGATCTTCTCTGCATCTTCGTCCGGAATCTGAATGTCGAACGCTTCTTCAAATTGCATGACGAGCTCGACTACATCGAGCGAGTCGGCACCCAGGTCTTCCTGAAAGCTGGCGCCCGGCGTCACTTCGGCTTCATCCACCTGAAGCTGCTCGACAATAATCTGCTTTACCTTCTCGTCCACTGCTGCCATTTGCTTGTTCTCCTGTCGCGTTCGTTATCAAGTGCTGCCTTGCAGAACTGTTGGCGGTGTCGCGTCGACGAACCGGCCCGGAAGCCGAAGCACGCCCGCTACGATGGCCCCAAGGTCAAAGCATACTTACGCTCCCCGGCCATGTAAAGGCGCGAAGGGATCTCCTGCCGTCCTTCGCGTCGTTCTTCGCGAGCCCGCCGCTGCCGGACCCTTCCCATATGTAGTCCGAATGACGTACAGTGCAGCCTGTCGTTGCCGCTTGCGCGGGCATCGGCCAGGCCCCACCCGAGATTATGCAAAAGCGACCGTGTACCTATTGTGAAGGCCAGGAGCTGCGCCGGCTGAACCGCGCCGGATTTGTGGAACGGCAGGTGCTGCCGCTGCTTGGTTATTACCCGTGGGAGTGCGCGCTTTGCCGGCGCAAGGTGTTTCTGCGCACGGACGGTGTGCGCAAGGCAAGGCCGGCCGGTGCGGAAACGACCAAGTAGGCCGGCACGACGAGGAACCCGAAATGCCTACTCCTCCGCTTCCGCAGCCAGCAGGGGGAGCATGGTGTCAGCCAGCGAAGGAGCCGTTACCGGAGTGCCCGTTTGCAGCGCGGACACCCCCTTGAGCGCCCGCGTGATCGTCGTGTTTTTTCCGCGAATGTCGCGCAGGGTGTTCTGCACGGTGCCGACCTGCTTTTCAACCCGTTCCATCAAACCGCCGAAATTTTCAAATTCGGTCTTCGCGCGACCCAGGACCTTCCAGACTTCGTCGCCTTTCTTTTCAAGCGCCAGGGTGTGGAAGCCCATCTGAAAGCTGGTAAGGATCGCCATAAACGTGGACGGTCCGGCGATGGTCACGCGGCACTGCTGTTGCAGCTCGCTTTGCAAACCGGGGCGGCGCACCACCTCCGCGTACAGCCCTTCGATGGGCAGGAACATGATGGCGTGCGGAAGCGTGGTGGGCGGGTCGATATATATTTCGCAGATGGTTTTGCCTTCCGCGCGAATGGCTCGCTCGAAGGCCTTGCCGGCTGAGGAAATCTCGTCTGCCGATCCTGTTTCAT
>CALMON010000251.1:0-27069 GCA_937871785.1 uncultured Granulicella sp.
GGCATTCACCGCAAACGTGCCGGGACTGCCTAAAGTCACCCCGGTGAAGGTGTGCACGCCGTTGTCGGCTGCGGTGAAGGTATAGGAAGTGCCGGCCGGGAAGATCGCTTTCAGGTCGGTGGTCGAAAAAGCGACAGTACCCGTGTAGCTGGTGGCGATGGCGGTGCCCTGCATCGCTGTGAGCGTGAAGGGGTCCGCGATGCCGACCGTGGCGGTAGGTGTGATCGCGAGAGTGAGCGTCGGCGCAGGTTGTGACACAACGACGTTGGCGGAAGCCTTCGCCGTGCCGTCGGTCGCGTTTACGGCGAAGGTCCCGGCCGTGCCGAAGACCACTCCGGTAAACGTGTGGACGCCGTTATCGGCTGCGGTGAAGGTGTAGGTCGTGCCTGCGGGAAAGGTCGCTTTCGGGTCTGTGGTCGAGAAGCCTACGGTCCCCGTGTAGCCGGTGGCGACGGCGGTTCCCTGCACCGCGGTAATGGTGAAGGCGTCCGCGATGCCGACCGTGGCGGTAGGTGTGATTGCCAGAGTCAGCGTCGGCGCAGGTTGTGACACAACGACGTTGGCGGAAGCCTTCGCCGTGCCATCGGTCGCGTTCACCGCAAAGGTGCCGGCCGTGCCGAAGACCACTCCGGTAAAGGTATGCACGCCGTTGTCGGCTGCGGTAAAGGTGTATGACATGCCAGCCGGAAAGGTCGCTTTCGGGTCTGTGGTCGAGAAGGCTACGGTCCCCGTGTAGCCGGTGGCGACGGCGGTTCCCTGCATCGCGGTAATGGTGAAGGCATCCGCGACGCCGGTCGTGGCGGTCGGGCTGGTGGCGAGCGCCAGGGTAGCCGCGGGGAGCGAGACGACGACGTTTGCCGAGGCTTTCGCGGTACCGTCGGTTGCGTTTACCGCAAAGGTGCCGGCGCTGCCGAAAGTCACTCCGGGGAAGGTGTGGACTCCCCCGTCGGCGGCGGTGAAGGTGTACGAGGTGCCGCCGGGAAACGCCGCTTTGTTGTCGGTCGTCGAAAAAGTAACCGTTCCGGTGTAGTCGGTGGCGACCGCGCCGTTTCTGGAGGCGGTGATGGTGAATGGGTCGGCAACGCCCACCGTTGCGGTGAGCCCAATGGCGAGCGAAAGCGCGGGCGCTGGCAGCGACACGACGACGCTGGCCGTTCCGGTCGCGGTACCGTCCGTTGCGGTGACGGCGAAGGTGCCGGCGGTGCCGAAGGTCACTCCCGCAAACGTATGAACGCCGTTGTCGGCAGCCGTAAAGGTATAGGAGGTGCCGCCTGCGAAAGTCGCCTTGGCGTCGGTGCTCGAGAACGTGACCGTGCCGCGGTAGCCCGTGGCTGTGCCGGCAGCGTTGGTCGCGGTGAGGGTGAACGCGTCCGCGATGCCTACGGTGGCGGTCGGCGAAATCGCCAGGGTAAAGGCGGCGGCCACGGCGATCGGGTTCGGGTTGACAACGACATTGTTGCTGACACCGCTAACGCCACCGGACGTGACGCGGACCTGAAACGTGCCGGCGGCGTTGAAGGTGATGCCGCTCGCCGGAGCGGTGAAGGTATGGACGCCGTTGTCGGCGGCAGTAAAGGTGTAGGTATTGCCGCCGGGGAAGACGGCTGTGCCGTCGGTACTCGTGAGGACGACGGTTCCGGTGAAGCCGGTCGAAATGACGCCCCCGCCCTTCGCCGTCACGGTAAAGCTCACCGGCGTACCGGCGGTGGCCGTGGCCGGGGCGACGACGGTGAACGCGTCGATGGCTCCCGCGCCCGTACCGGTGAGCGTGACCGAGGTGCTGGCGTTGGTTTGCGCTCCGGTGGCGTGCGTGGTCAGGTTCAAAAAGCCGTAGTTGGTGCCGGTTACGGACGGTGTGAAGTTGATAGCGTACAGGCAAAGCACGCCCGAGGCGATCTGCGCGTCGGTCGCGGTGGTCGTCGGAGTGACCACCGGGCAGGTTGCGCTGGGAGCGATCGCAAAGGCGGGGTTGCCGATCGTCGGGTTAGCCGAAGCCGCGACGCCATCGACCGAGACAAGCTGCAAGGGAGCATTGCCGATGTTCTGCACGCCAAAAGATTTAGCACCGTCGGCGGAGTCCAGTGTGCCGACGGGAGTGGGCGTGGCAAAGGTGACGGTGGGCGCCGGCGCGGTGCGGTAAACGCGGGTAAGGCCATTTTTGCTGTCCGCGACCACGAGGTCCCCGTTCGCAGCCAGGGTGGATGCAGTCGGCGAGGAGAACGCAAAGCCGCTGACCATGAGCGATTGCGCGGCACCGGTGGGCAGCACGCGAACGACCCGGCGATTGCCGGTGTCGGCGACGTAAAGCGTTCCGGAAGCGTCTACCGTGACGCCGTAAGGATTAAAGAGGAAGAGGCCATTGACGGGGACGACGCTAGCCGCTCCGGTGGCGAGCACCACCTCGACGATGCGGTTGTTGCCGCTGTCGGCGAGGAACAGGTTGCCCTGGCCGTCGAGCGCGAGGCCCAGCGGCCCGGAAAGCGGCGTGCCCAGACCCGTAAGCGTGACCAGGGTGGCCGCGCCCGCGGCGGTCGAATGGATCAGGGTGTTGGAAATGGCGTCGGTGAGGTAAAAACCGCCGTCTGCGTCCGCCGCGATGCCGGACGGAAGTACCAGATTGACTCCGCTCAGGGTGATGCGGGTCGCCGTGGGCGCCACTCCGGGAACGACAAGGTATACGGCGTCTTCTGAGGGCGACGTGACGTACAGGTTGCCGTTGCCCGCGATCGAAAACGAGGAAAACACCGTGCCGGGAAGCGAAACCACCGTGGCGAGGGTGCCGTTGGCACTTTGCTCAAGAATGCGGCTGTTCTGAATATCGTTGAAGTACAGGTTACCGGCGGCGTCGAAGTTTACCGACGAGGGTACAAAGCTGGTGGGCTGCAAGGGGGCGACGTTGCCGTTCGAAGCGGCGGTGTCAGGCGAAAGCACAAGCTCGGAACCGACCCCTGTGCCGCGCAAAAAGGCGGTAACCGCCGGCTGGGTGCCGGCGCGCAGAACGATCGCGCCCAAACGCACACCGGGACCGACGGGCGAAAACGCCACGGTGACGCTGCACGTGGTCGGCCCGGTGAGGATCGCGCCGGTGCAGTTTTGCGAGATGAGGTTATAGTCCTGCAGCACGGCGCCGAGAGACACGGCCGTGGTGCTGGTGACCGTGGCCGTTTGCCCCTGGGCCACGCTGAAGGTAGCGGTCGCGGTGGTGGCGGTGCCCCCGATGGTGACGGAACCGAGATCGATCAAGCTGCCGTTATAGGAGATCTGGGCGCCGGCCGTGGCCGTCGTCAGCGACAACAGAAGGGCCAGGCAACCGGCCAAACGTACCATCCCGCTCCGCAACACGCGCGGCCAAACACCGCGACTGCTTACACGCATAAATCCTCCGCCGCTCAGGGCCGGTCACCACGCAGGGCTCACAGCGGCAAAACCGCGGGAGCACCCATCTCCTGATAACCGGATGGGCTTCAGTTGGAGTTGACTGCTTGCATAATGACAAGGGAGGACAGGGTAAGGGAATACAAGTTATGGGGGTTGACGTTCTAGGTAAGTGCCCAGGTCGATAACACGAACGGGGTACCGAGGTGCCGCTTTTGTGGTTACCAATGCTGCTTTTCAGCAAAGAATGTGCAAATCGGGTGTGGAATTCAAGAACACCCCAGCAGAGTCGTCACCACGAGAAGCCCGGCCGGGGAGGGGTCGCACCTGCCAGTCGCTTCCCTGCTTCGCAGGCGGACTCTACCGCCGGGAGACCTGTTCCGCAGCTACAGCGGCACCGATCACTCGCGTCGTCTGGTCTTCGGCGACGATCTCGATCGAGTAGCTTTGCAGCGGACTCATCTTTACCATGCCATGCAGGCAGTCGTGCAGCAAGTTCATGTCGACGAAGCGGACGTTGAAGCCGGTAAGAAAAAACTTGCCGGGGCCGTCCATGTGGATGGACGAGGCCGTCACGGCCGCCAGCGATTTGTGCCAGAGCTTCTTGAAGTCGTTGCAGCGCGGGTCTGCCGAACGCTCGCCGTTGCGGGTGTTGGCAATGGCAAACACTTCCTCGGGCTCGAGGTCCAGGAAACGCAGCCGCATGGCGCGGTGGCCCATAATGCCTTCCAGGTGGCCAACGCCACCGCATCCGCAGTAACGCTCCTTGTCGTCGAGCGAGACGACCGAGTGGCCGCCCTCCCAGACGCCTTCCGCGAACGGGTACCGGCCATAGCCGATGCCGGTGCCGAGCGTCCAGACACGGATCAGGCGGTCGAGCTTGCCGTGGCTTGAAGCGAGGCCGGCAGCGACGGCGTCCGCGTCGTTCAGCACGGTGACCGGGGCGGCGATGCCGTTCTTTATCAGACCGGCTGTGATGAGCTCGCCAATCTTCGCGCCCTTGAGCTGCGGCAGGTTGGGGGCCTCTTCGACGACACCGCCGCGGATCATGCCCGGCAGCGCAATGCCGACGGCAGCAAGGTCTTTTTCGTGCCCCTGCGCGAGGCTGACGACGAGGTCGCAAAGCGCATGGATGAGTGAGTCCGTCGGGAGTTCGACGAGCGCGTGGTCGTCGTCGGGGTCCATTGGGGCGGCTCCGGGAGGATAGGTGTGGAGCTCCCCTTGAAGCTGGTGGTCGACGATCAGGCCGGCAAAAATGCGTTCGGCCAGAATGATGCCGATTACGGGGCCGGTGGAGGTGGGGGTGCTCTGGTTATCCATGGTCGTCCGCCTTTCGCCGGTTCTGGCTTCGCGGCCGTTTGCCGCGGGTGCACAGACGGTAGCTGGAAGACGGTGGGTCCGTCAACCCCCCAGGCGTGGAGCCTTGTTGGCGACCAAACTCTGCGAGAGATGAGCGGAGAACGGGAAGCGGTGAGGCTGCTTTTCCCACTGCGGCCGATAGTATCAGCCGGCTATGAGGGTTGCTAGTCGAACTTGCTGACGCGGTTCATGCCGTTAAACGCCGCGACCTTATAGCATTCCGCCAGCGTCGGGTAGTTGAAGACCGTTTCCACGAAGTAATCCAGCTTGCCGCCAAGCGCCATCACCGCCTGGCCGATGTGCAGGAGTTCGCTGGCGCCTTCGCCGATGATGTGGACGCCCAGGATGGCGTGGGTTTCGCGGTGAAAGATGATCTTCAGCCGGCCGGTGGTGTCGCCGCGGATCTGGCCGCGGGCGATTTCGCGGTAATACGCGACGCCGACCTCGTAAGGCACGTCCTCGTCGGTGAGCTGTTCTTCGGTTTTGCCGATAAAGCTGATCTCCGGGATGGTGTAAATGCCGTAGGGGTAGAAGCTGGGATTGGAGACGATTTCTTCATCGCCAAAGGCGCGCGCGGCGGCGATGCGGCCCTGCTCCATGCTGACGGACGCGAGCGACGGGAAACCGATCACGTCGCCGACCGCGAAGATGGTGGGGCACTTGGTGCGGAAATCCTTGTCGACGGCAATGCGGCCGCGCGGGTCGGCTTCAATGCCGGCGTTGCCGAGGTTCAGTTCGTCGACGTTGCCCTGCCGGCCAACGGCGTACAGCAGAGCGTCGCCGGTAAGCTTCTTTTTCGACTCAAGCGTCGCTACGACGGTGCCGTCGGCGAGTTCCTCGACGGATTCCACTTCTTCGTTCAGCCGCATGGTGACGCGTGCGTCGCGCAGGTGGTAGCTGAGCGCCTCGATCATTTCCTGGTCGGCGAATTCGAGCAGGCGCGGGCGACGCTCAATCAACGTCACACGAACGCCGAGGGCGGCGAACATGCAGCAATACTCCACGCCGATAACGCCGCCGCCGACGATGATCATCGTCTTGGGCAGCTCCTTCAACTGCAGCACGAGGTCGGAGTTGACGATGGTGGTGCCGTTGATCTTGACCTTGGGCGAATTTGCCGGCTTCGTGCCGGTGGCGATCAGGATGTTTTTCGCTTCATACAGCGACGAGCCTTTGGAGTTGGTCACGCGAACGTGGCTCTGGTCCTCAAAGCTGGCGACGCCGATCAGCATTTCGATGTTGTTGCGCGAAAGCTGCGCTTCGGTTACGTCGACTTCCGTCTTGATGACATGCTGCACGCGGAACGCGAGGTCCGCCATGGTGATGCGTTCCTTCACCCGGTAGTTCATGCCGTAAATGGATTTGTAGTTATAGCCGGAAAGATGCAGTACGGCTTCGCGCATGGTCTTCGACGGAATGGTTCCGGTGTTGATGCAGGCGCCGCCCACTACCTCGCGCATCTCGACCACAGCGACTTTCTTACCCATTTTTGCGCCATAAATAGCGGCGCGCTGCCCTGCGGGGCCCGAGCCGATGACGATAAGGTCGTAAACAGTACCCATAACTTTTACTCGGCCGGACTCTCCTGCGGAAGTGGATCGGGCCGGTAGTTACCGGCCAAATCTGTAAAACGATTCGGCTATTCCAATCATACGCCGCGTACTGCGGGCCCGCTCAGGCGGGCCGGTGGCAGCTTGTATCCCATACACTATCGGCGTGATTCGATATGCAATTACGGATGGAAAGCTGGCGGTCGGCTCGCGGGAGCGCTGGATTGCGGCGGGGGTCACGGTCGCCCAGTTGCGTGCCAAAGAGGTAGACGCAGGAGAGCTGGCGGCGAAAGCGCGGGCGCTGCTGGCGGAACTGGCCGGCGCGCAGATTGCCTTGCTCATCAACGGTCGCGCGGACGTCGCTATGGCCACCGGAGCGGCGGGCGTCCACCTGACGGGAGCGGCCGAGGAGCTGACGGTCGCGCAGGTGCGGCGGGTGATGCCGGGAGCTATGATCAGCGTGTCCTGCCACACACTTGACGACGTGCGGCGCGCGCGCGATGCCGGGGCGGACCTGGTGCTGTTTGGGCCGGTGTTTGGAAAGCGCGAGGCGGGCGAGCGGGTGCAGGAAGGCGTCGGTCTCGATAGCCTGCGGGAAGCCTGCGAGGTGGCACCGGGCAAGGTGCTGGCGTTGGGCGGGCTCACCGAGGCGACGGTCGGCTCCTGTATCGCAGCAGGAGCGGCAGGCGTTGCAGCGATACGGCTGTTTTCCTAGCCACCGCTCGTTCAGAAAAGGCAAGCGGAGAGGCGGATTAAAATCTCACGATGCGAATTCGTGGAGCGCTTTCCTTCTTGCTGCTTCCGTCCTTGCCTTGGAGGATCGTTGCGCAGACTGGGGTGGCGTAGAGTTGGCGCTGGGCGTGCCGCCGGCCTTTGAGAACTGGCGTGCTCCGTCATCGTTCGGGTACATTGCTTTTCACGCTCGCGACGTCACGCGGAAGGACCTCAAAACATGAAACGTACCCTGCTACTGACCGGACTGCTTCTAACAACTTCCCTGGCGCACGCGGCCGTCAACAAGGTGCCGTGGGGCAAGACGAAGGAAGGCAAACCGGTGGAACTCTTTACGTTGACTGACGCCGCGCTGACCGTCAGAATCACCAACTACGGCGCGCGGATCGTCAGCATTGTTGCTCCCGGGCGGGATGGCGTGAAGGCCGACGTCGTGCTCGGGTACAAGGATGTCGCAGCGTATGAGGCCGACCACACGACCTACCTGGGGTCGACCGCAGGGCGCTATGTGAACCGCATCGGGCATGCGGGATTCACGCTTGAAGGACAGCCGGCGCGCCTGACCCCGAACGACGGAGCCAACACCCTGCACGGCGGCACGGACGGCTTCGACCGGCGCGTGTGGACCGCGACCGAGGTGCCGAACGGCGTCGCAATGACGCTGCTGAGCCCGGATGGCGACCAGGGTTTCCCCGGCGCGCTGACCGTCCACGTCCGCTACACGCTTGAAGGCAGCAGCCTCCACATCGACTTCAGCGGCACCACCACCAAGCCGACGGTGGTGGCACTGACGAACCACAGCTACTTCAACCTGGCGGGTGAACACAGCGGGACGATTTTGAACCAGCAACTGAGAATCAACGCCAGCCAGTATTTGCCGGTCGACAGCAACCTGATTCCGCTGGGACCTCCGGCTCCGGTGGCGGGGACGCCGTTCGACTTTGGCATGCTGACCGCTATGGGCGCGCGCAGCCACGATAACAATCGGCAGTTGAACCTGAAGGGCGGCTACGACCACAACTACATCCTGAACGGGTACGGGATGCGCGAGGCCGCGGAGATGGTCGACCCGGCTAGTGGGCGGACGTTGACGATTTCGACGACAGAGCCGGGCATCCAGTTTTACGGCGGCCACACCCTGCACGGGGAGTTCACCGGGCTGACCGGAAAGCCCTACGAGAAAGACCCGGGCATTTGCTTGGAAACACAGCACTTCCCTGACTCGCCGAATGAGCCGACATACCCGTCGACGGAGCTGAAGCCGGGAGAGACCTACCGGTCGAGCACGGTATTTGCGTTTGGGGTGATGAAGTAGGGCTTGCGGCGCCTGGATTGACGCGCCGCGCTTTGGCCCCTACGCTTATGAAGTCATGCTGATTACAACGACCCAACTGCACAAAGACAAACTTCCCCTGAACGAAAGCGTTCCGGCCGGAGCGATCGACTACACCGCCGACGTGGTGCAGGTTGGGCCGCTGATGGTTCGCGGCGTGGCCGAGCTGCTTGAGGAAAATCGCGGCCACGGTGAGGTGGTCGACGACATACGGCTGCGGGCAAAGATCGTCGGGCGATTCGAGCAGATGTGCGCCAGGTGTCTTGAGCCGGTGCCGCAGGTGGTGGAAACGGAATTCGACCTGATTTACCGGCCTGCCGGCGTGGACGCCGAGGCCGGAGAACACGCCATCACGGAAGAAGAGACCGAAATCGGGTATTATGAGAACGGCGGACTTTTGCTGGAGGATGCGGTTCGGGAGCAGGTGCTGTTGACCCTTCCCGGACGGGTGCTCTGCCAGGAGGAGTGCCAGGGTCCCGTGCTCAAGGACGGCCGCCGTCCCGGGCTGTTGGACGAAGAGCTGGAGGAAGGGGCAGAGATAGCTCCGGACCCACGCTGGAAGGCGCTGGCCGGTCTTCAATTGAGCAGTAAGATCCAGGCCCGCTAAGACTTTTGCAACAAAGTACGAACTTTACGATTTCGATGGCCGCTTTCCGTGCCCTGTGCGCGAAAGCCGGTCGAAAGGAAACACCATGCCTAATCCGAAGCGCCGCCATTCCAAGCAGCGCACCGCCAAGCGCCGCAGCCACGATTTTCTTACTGTGACCGGAACCTCCAACTGCCCGAATTGCGGCGCAAAGAAGCTGTCGCACCGCGCCTGCAAGGCGTGCGGCGAGTATAAGGGCCGGGCTGTGGTGGCCGCCAAGGAAGCTGCGTAATTCGCTCTTCCCTGCTCTGCCGAGTGCCTTACTAGATGCCGATAGACATCGTTCTCGATGCGATGGGAAGCGACAAGGCTCCCGACCCGGAAATTCGGGGGGCGATCCTTGCTGCGCGCACTCTTGACGTCCGGGTCCACCTCGTGGGCCCGGAGGAATTGCTGCGTCCCAAGCTGCGCGAGTGCCTGAAGAACCTTTCCGGGCGCGAGCGCCTTCCCGTGTTTATTGTGCAGGCCAGCGAATGGATCCACATGGACGATAAAGCCGCCCAGGCCGTTCGGTCCAAGCGCGACTCGTCGATGCGGGTAGGCCTGAAAATGATCCGCGAAGGCCGGGCCGCCGGGTTCGTGACTGCCGGTAACACCGGAGCGGCAATGGCTACCGCGAAGATGGTGCTTGGCTCGCTTGCGGGAGTCGACCGGCCCGCGCTGGCGACCAGCCTGCCGACGACCACGGGCAATCCATGTGTTTTGCTCGACGTAGGAGCCAACGTCGACTCCGACCCTGAGAACCTGGTGCAGTTTGCGGTGATGGGGCATACGTTTGCCAAAAACGTGCTGCGCTATGCAAATCCGCGCGTCGGTCTGCTTTCCATTGGTGAAGAAGACACCAAGGGCAATTCCCTTTCGCGCGACACGCTGCCGCTCTTGCGCGAGTTGAAGGGCATCAACTTCATGGGCAATGTCGAAGGGCGGGACCTGTTTAACGGACGCTGCGATGTCGCCGTTTGCGATGGCTTTACCGGCAATGTGGCGCTGAAGACCTGCGAGGGCACAGCGAAGCTGCTGAGTGTTTCCCTGAAAGAAAGCCTGAAATCGACAGTGACCTCCCAGGTAGGAGCGCTTCTCTCGCGGAAGGCATTTACGGCTTTCAAGAAGCGCCTGGACTACTCGGAATACGGCGGAGCGCAGCTTTTAGGTGTACGCGGACCGGTGATTGTGGGGCATGGGTCGTCGAACGAACGGGCTATCATGAACGGCATTCGCGTAGCGGCGGAATTTGCCAAGGCGGAAGTAAGCGCAGGCATTGAAGCGGCTCTGGCCAATCGGTAGTCAACTCTGCGGGTAGAGTGCTGAGCCCTGCGGCGGGTACTGTGGATCAGTGGTGAGTCTTCAGTTTGAGGACGCTGGCACTCTGCTCTCCTGGTGAGAACGGGTTCAGGGTGCTCGCCGGAAGGCTATAAGCTGTAGACAGGAGTGCCGCACATGGCTTCACAAAAGTTTCTGGATCCGCCGCCCGCCGCCGCCAAGGACAAGGCGAGTTTCGAACTTCTTCGCGTATGGGTCGCTGAACAGGGGCAGCATGTCAGCCTTCGTTCCGGCGCGTGGGAAGACCCGTTCGCGTGGGGCATCGTGCTGGCTGATCTGGCGCGGCACATCGTGAACGCCGAAGGCCTGCATCGCAAGGACTTCGACGCGGACGCGTTCTTCGAGCGGATGCTTGAAGGATTCCATGCGGAAATCGAATCGCCGACCGACGAACCTGAAGGCGAAATGATGCAGTAAGCCTTTCGACTTACGCGACGCGGGCCACGCGGGCCAATTCTGCTTCGATATGCTCGACCGTACAGTTATGCCCTTCGATCTTCGCGGCCACCATGCGGGCCTCGTCGGTCGAAATGCCGTAGCCGCGACCGCCCAGAAACGTCGTGACGAGTTCGGCTGCCTGGAACGAGTCGACGCCGGATTGCAACAGGTCGGAACGCAGCGTGGCAATGTCCTTTGCGGTAAACTTTTCGATGCCGTGGGTCACGTCCATACGGAGCGCATAGGCAGCGTCTGTAGCCGCGGTGGCGTCTTCTGGCGTCGTGTTGGCGGGTCTGTGGCTCAAGTGGAATCCCCTCAGGCGCATCGTACACCTGGTCGCTCACGCGGTTGCTCACGCAATAGCTCCGTTAGAGCGAAAGCCTTCGATGAGGGTTGTAGAGCTGGGGCGCATTTGCTTTGAGTCTGTGCAGATCAGGGGAGAATTCCCGTTCTCCGAATGGCACGGTAGGATGAAGCGTATGCAGGAAGCCATCAAGCGGGAGAACAAGCCGCGCGTGCTCGACGGTATGCGCATGGCCGCGGAGATCAAGGCCGAACTGGCGGCCGACGTGAGCGCGGCTGTCGCTGCCGGGTACACCCCGGGGCTGGCGGTGGTGCTGGTCGGCGAAGTTCCGGCGTCGCAGATTTATGTTCGCAGCAAGGTAAAAACCTGCGCGGAACTCGGGATTTTTTCGGAGATGATCACGCCGCCTGAGAGCGTGACCACAGAAGAATTGCTGGACATCGTCTCCGCGCTGAATGCGCGGGACGATATCGACGGCATCCTTATCCAACTGCCGCTACCCCGACACGTGGACACGCAGCAACTGCTGGAGGCAGTCGACCCGGCCAAGGATGTGGACGGGTTCCACCCCATCAATACGGGACGGCTGCTGGCCGGCACCGGAGGCGACGATCTGCTGGTGTCCTGTACTCCGGCGGGCATCCTGCAGATTCTGAAGCGCGGCGGCATCGCCCTGGCGGGAGCGAACGCGGTCGTTCTGGGGCGGTCGAATATCGTCGGGAAGCCCGTCGCTGCGCTGCTGGTAAATGCGTCCGCCACGGTGACGGTGTGCCACTCGCAGACGCGCGATGTGGCGCGGGCGACGCGCGAAGCGGATATTCTGGTCGCCGCGATCGGGCGGCCGGGGTTTGTGACAGCCGACATGGTCAAACCGGGAGCCACGCTGATCGACGTCGGCATCAATCGCGTGACGGGCGAAGCGGACGTGGCACGCTATTTCCCGCTTCGCATCCGGAGCACGAGGCGCGGCGGGCGTTGTGGCAGCGGCGCGGATCGGTGGTGGTGGGCGACATCGCTCCGTTGGCGTTTGCCGTGAGCGGAGCGTACACCCCGGTTCCGGGAGGCGTCGGTGCCTTGACGATCGCCATGCTGATGCGGAACACGGTGACCGCGGCGCGCACGCGGCGAGGCCTTTAACCATTGCTGCGTGTGGGGCTTACGGGCGACATAGGAAGTGGTAAGTCAACCGTTGGACGGTTGCTTGCGGAGCGTGGAGCCGTGGTGGTCTCGTCCGACGAGATGGGCCGCGCGCTGATGCAGCCCGGCCAGGCTGCGTACACGGAAATCGTCAACCGCTTTGGGGTGGGCGTCGTTCTGCCAGACGGTGCGCTGGACCGCCGGGAGCTGGCGCGGCTGGCGTTTGAAGCAGGACGGGTTGAAGAGCTGAACGCGACTGTTCATCCTGCCGTGCTTGCGGAGCAGGCGCGGGTGGCGGCCGTGCTCGAACGCGAGCGACCGGACGCGATCCTAGTTGTGGAGTCGGCGCTTATTTTTACCACCAAGTACAAGGCGGAAGGCAGGCCGTGGCGCGAGCGGTTTGACCGGATCGTGATGGTGACAGCACCGGAAACGGTGAAGGTGGCGCGCTTTGTCGAGCGGGCCTCCAACGGGCGCGCCTTGAGCGCGGACGAGCGGGCAGCGCTGGAAAACGACGCGCGGCGCCGACTGGCGGCGCAAGCCCCCACGCGGGCGTTTGAGGCAGAGTGCCTTTTGGTGCGGAACGACGCCGGGCTGGAAGCGCTGGAAGCTCGCGTTGAGATCGTGTGGGCGGAGCTGCTCGGGCTGAATGGCGGGCGGGAGCGTCGGGGGATGGAAGGGTGATCTACGAAGCCGAGTGCGGAAGCCGAGAACAGCGAGAAGAGACCAGGGCAAGCGGTGAGGCGGCCATTCAAGGTGGGGTTCACTGTTGACGATGCCTCGCTTTGAGCTACGGTCGTTGGAACCGCTAAAATCGAGGGCAAGCGCTGCTAGCGCCAAAGGGTCTTTTCCTCGATGAAATTGCGTCCTGTGCTTGCCGTTCTGTTACTTCTTGCGGGGTTCTATTACCTGTCGATGCACTTCGTTCCGGCCGGAGCTTTGGCGAGTCTGGCGCATCGGGCGCCCGGGCTCGATGCGAGCAATGAATCGTCGATACAAGGGCCGCTAGGCCACTTTACGATGACCGAAGCCGCCGCCGCGCCTGCGTACGACAGTGAAGAACAGCAGAACATCGCGGTCTACAAGCGGGCACTGCCGTCGGTGGTGAACATTACGAGCACGGCCCTGGTATACGACTTCTTTTCGCGTCCGGTGCCGCAACAGGGGCAGGGTTCGGGATTCCTGCTCGATAAAGAAGGCCACATTCTGACAAACAACCACGTCATCGATAACGCGCAGGCGGTCGATGTGACGCTGTTCAATCAGAAAAAGTACAAAGCCGTGCTGGTGGGCGTGGACAAGGACCACGACCTGGCGCTGCTGCAGATCAAGGATGTGCCGAACCTGACGCCGGCGACCTTGGCGGACTCCGCGGGCCTGGTGGTCGGTCAGCGGGTGTATGCTCTGGGCAATCCGTTCGGCTTTTCGGGGACCATGACGCGCGGCATCATTTCAGCGATTCGTTCGGTGGCGATGCCGAGCGGGCACAAGATTGAGGACGCGATTCAAACGGACGCGTCGGTAAACCCGGGAAACTCAGGCGGACCGCTGCTGAACTCGCGCGGCGAGGTGATCGGCATTACGACGCTGATTGCCAGCAACCCCAACGGTGGTGCGGACCAGTCGGCAGGCATCGGGTTTGCGATTCCTATAGGCACGGCGAAGGCGGTGCTGGACGATTTTGCGCGCTACGGCCGGATGCGCCGGCCATCGCTGGACATCGTGACGCTTCCCATTGGGCCCGACATTGCCGAGCAGATCGGGCTTCCTGTGGATTACGGCATCCTGGTTGAAAGCGTGCTGCCGGGAGGAGCGGCGCAGAAAGCCGGCCTGCACGGAGGCACGCAGCAGGCGCGCATGGGGTACCAGCCTGTCATGCTGGGCGGCGACCTGATCGTAGCCATCGATGGGCAGGAAGTGACCACGCCGCAAGACCTTTCCGCGGCGCTGAACAAACATCACGCGGGCGATACGGCCGTGCTGATGGTGTTTCGCGGGCGCAGCCGCATGACTTTCAAGGTGGTGCTGAGCGACGCGAAAGAAGTCATCGGCAACTAAACGTCGCTCTCTGGGTGTAGCGCGAGCATCGGCAAACGACACGTTCCACATCTTCAAACAAGCTGCGGACTCTGTCCTTGCGTCGGCTTTGTATCGTCCCCCAGACCTTCCCTTCCAAACGGCCTTGTGCCGCATTCGCCCAATTTGATGGAGCGGATGAGGAAGCGGGTGGGAAGAGCATGTTACCGCCAGCTACAACGGACGGGTTAGCCCGGAACGGTGCGTTTGCCCAAAGCAGGCCATAACGACTGCTTTGGGCAATAGCTTGGGCACAAGCACACGTTCCCCGGGGCCATCTTCATGGCCGCACACCCTTGAACAGGGAGTGCTCAATAAGTCTCAGGAGCCTTGTCAACGACGGAACCCTTACCGATGTACTCCCCTGCGTCTGTACCTTCAGCCTGCGTTTTGTGGAAATCCGAAGGACATCACGGACTCCGAGTGTCTACGGCGGCTCATGCAGACGAACGATCAGATTGTGCGCATGATGGTGCAGGTGGCCACATCCAGCGGCATGTCTGTTTCCGTCGAAGGTGTCGAGAGTTCAGCGCAAGCGCTTCGGCTGAGCGATTACGGGTGCGACCTGGCACAAGGCTTCTGTATGAACGGCCGGCGTCGCTGATCGAGATGCGTGGCTTTCTGCGGATCCTTGAGCCACGAGACGATGTACATTAGGTTGCTTCCGGAGCTCTGCCGAAGAAGAACCTCGACGGTAGCCAGTTCTCAGCGGAGCCCTGTAACGGCGATCAGCGGGTCGCTGCCGGCGCCGTCGCGCAGCACTTCGCCGCGAATCTCTTGAAAGCCGGCACGCTGCAGGTAGAGATGCACCAGGGAAGCGTGCCCGACGTCGTCGAGCGAACGCCAGATCGACACGGCTTTGCTCGGAAAGCAGCGGTCTGAAAAGCTGACGGTGAACGGCGCGCCCGGCCGAAGAACCCGCAGAACTTCGGCAAACACTTCGAGCGGGCGCTGCAGGTACTGCACGCCGACGCAACACAGCGCCGCGTCGCAGCTTTCCGTCGCGAGAGGCAGGGTAGGCGAGCGATTCAGATCCTGCACGAAGCTTCGGCTCAACCGGCGATTCGCCCCGAGTTCCTCGGCATTCATGCCCTGACCGATCACTTCGGCGAAGACTGTCTCAGGCGGTAAATGGCTCACCCAACTCGACATCAGGTCGAGAATGACGCCGCCAGCTGGCAGGGTAGTTCAGTAGTAAGCGGTGAGTGCCTGCGTAGCCGCTTCGTCGATGTGGGTGACCAGCCGGGCCGGGGCATAAAATGTGGCATCGTCGCCCAAGTCTTCCTTGTGGAAGGCGTCAGGAGGCAGTTCCGGCAGGAGGTCGCTCGTCTTTGCCATGGGGCTTCCTTCGCTCATTAATCGTCTCCCTGGTCCCGATTATCTACTCCGCCGCAGAAGTTCGACAGGCGCTCAGAAAGTCGTTTCAGGGTGCTCAAACAGTGATGCTCGTAAGGACTAAAAAAAAGTGTTGCTCGGCTCGGATTTCGAATTCAGCGCTGCTTCGGTAGCGGCGTAAAACGAAGTGCCCGGAGAGAACGCCTCCGGGCACTTCGTTTAGCGTTGTTGCTGCTTGCGGGTTTCGCCCTAAAAGAAAATACGACCGATGAGTTGAAGCTGACGCTCGCCATAAAGAACACCCGAGGTAGTCGTAGGTGTACCGAAAGCAGCGAAGGGAGTAAAGGTGCCGAGCCCATTCGGATTGGCAAGGATCTGCGCAGCCGTTGGAGCCGTGTACGCTGCGTAATTCTGGTTGATGGCAAGGATGTTGCGGTGGTTGACGACGTTGAACGCTTCTGCAGCGACTTCAATGTGCATGCCCTCGCGTGGAAGGGGGAACTCACGAGCGACCCGGGCATCGAGATTGTGAATTCCAGGTCCCTTGAAGGAGTTGCGTGTAGCGATAAAGTCCGGGACGCGCGTTGCTGTACCAGAGGTGAAGACGGCATTTGTGACGCCGCCATCGGTCAACGCGATTCCTGTGGTGCCGAACGCGCCACCGGTGAGACGGCTGATGGTTCCCGAGACGAAGCCGGTGATTGGGAAGCCTGTTTGCGCGGTGTAGGTTCCCGACAGCTCCCAGCCATTGGCTGCGTACGCCGCGTACCGATTCGAAATCGGCAGCTTAGTCTTCGTGAGCAGCGTCCCGACAAAACGCCCACGTTGATCGAGATCGGATTTCGCGTACTCTGCGGCGCGGCCGCTCTTGTGGCCTGTGGCGAACGGGATGAGGGGAGCGTCCGTGCCATTGAAGGTTCCATTGGTTCCCGAAGCTTGGCCATCGTCGATCGCCTTCGCCCAGGTGTAGTTAGCGAGAATTTCCACGCCGTTGGTGAGCGGCTTGCGAATGGAAAATACAGCCGAGTGGTACCAGCTGTTCACATCCGAAAAGCCGGTGGCGACTGTACCGGTGGTGCCGTACAGCTTGTTCGTGAAAACTGGAACCCCGAATGTGTTGGTTACGCCATTTGCCGTGTAGTTATACGTTAAATTGTTCCGCACCGAAGTAGGATCGACGTTGGTATCGACATAGATCGGCAAACGCAAGCCTCGGTTGCCAACGTACGACACCGTCAAGGTGGTCTTCAACGGAAGAACCTGTTCTACCGCTAGGTCAGCCGAGTGGGATTGCGCGTTGCGAAAGCTGGGATCGAGACCGCGGATGGTGATTGTTCCCGAAGGAACGGCAGCCAGACCGACCGGTGTAAGACCTGCACCGGTCAGCGGGTTGGTAGGTGCCGGTCCGGGCGGCGTATAGATTGGCACACCGCCTACAGGAGCGTAGCTGACGTAGCTTCCATTATTCTGGTACGCGCCCGCGGCGGTGTAGGGAACATTCGCCGTAGTCGCATTGATGGGACCATACTGGCGTTGGTACACACCATTTTCACGACGCTCCGTGTAATAAGCCGAGTTTGAAATGAGGCCATAGAAAATGCCGTATCCACCGCGCACCACCGTACCGGGATGCGGATTCCAGGAAAAGCCGATACGTGGCTGAACGAGCTTCAGGTCCGGGTTTATCTGCGAAGTTGCGTTAAACGCCACGGGATTTGCTGTGTTGGGCATATCCGGGCCGGGTACAAGCTGCACGTCGTATCGCGCGCCCAGACTCAACAGGAGATTAGGCCGCATTTTCCAGGAATCTTCGACAAAACCATCGATATCCTGTCCCCAGAAATCGTCCGCGCCGACGCCGGTGAGTTGATCCACGGTTTGCGAAAAGCTGTTGTAATGCCGGACGGCTCCTGCGACGCCAGCCGTGCTTGATGCGGTGGGATTGACTCCGTACGCGTCCTGAATGAAGTTCGTGAAGTTGTTTTCAACAAGCGTGTTCGAGTAGGAGAAACTGCCGTCTCCACCGAAAAGGTTGGCGATCTGCTCGTGGATGATATTGAGATCGACACCAGCCTTGACGTTGTGGTGACCGATCGAACGCGAATAAATATCGGTGAACTGGTAGCGGTGCTCGTCGGGAAAGGCCCCACGCGGCAGGGCGGATGTTTCACCAAAGGACTCGAAATTAGTCAGACTGTTGGCCGGACCACCGGAGTTGGTGCCGGCAGTCTCAAGATCTCGCGAGATTTGCGCATGAACCACATTGGTGGATTTCGACGTGAGCGCCGTTTCAGCGTTCAAGACCAGAAAACGCTCGTGAAAGTTCACTTGACCATTCTGAGAAATACCGCCGTTGTTTGTCGTCACGGCGGAGTTATACCCGTTCGGCTGCTTGAAATTTTCATACAAGAAGCTGGCGGAAAGATGCGTCTTCTGCGTTAGTTGGTAGTCTAGACGTGGGAAATAGATGTCCTGCGTGAGATTGCGAGCAAACGAGCCGAGCTGCGACTGAACAAAGTTGACCGCATTCGCGCACTGGCCCGCCGTGATGTTGGGAATGGATGTAACGTACGTGACTCCAGCATCTACCAGAGGAGTCGTTCCGCCGTCGCAGAGATGAATGAGATTCGCCACGTTTGTAGTAGAGGAGTTATAGCTCGACGTGTAGACGATCGGGTTGCGTTTGCGAAAACCGTCGTAGGTGAAGTGGAAGAAAAGCTTGTCGTGGATGATGGGGCCGCCGACGGAGACGCCGAACTGGTGCTGTGTTTTGACAGGCTGCTGCAGGTACAAAGCATTGCTGGTGGTGCGGAAATTGGTCTTCGCTACCGCGTCTAGGGCGTTGAAGCCGGGCGTGCGGTAATACTCGTAGGCATCGCCATGGAACTGGTTGCCGCCCGACTTTGTGATGGCGTTGATAATGCCACCGGCTGCACCGCCGAGTTCGGCTGAGTAGCCAGTTGCCGAAGATTCGAATTCCTGAATCGCATCGACCGGATACACATACGGCGAACCGATGGAGCGGCCACGAGCTTCGGAAAAGAAAGCCTGGTTGTTGTTCGCGCCGTCGACCAGGTTGGTGTTGTAAAGGCCGGATATGCCGCGGAAGCTGAGCAGGCCGCTGTTGCCGTCGGGAGCGACGTTCGGCGTCAGGAGCACAAAATTGTCGAAGCGGCGGCCGTTAACGGGCAGGTTCGACACGAGCTGCGAGTCGATGACCTGAGACTGCTCGACCTTGTCGGTCTCAAGCAAGGGAGCGTCTCCGGTGACGGTGACCGTGGAGGTAACAGAGCCGGCCGGCAGCGTGGCATCGACCGTGGTGGGAGCGCCCACGGTAACGGCGACGTTTTTCTCGTCGATGATGCCGAACGACCCTCCGCCGAGGACCACTTCGTAACGGCCGGGCTGCAGGTAGGTGGCCGCGTAGTGACCTTCAGAATCCGTGGTGAGGGTGCGCTTGGCACCGGTGCCGCTGTTGGTGACGACAACGGAGGCGCCGGAAACGATCGCACCGGTGCTGTCCTTGACGACTCCGGCGATACTGCCGAGAGCGGCGTTCTGCGCGAAGACAGACACCGCGTTTAGGGCAAAAACAGAGGATATTGCAGCGAAACGGAACGTATTCGCGAGTGACTTCATGAAGGGACCGAGCTCCAACAACGGGTGCGGGCAGGATGCGATCTCTGCCGGGTGGAGAGAGGTGCCGGCGGCAGAAAGCCGGGCAGACTCGCTTACCGGAAAAATCTGAATCTTGGTGTTGAAACAAGGGTCTCCGAAGCGAGGGTTTCCTGTCAAGACAGGCCCTCGCGAAGCGCCTTCGGCTAGTGCAGTGTCTCGGGAATGACCGCATATTGGAGCAGAGTTTCAAAAGGCACCACGTCCAGAGTGGCCTCGTGCGTCGCTTCAAGCACGACCGGACAGGCGATGCCGGTGCGCTGCACCTGCAGCCAGCGGCCCGCGCAAAGGCACCAGCGGTCTCCGGCTTTGAGGCCGGGAAACCCGTACTGTGGCATGGGTGTGATCAGGTCATTGCCAAAACGGGCGGAGGCTGCGAGAAACTCTTCCGTGACGATGCAGCAGACGGTGTGAACGCCGAGGTCATCGGGACCTGTGTTGCAGCAGCCGTCACGAAAAAAGCCCGTGACCGGGTCCATGCCGCAGGGTTCGAGGGGCTGGCCGAGAACATTCTTCTGAGGAGGAGTGGATGAAGGCTGCGTGGCAAAGGACATACACGTAGTCTACGCGGCCCGGTGGGGCGAATCGATGCGGAGCTTCGCAAGGCCGGCCACGGCCTGAAACCTTCTTGGGCTACCGGGAAGTGAGAGCCGTCTTCTTCCAGACTAGGGTCGCGTTCGAGGTGCTGCCGTTGAGCACTACCGGAGCGACCGTCGACAGAATGAGGGTGTCGCCTTCTAACATCGCTCGCCGTGCCTGCACCCGATTCACCCAGGGTGCAATGATCGAGGCGCCCGGGTGGTGCCTGACGACCTGCTTCGCTTCATCTGTTTCAAAGGGCCCGGCGTAGGCGACCGGCTGCAGGCCGGTCATCCCGGCGGTGGGCACAAGAAGCGCAGACATGTAGCCGTCTTCGTTGTAGAGGATGAAGCCGGAGGGATGGTCGCCGAAGGGGCGGCGGCCGCCACTGCCGTCCGTGAACGACTCCTCGTAGGAGACCAGTTGCCAGGAACCGATGAGCTTGCTGCGTAACGTGGTATCGGTCATGAGCGCCTCACGGCATGGGTGCTGTTGCTGCGAATAAAAGCGACCGCTAGATCGTCGCGAGCTCCGGCTCCGCAACGCCTGCGGTCAGGGCGGCGCGGATGTGCGCGAGTTCGTCGCTGGTGAAGCGGCAGCTCCCTGCCGCGCGGACATTGGCGGCGATGTGCGATGGCTTGATCATCGCCGGAATGACGGCCGACACCCCGGTTCCAGACAGGATGGTGTGGAAGACGAGCTCGGGAAGCAACTGCGGATCGTGGCTCGCCAGCTTCTCGCGCAGCGTGGAAGGAAGTTCCCGGGAGGCGGCCAGCGCGGCAATGCGCTCGCGGGTGCCGGCGACGCCCGCCGGTCCGCCGAAGGGGTGGTTCGCGACCAGGAACAGGTTGCTGTGCTTCGCGGTTTGCGCGGTGATCGCGATATTTTCGAGGTTGACCGAAAGGTGAGCCGTGGTTAGCACCGCGGGTGGTTTGCGGAAAAATTGTGCGATCACGTCTGGACCGGCGGAAATGCCGGCCATACCAGCCTTCCCTTCTTCGACGAGGCGCGCCATGGCTTCGAGCAGATCGGTGTTCTTGAGGACCGAAGCCGGTGCATCGTGCAGCAATAGCATGTCGGCGTAGTCGGTGCGCAGCTCGCGGAGGCTCTGCTCGAAGCTGTGGCGCAGCGTGCTGACGGTAAATTGGCCGCCGGTAAGCTGGTTAGCGGCCTGACGTTGCGCGGCCTGGCGCAGACTCGGCACAAGGCGAACGGCGGCACGGGCGACAGGCTTTACGAGGTGCTTCCAGTTGCGCGGCGCGGGCGAAATGCCAAATTTGGTGCAAAGCACCACCTGGTCGCGGCGGGACGAGCCGCCGGAGGAAAGAAAATGGCCGAGCAGCCCTTCCGCCGAGCCGTAGCCATAGGAGCGGGCGGTGTCGAAAAAGTTGACGCCAGCGTCGAACGCGGTGTTGAGCGCGGTGAGAGACTCAGCGCGCGTGGCGCGGCCGAGAAGCGCGGCGCAGCCAAAGCCGAGCACGGAGGCTTGTTTACCGCCTAAGGAGTTTGCGCCCGGGAGGGCGATCGATTGCATGTAGCTGTGATGCGAATCCGGGGAGCGGAGGTTCGTTCGGCCGGAATTTTTCAAGAGAGAAGGCTATGCAGCGGTCGGGAAAGCAGATTCTTTCGCTGCGCTGCGGAATGACAAACAGAAAGGCAATGGCTTCGAACCAAGGGCAACCAGCTTGCCAGACGACGGCTTGCTATGTGGCGGCTTTCCGCATTCAATAAGGAGCGATGACCACTCAATATAACTATGACCGGCGCGGCGGCTCCGGGACGTTTCTGGCTTTTCTTCTGGCCCTGGTGCTGGGAGCGGTAGCCCTGGGGCTGTTTGTGCGGCAGGCGCGGACGGGCGCTATGGGCCGGATCGCTTCCCTGATTACAGGCCGCGCGACGAGTGTGGATGTGTCCGCGCCGGTGGTGGTCGAAAAAATTCAGCGGCTGCAACGGCTTGAAACAGTGGTGTACTCGCTGGATACGGTGGTTGAAGGCAGCAAGTCGAGCGTCGTCTTTCCAGACCTGCTGGCCGGCGATCGTCTGCTCTTGATCGTGCATGGGCAGACGATCGCGGGAGTCGACCTGAGCCAGATGAAGCCGGACGACGTGCAGATTACCGAGGGGGCCTCCGGGCGGTCGATCCGCGTGGTGCTGCCGCCCTCGCAGGTGTTCGTGACCACGGTCGACAACCAGCACACGCGCGTGTACGCGCGGTCCACCGGGCTGCTGGTGCCGGCGGACCCGAACCTTGAAACGGAAACGCGGGCGAGGGCCGAGCAGGATTTGAGAAAGGCTGCGCTTGAAGACGGCATTCTGGATGCTGCCAGCCGCAACGCGCGCGGGACGGTGACGGCGCTGCTGGGTGGCTTGGGCTTTTCGCAGGTGGAAGTGCGGTAAGCGCCGTGCTTCGCCCTGGAGCAAAGGATGGGGTGCCGCACTGGACGGAAATCTTTCCGCCGCGCTCCGAAGGGTCAACCAGAAACGCCGTGGGCCTACGTTGACGAGCCTTTGCGATTTTCGACTATGCCCCGAAACTGGGCGGCGTCCTTGTTCCACATGCGCAACAACTCATCGGAAAACCCAAAGATGGCCCAGGGTGCACGCTCGGCAGCATAGAGCAGAACGGCGTCTACAACCTTCTTTCGGGCTGGAATGCTGGTTGAACCGTCGCGAAAGTAAAGCAGCGCTTCACTGGTACTGCCTATGGGGATCAGGTTGACACTTCTTCTCGTCACCTTCGCGTACGCCCAAAGAAGGTCGTTCCACAGGAACAGGTGAAAGCTGAAATACCCGTTTTTGATTACAAAATTTTCAGTCACGAGAATGCCCGGCTTCTTGAACTTGGGCGGCGCGAGCGATTCCCTTTCCGATTGGGCCGCTATTTCCAAGGCATTTGGGTAGCTTTCAACGCGCCTCACCACCGGGTCGGTCGCGATATCCTGAAGGTGGCGGAGGGCTCTCAAAGCGAATCGCCAAAAAAGAAGACCGTAGGCCAGAACGGCGGCCAGTGTCCACCAAAGGGCGGTGGACCATACCTCTTGATGGGTGACCAGAAACGCTGCCAAACACAGTCCTGTCACGATCCAGAAGACGAATTGGCGTTTAGCCCGCTGACGGCAAGCGACTCTGATCCAGGTTTCCATGTTTGGCAGTTATACCCGTCTTTCGCGCTTTCCACCAAACTCCAATAGCCCGCTGGCAGGGCTTTTCAACCAAATGCCGCGCTGCGACCGCGAACAGGATGACAACAATGTACGAGAACCAGGGATCGAAGCGCGTGACATGCAGCCGCTCCGGAATGTGGTGCGTATGCAGCAGCACGAAGGTATTGAAGTGCAGCAGGTACAGGCAATAGCTGGCTGAGCCGACTTCCACCAAAGGACGCCACGCAAAGACGCTCGCCAAAGGATGCGGTCCGCTGAGGCCGAGGATGATCGTCGCGAAGACCGGGGTGAGCAGGCCGCCATGGATCAGGATGTACGGCAGATGCGGGATGAGACGGTAAAAGACGACCCAGGCGAGCGCAAAACCGGCGACCGCGACCGCCATGCGCTGCGCGTTCGTGGGGCGCAGCGTGTCCTGCAGTTTGCCGAGCGCGATGCCCGCAAGGAACGTGCAGACGTAGGGTACGGGCGTGTATTTGAGCCAGTTGATCCAGAAGCCGTCGACAAAGCGGTTGGTAGTGGCCCACGGCCGGCCGAACGCCGCGAAGGTGGGCAGATGGTCAGGATTGAGGAGCAGGTACGCAAAATGCGGCACCATGCCTACGGCCCAGAAACCCAGAATCGCGGCGATCAGGCGCGGGGATGTTACAGGCCAGCGCAACCGCATGAGCAGCGGAAACACGGCATACAAAACGATCTCGCAGGAAAGCGTCCAGGTGACCGTGTTCCAGAACGTCGCCAGATGCGGAAACCATCCTTGAAACAGCAGAACGCTTGAAACGGCACCTTCCCAGAAGTGGGTGTGCGAGCGGACGTGCCACTCGTTGCGGAGCATTTCCGCAAACAGAAACAGCGACACGAAATAGACCGGGTACAGCCGCGACAGGCGGGCAACCCAGAAATCCCTGAGGCCTCCGGGTCGCGTAAGGCGGTCCGGGTGGTCGAGGTAGTTGTAGCTGAGAATGTAGCCGGAGATCAGGAAGAAGAAGCTGACGAAAACGTATCCGTTGTCGATAAGCGGATACAGCGGACCGAGCCCTGCAGGGGTGAAGTGGAACAGCACGATGCTGACCGCTAACAGCGTCCGCAGGCCGGTAAGCGCGAGCAAGCGTGGTTTCCGCTCGGGCATGGGTAGGGCGGCGGTGTCTGGCGGTAAAGGGGCGAGGGCGGCTTGCATCGGAACGAGGGTCGCTGCCCCGGCCGAAGTGGATTGGCTTCAGCGAGGAGCTATAAGGAGACGAGCGGGGAAGGACTCGGGGTTCGGGTTCTGTTTAGATCTTGATCAGTTCTGAGTGGTCAGTTCAGAGGGCTGACTTCAAGCAGTGACGAGCGAGCCCAGCTTCTCTCCGGCGATGACGCGGGCGATGTTGCCGTGCTCGCGCATGGAAAAAATGATCATCTTCATGTTGTTGTCTTTGCAGAGCGAAACGGCCGTGGTGTCCATGACCTTGAGACCGCGCTTGATGATGTCCATGTAGGTGATCTCGTCGATCTTGACGGCGTGGACGTCCTTTTTGGGGTCGGAGGTGTAGATGCCGTCTACCGAGGTGGCCTTGAGCAGGACGTCGGCGCCGATTTCCATGGCGCGCAGGCTGGCGGCGGTATCGGTTGAGAAAAACGGATTACCGGTACCGGCGGCGAAAATGACGATGCGACCTTTTTCGAGGTGGCGCACGGCACGACGGCGGATGTAGGGCTCGGCGATCTGGTGCATCGCGATGG
The DNA here is from genome assembly GCA_937871785.1 of uncultured Granulicella sp. Taxonomy (GTDB): domain Bacteria; phylum Acidobacteriota; class Terriglobia; order Terriglobales; family Acidobacteriaceae; genus Granulicella. The sequence goes on from CALMON010000251.1 coordinate 24,746, forward strand.
CCGACATGACACGGCAATAAAGGCCGGTTTTTTCGATCGCGTCCTGCAAGGCCACGGCGTTGATGACCGTGGACAACATGCCCATGTGGTCGGCGGCGACGCGGTCCATGTTGATGGCCTGCTCGGCGACACCGCGGAAGAAGTTGCCGCCGCCCACGACGATGGCGATCTGGATGCCGGAGCGGGCGACTTCGGCGATTTCTTCAGCGACTTTGTTGACGAAGAGGGCGTCGACGCCGAAACCGCGGCCGGCGGCCAGGGCTTCTCCGGAAAGCTTGAGGAGGACACGCTTGTACATACTGTTACCGAGTGTACAGAAGTGAGCCAAAAGGAGGCGCGTCCGGGCCAGCTTTCCGGTATCGTAAACGGATGCATTTTCGCACGGCGGCGCTGATTTTATGTTTCACCTGCATGAATTTAGCCGCGCGTGCGCAGGAGTCTTTCGCTGTTCGGTACCAGACCCTGGTGGCAAGCTCTTTGGCCGGGCAGCCGCACTGGCCGACTCCGCTGGTGACAGCGACGCCCCGGCTCGATCAGGACATCAAGGGCGACTTCGTGCGGCAACGCGGCAACTCGGGCTATGACACCTGGAACCTGGGCAACAGCCGTGGGCTGGATATCGTGCCGCTGCGCCGCGTGCAGTTGAGCTTCAATCTTCCGCCCTTTATCGACCACACCGCTCCGGGGCAGCGCGACGGGTTCGGCGACACGACCTTTACGTTGCGGTATCGCTTGCTCGCACGCAGTGAAGAAACCGGCAACCGCATACTGACGGCATTCCTGGGGGCGAGCGTGCCGACCGGGAAGAACGGCAACGGGTCCTGCTGCGCGACCCTGACGCCGGCGCTGGGCGGCGGCAAGGGTTGGAGCCGGGTGGCGGTGATGTCGTACGCGGGCGCAAGCCTACCGGTGTCGAACGCGGCAGGCCTGGGCCACGCGATCACCTGGAATACGACGGCGGAGTACCTGCCCCGGCGCGGCGGCTTCGTGCGCTCGCTGACGCCACAGGTGGAAAGCAACACAACCTTCTACGTGGGCGGCCCGAGAGATGGGCAGACGCAAAGCTTCGTGACACCGGGGCTGATTGCGGGACGCTACCCCTTTCTGCCGCACGGCAAAGACCCGCGAAGCGTGCGGCTCGGTGTGGCGCTGGGTATCGGCGAGCAGATCGCGGTGACGCACTTCCACACGTACAACCACGCATTGGTTCTGGCGTTTCGCTTACCGTTTTAGGAGTCCTTTTTTTCGCAACTGTTCTCTCGTGCCGGGTTCAATCCGGTGCGGGCAGGAAACCTGCCCAAAGGAGAACCTAATGCGCAAGATAATGCTGACAGCCTTTGCAGCCGCGGCGATGGCGACCGCTCCGATGACCATGCATGCCCAACAGGTTCCGGGACCGCACCCGGCGTATCTGCACGCGCTGAGCGACCTGCGCGCGGCGCGCCACTACCTGAGCGACGGCGGTGCCTGGGCGCCCATCAAGCACGATGATGAAGCCGCTGTTCGCGAGATCGACGCCGCCATCAGCCGTATCAAGCAGGCCGCCATCGACGACGGCAAGGGCTTGAACGACCCCTTTCCTGTCGACACCTCGCTGAGCCCGCATGATCGCTTCCGCAAGGCCAACGAACTGCTGTACTCAGCGCATAACGACCTATCGCACGCGGAAGACGTGCCCGCGTCGCGCGGCCTGCGCGATGAGGCGCTGAAGCATGTGGACCAGGCGCACAACATCGTCGACCGGACCGAAAAGACGGCGCACTGGCAATAAGACTGGCCTTGCAAAAGGGTGCGGCGGGTGGCCGCACCCCTTCTTACAGCCGGCTCCTTCAGGCAGCGGGCCCCAGAAAGCTTGTCAACACGCGCTTTTCGCCGCCCTTTTCAAAATGCACCAGCGCGTTCTGCCCTTCCAGGTCGCGAACCTTCCCAGGACCGAAGCGCTGGTGCAAAACAGCGTCGCCAACCGCGAACGGAGATAGCTTTGGCTGTGGTAGGGCTTCCGGAGCAGTCGTCTGAACGACGCCATGAATCGTTTCCAGAGTGACTGTCGTCGCAGCGAAAGTGGACTCTACTTGGTTGTCTACGCCGTTCTGCACTCCCGCCGCAACCAACTCACAGTTGTCGCAGCGATTGCATGGTTCTCCGGCGTCTTCGGCGAAGTGCACGCGCAGCACCTGCGTGCGGCAGGTGGGCGTTTCGGCATAGTGCATCATTTCCGCGAGATGATCCTTGTCGTGCACGGCCCGTTGCTCATAGGCGAAAAGCAGAGTGTGTAGTTCTTCGTCGCTGGGGAACGCAGTCATGTGCAGCCTGTAACCATCACG
>CALMON010000251.1:27169-73228 GCA_937871785.1 uncultured Granulicella sp.
GTGTATCCACCACGGCGCGAAGGTCCTGCAGGCGCGGATAGCGGCCGCCTAGAAAGTATGTCTGAATGCGCTTGTCTTCCAGCCGGTACAGCAGCACGGCGCGGCACGGCAGGCCGTCACGGCCGGCGCGGCCAGCCTCCTGCGCGTAGGTTTCTAACGAATCGGGAAATTCAAAATGGTAGACGAAGCGGATATCCGGCTTATCGATGCCGAGCCCAAACGCTTTGGTGGCGATCATAATCTTGTGGTCGCCACGCATGAACTCCTGCTGAACCTGCTCGCGCTCCCGCGCCTTCATCTGGCCGTGGTAGTGGCCGGCCGAGATACCGTGGTCTTTCAACCAGTCGAACAGCTCATTAGCCGACTTGATGCTGGCGGTATAGATGATGCCGGTACCGTCTTCACTGGCGATCAGCTCGCCGATGCGCGCCAGCTTGGCGTCAAGGCTCACCGTCGGATATACGGCGAGATGCAGGTTGGTGCGCTCGGAGCCGGTATTGACCACCACGGCGTTCTTCGCATGGAGCACGCTCAGGATTTCTTCGCTGACCTCGTGCGTAGCGGTAGCCGTTAACGCCAGCATCGGAGGGTTGCCGAGAGCCCTGCGGGCGTCACCAAGATTCAGGTACGCGGGGCGAAAGTCGTGGCCCCACTGCGAAATGCAATGCGCCTCGTCGACAACGAACAGCGAAATGCCTCCGGAGGCGATCAGTTCGTCAAGAAACTCGCGATTTTCGAGCCGCTCCGGTGTGACGTAAAGCAGTTGCGCGGTGTGGCCGTCGATGTGCGCCGCCGCATCGTGCGCGGCGGAAGCCGAGAGGGTGGAGTCGATCTTGTCGACATGGATGCTGGCCCCGGCGGCTTTGTCCTGCTGGTCCTGCATAAGAGCGATAAGCGGGCTGACGACCAGCACGGGACGCGGCAGAAACAGAGCCGGAAGCTGGTAGGTCAGCGACTTTCCCGCCCCGGTCGGCAGCAGGCCAAGCACGTCGCGGTTGCAGAAGACCGCTTCCAGGATTTCGCGCTGGCCGGGCCGCAGCTTCTTGACGCCGAAGCGGCGGCGCGCCTCGTGCAGAATGTCGGGCCAGGAAATATCTCCGGCGGGGGTGGGTGCGATGGCCTTGTGCGAAATGGTGTGACCTTGGGCGGCGGTACGGCTCATGCGATCGTGAACTCCTGAACGAACCGTTGGATGCGGGCTCCGCGGCGGGTCAGGCGCAAGAGTTGTGCCGATTTTGATGAGACCGCAATGTGTTCTGCGGAACCTTTCTCGCCAAGGTGTCGTAGCATGTTGCCGAGAGAGTTGTTCGGAGGGCCGTACCATGCAGTCGAGAATCGTCGGGACCACCATGCCTGTGCTGGAAGTGATGCTGCAGCCGGGCGAAGCGCTGATTTCAGAAGCCGGCGAACTGAGCTGGATGACGCAATCGATCGCCATGAACACGCACACGCAGATGAGCGGCGGCGGTGGCTTTTTTGGCGCGTTGAAGCGCGTGGCCGGCGGCGGCACGCTGTTTATGACCGAGTACACCGCGCAGGGCTACGCAGGCGAGGTCGCCTTCGCCACCAAGGTGCCCGGGCATATTCTGCCAGTCGAAATTGGTCCCGGACACGAGTACATGATTCATCGCCACGGCTTCCTGTGCGCGACGCCGCAGGTAAACCTGAGCGTCGGCTTTCAGCAATCGCTGGGTGCGGGCATCTTTGGCGGCGACGGCTTTCTGTTGCAAAAGGTAAACGGCTACGGCACCTGCTGGCTGGAGCTGAGCGGCGAGGTCGTCATCCGCGACCTGCAGCCGGGCGAAACGCTGCGCGTGCATCCTGGCCACGTCGGCGCGTTTACAGGCAGCATGAGTTTTCAGATCACCACCGTGCCGGGCATCAAAAACATGATCTTCGGTGGCGACGGCCTGTTTCTCGCCGCGCTCACCGGGCCGGGCCGCGTGTGGCTGCAAACGCTGCCGCTCGCCAACCTGGCGCACCAGTTGCAGCGCTATCTGCCGGGGCGCAGCGAAAGCCGCGGACGCGACCTGAGCACAGCGGGGATCGTCGGCGGGATTGTGGGCTCTATGTTCGACAACGACCGGTAGGGAGGTGCTCAGGGATCAAGGGGTGAAGGGGACAAGGAATGAAGGATACGGGGCGACGAAGCGTCGTCATGCACTTCCCTCTGGCTTGCCTCAGCTGCTTGTTCCGTTCGAGCCCTTGTCCCCCGTTTCCTGTACACTCAGCGGCATGAGATTGATGACGGTAACGGCGATAGCGGCGGCACTGTGTGTTTCAGCGGCGGGAGCCCAGGAGTGGGCGAAGGCGAACCTCGCCAAGAGCCCGCGGCATGGCGAGTACGTGACGATTACTGAAGCCAGTGGGCGCAAGCTGCAGGCGTGGGTCGTCTATCCCGAGGTCAAGGGCAAAGCTCCCGTCGTGGTGATGATCCACGAAATCTTCGGGCAAACCGACTGGGCCCGTGAGATGGCCGACGAAGTTGCCGGGGCCGGGTACATCGTGGTGGAACCCGATTTGCTGAGCGGCTTTGGGCCGCCGCCTCCGGCTTCGGCGGCCATGCAGGCGCCAGCGGGCCTGGGGTCGGAGCCCTGGAAGATCGCCGGCATCGGCTGCGACCCCGCGGCGTGCGCCCCGGGGCAAGTTCCCGTATTGCAGCGCGTTGCGTTGGAGCGCCAGCAGGCCGGGCAACCGCCCATGGACCACGATCACATGCAGATGGCCGGCGGCGCCGGCGCGGCGTTTGTCCCGGCCATGCCGGGTGGCACCGCAGCGTTTCCGGACCAGGCATCCGCTGTCAAGGCGGTTTCCGGGCTCGATGCAACGCTCGTCAACACCGATCTCGACGCGGCGGCGGACTACGGCAAAAAGCTGCCCTCCGCGAACGGCAAGCTGTTCGTTGGCGGTTTCTGCTGGGGCGGCGGCAAGAGCTTTCTGTTCGCCACGCATAGGCACGACCTGAGCGGCGCGATGGTTTTCTACGGCCCTCCCCCGCCGGTGGAGGCTATGAAGAGCATCAACGCGCCGGTGTACGGCTTCTATGCCGGCAATGACGCACGCATCACCGCGACGGTACCCGACACGACCACGCAGATGAAGGAGGCCGGCAAGAAATATGAGCCCGTCACCTACGACGGCGCGGGCCACGGCTTTATGCGCGCCGGCGAAGCTCCGGACGCTTCGGCCGCCAACGCTGCGGCACGGGCAGCGGGCTTTCGGCGGTTCATTGACGAGCTGGGCGGCGTTCGCTAGGTCGTTAGCCCCAAGGCGGTGTATACGCAGCAGAAAGCCCCGGCAAACGCCGGGGCTTCCCTTTTCTTTGTCAATCCTTGTAGGGATCGAACTCATTCGCTCCCGCCATTGCTACGCCAACCGGCGTGAGCGTATGCAGGGTTCGGATGGTATCGCCCTGCGCCGCGAGCACTTCAGGCAGGCGCTTGTAGCAGTGGGGCGACTCGTCCAGCCCGCCCCCGCGCAGCACCACGTTCGAGCGCTCGATCCAGTCGGACATCATCTCCGCCTTGACCAGGCCTTCGCGCTTCATGGCTCCGGTCTTGCGATCAAACACGCCCGCAGCCTGTTTACGGCCCATCACGCGGCCCGCACCGTGCACCGTCGAACAGAGCGAAGCCGCCTGCGCTTCGGCAGTCGCACGTCCCTTGGCAGTGCCGAGATCCGGTGCTACGCCTTCCAGGATTACCGACTGCTCGCCCATTGTGCCGCCGACAAAGCCGCGCTGGCCCGGAAACGCCGGCGTCGCACCCTTGCGGCAGACCCACAGCTTGCGCCCATCGTGCTCTTCCAGCCATGCGAAATTGTGGTGGTTGTGCACTTCTTCTTCCACGGCTGCCCCGAGCAATCGGGCGACTCTCGCACACACCCAGTCACGCCCGGCGTACGCGTACACCCCACCAAGCTGCATGGCGGCGATGTACTGTGCGCCGAGATCGGATGCGACATCGAAGTACACCGGATCGACCATCATGCCGTCCTTCGCGCCCGCCGCCTTCAGGAACCACGTTGCCATGCCGTGCCCGAGACCGCGTGAGCCGAAGTGCACGCCTATCCACACGCGGTCCTGCTCGTCGGTGAAGAGATCGACGTAGTGGTTGCCAGAGCCGATGGTGCCGAGTTGCGCGTTGGCCTTGTGACGCAGCGGCTTGGCAGCTTCGGTCAGCCAGCCTTCGTGCTCGTCTGTAACGAACGGCGCGTCGGAGTTGTTCTCGCGGTTCTTGCGGCCGACTCCGAAGCTGAGGGTGCCCGCGATGTCATCCATGATGCGGTGGATGTTCGCGCGCAGCTCGGGGCCCGTCATGTCGAGCCGCACGGCCTTGTTGCCGCAGGCGATATCGAAGCCGACGGCCGTGGGCGAGATGCGGTTCTCGGTCGCGATCACACCGCCGATCGGCACGCCATAGCCGAGGTGGCCGTCGGCCATCAGGGCAAAGTGGTCGGCCGTCTGCGCGCAAACGCGGGCCTGCTCGAGCGTGTTGGCCTCGTGCTCTCCGAACACGGGAATGTTGTCGATGTATAGCATGGTGTTGATTCCTTTCTGGCTCCGTAAGGGCGACCAAGGTTGAGTGGGCCCTCGCGCGCTCATCGCTTGAGGGGCAAGAGGAAGAGCCGTCGCTGTCGCAGCGGCTGGGCAGTGCGGAGGCTCGGCAGGCCTGTGCCTACGAAGGTTCTTCGTGAGAATGTGGTTGACCTAGAATGAGACGCGGGAGCCGTTCTGGTTCAGGTCGGGATCGAAGCCAATCTCGCGGAGGCCCTTCGGACCCATCAGGTAGAAGCGCCTTCCGCACGGCTTGCTGGCCGGGCAGCCTTCAACGACGAGCAGCCGGCTCGTCAGCGTGTAGTCCAGCTCCCACTCAAAACACGACCAGTCAGGCTGGTCGGACTCCGTCGCGCCGTAGTGGTAGCCGACATCAAAATAGGGCGGATCGTAGACGCGGCCGGTCTTCTGGTCGACGACGACGAAACCCACGCAGCCGGTGCCGCAGCCCCAGTAGGCCACGGCGTAGTACCCGGCAAAGTCGGGCTTGTCGGCCAAAGCGCGGCGAACCGTAGTGCGATACAGCCGGTCCATACGGGTGGCGATCAGGGCATGACGTGCTTTGCGGAACGGAGCTGCTACAGCCGGATAGGCGTCCCGGCTCGGAAAGCGGACGCCGCGCACCTTCGACAGGCAAACGTCCGGCGGAGCAAAGACGGCCTGCTGACTTCGACCGACCGGAAGCATCAGCATTAGCGCAGGGAGGACAGCACTCGCGATCTTTCCAGAAATTGTCATCGAAGCACCTCACCATTCCGTCATGCGGTCTTTAGACGACCCACAGCGGGCATAACAGCCAACCTCTGGCTTTCCGCAAGGACAAGCGAAAAAGCAAAAAGCCCAGGCTGGTGGGCCTGGGCTTGGGTGCTGAGCGGAAAAAGCTCAGAAGCTTACGCTGCTGACTCTTCCTGCGCGGCGGCTTTGGCCGAGGCTACCGTATAGCTGGGGTCGCCGATCTTGAAGCGGGCGAAGCGCCGAACGGAGATGTTTTCGCCCAGCTTGGCGATCTTCGAGGCGATGAGCTGGCCGATGGTTTGCGAGCTTTCCTTGATGAAGGGCTGCTCGAGCAGGCAGACTTCCTCGTAGAATTTCGACATTTTGCCGGTAAGCATCTTTTCAATGATCGCTTCTGGCTTGCCGGACGCGGCGGCCTGGTGCCGGTAGATTTCCTTTTCCTTCTCGATATCGGCCGGGGTCACTTCGTCTTTGCCGACGAAACGTGGGTCGACCGCGGCGATGTGCATCGCAATGTCTTTGAGAAGCTCCTGGAAATCTTCGGTGCGGGCGACGAAGTCGGACTCGCAGTTGAGCTCAATCAGCACGCCGATCTTGCCGCCGGCGTGGATATAGGTGCCGACCGCGCCTTCATTGGTGGAGCGGCTGGCTTTCTTGGCGGCCGACGCCATGCCGCGCTTGCGCAGCACGACGAAAGCATCTTCCATGTCGCCCTTGGCTTCCTGCAGGGCCTTGAGGCAGTCGCCCATGGGCGCGCCGGATTTTTCGCGGAGTTCCTTGACCTGCTTGGCGTCGATCTTTACGGCTTCGGTGGTGGACATAACGGTAGTTCCCTTCTGGCTCGCAGCACGCGAGGGTGCGCGGCGGGTGGTGCGGTGATGCAGAACTTGGTTTGCTTAGCGGGCAGTGCGCTCTCCGAGTCGAGCGAGTCGTATATCGAGCTCTCCGTGGATGCGGACCATCGTTTTAGTGCCTGTTTCGATGACTGACATTCTCGCATCCAAGTGGGCTTCGGGGGCGATCATGCGATTCTCGAGAGCAGTAAACCTGAGATTGATCTGACTCAAGACATGATCCCGATAAGTACCGTGAACGTCGGGACACCGATGGCAAAGTAAGCTGAGTATCGTTCACGATGCCTCCTTTGTCTCCGCGATCATTATACAAAAGCGCGAGCCGAAGCCCGCGCCTTTGCTGGGAGCGATAACAGCTTAGGCGGAGACGACTTCCTCGAGCGCGTTCGGCGTGGGCTCGGCTTCGAGTTCGGCCGAAACCGGGGCCTTGCGGATACCGCCGCCGAGAGCTGCGGCAAGATCGATATTGTCATCGTCGGTCGCGTCCTCGGTCGAAGCCTCGGCTACACCGGCCGACTCGTGCACCTCGGCGAGCGCCTCGTCGTCCTCACCGAGCATGTGCGAGTCGGTCGCCATCGGGCGAACCTCGTCGTACTCGTTCGAGAAGGCCTTCTCGGAAATCATCTGGCCGCCTTCGTAGGCAGAGTCGGCAATTTTCGTCGTGAACAGGCGGATGGCGCGGAGAGCGTCATCGTTGCCGGGAATCACATAGTCGACGACCGTCGGATCGCAGTTGGTGTCGACGACAGCGACGACCGGGATGCCGAGCTTGCGGGCTTCCGACACGGCGATGGCTTCGTTGTTCGAATCGATAACGAAGATTGCGTCCGGCAGACGCTTCATGGCCTTGATGCCGGAGAGTGAGGTGGAAAGCGCTTTGCGCTCGCGCTCGAGCTTGATGACTTCTTTCTTCGTCAGCAGCTCATAGCGGCCGTCGGTCGACATGTCTTCGAGCTCGGTCAAACGCTTCACCGACTTTTGCACCGTCACCCAGTTGGTCAGCAAGCCACCCAGCCAGCGGCTGTTGATGTAGGGCATACCGGCGCGCGTGGCTTCTTCGGCCACGGCATCCTGCGCCTGGCGCTTGGTGCCGACAAACAGGATCAGCTTGCCGGTCGAGGTGAGATCGGTGACGAACTTCGACGCTTCCTTAAACATCTTCAGCGTCTTTTGGAGATCAATGATGTAAATGCCGTTGCGCTCGCCAAAGATGTATTCCTTCATCTTGGGGTTCCAGCGCTTGGTCTGGTGGCCGAAGTGAACACCGGCTTCGAGCAGTTCTTTCATCGTAATGCTGGCCATGGTTGGCTCCTGTTTATAGACCGCGCCGGAAGGCTCTGATGGGCCGGGTTCCGCCGGTCTGGATTGATCCCTTGCGTTCAAGCGTGGGAGATTTGGTTCCTGTCCTGGGCGTTCGTGGTGATCCCGGGGTTGGTGCGAGTTGTCAGTTGTCAGCAGGGAGTGATCTGTTTGAGCGGACGCTCAGAACCGATCACTCCAACTGACAACTGTCTATTCCTAGCGCTTGGAGAACTGGAAGCGAGCGCGTGCGCCCTTCTGTCCGTACTTCTTGCGTTCCTTGCCGCGCGAATCGCGCGTGACCATGCCGCCGGCCTTGAGGGCCTTGCGCAGCTCGGCGTTGAATTCCATCAGCGCGCGGGCGATGCCGAGCTTGACGGCATCGGCCTGCCCGTTGACGCCGCCACCCTTGACGGTGGAAAGGATGTCGAAGGTTTCATTGATGTCGGCGATGCCGAGCGGCATTTTCGCGGCGACGCGCTGCGCGGGAGTCACGAAGTACACTTCAAACTCTTTGCCGTTGACGGTGAACTTGCCCGAACCGGGCCGCAGAAACACGCGCGCGATCGCGCTCTTGCGCCGGCCGGTGCCGTAGTACTGAATCAGATCTGCCATTTGTAAAATCCTCTTGGTGCCGGGGTTTGGCCCCTCAAACGTCTGTGCCGCTGGAGAAAAGCAGGACCTTCGCTTCGCTCAGGATGACAAGCCATACATGCGTCGCATGCGCGCTTGGAGCTAGGCTGCCTGCTTCGGGTGCTCCTGCTTAGCGCGCTCGAGCCGCATGGGCTTGCCGGTGCGGTGCATTTCCAAAGCTTCCGGCTGCTGAGCGTGGTGCGGGTGCTCGGCACCTTTGTACACTTTCAGCTTGGTCGCCATCTGGCGGCCCATCTTCGACTTCGGCAACATACCCTTGATGGACTGCTCCAGAATCGCTTCCGGGCGGCGGGCAAGCAGCTTTACATAGCTTTCTTCACGCAGTCCGCCGGGAAAACCGGTGTAGCGGCGATACAGCTTTTGTGAGCCCTTCATACCGGTGAGGATGATTTTTTCGGCATTGATGACCACAACGTGGTCGCCCATATCGATATAGGGCGTGTAGAGCGGGCTGGTTTTGCCGGCCAAGATGCTGGCGGCGTGCGACGAAAGGCGGCCCAGGGTCTGGCCGGCGGCGTCGATCACATACCATTTCCGCTGAATGTTCTTCCCGCTGGGGATGGTGGTGGTCTGATTCAGATTCACGTGCGTACTCCTTACGTCTGCCGTCTTCGTGTCACTGTGCCCGGCTTGGTGCTCGAAGAACTTGGTGGGCTGCGGTTGGGCGACGGAAGCCGCCGGCGAAAAGCCGGTCAGGCGAAAGCCGCGTTGCTGAAAAGGCGCACAGAACCTGAAGCGGGATTTCCGCAGCGAGGCTTTGGAGTGGGTGCTTTCGTCAGGAGCGGGAGGTGCGGCTTCCCTGCCCAGGGCGGGTGGACTCACCACGAGGTCCGAGCTGGCCAAACCGCAGAAGAAGACACGGGCAAGCGAGCGCAGGACTGCGCGAGTCTGTAGGATACCTGCGGCGGAGCCCAGCGTCAACGATTTTGCTGCCGAAGCAGCAGACACGCGTTCGCCGGGGCTGCCGAGCAGCGCGGATGTTACCGAGAAAGGCCGCTGCGGCAGAGGTGCCGTGCTGTGTTGCTATACTTCGCGAGTGTCTTCCCACAATGACCTCTTTGGACAGGAAACCCGCTTCGGGCGCGTCGTCCGCTGGGCGCTGACGCTGCTGGGCTGCGCGCAATTCGTTCTCTCTTATATAGCCATCCGCTTTTTCTTCCGGCTGGAGGCCTACGCCGCCGGGCACGCAGCGCTTCCTTTCCAATACCGTGTGTTCCCCATGCTGGTGATGCGCGCGTTCGAGCACGTCGGCCTCCTGGTGCGGCTGGGCAGGCATATGCCGATCGAGGAGCCTTCGGTGTACGCACTGGTCGACGCCGGCCTGGCGTTTGCGGCGATCCTCGTTGCGCTTTGGGCGACCGGCAAGACAATCCTGCATCTGACCGGCGACAGGAGTGTGGCGAGGTGGTTTCCGCTGCTGTTGCTGCCCATGTGCCACGCCAATCTGGCCAACACCTGGGGGTTGAACTACACGGCCCCCTATGACGTACCAAGTGTCGCCTTTTTTGCCGTGGCCGTTTGGCTGATCGTGACGGAGCGGATCGCCTGGCTGTACCCCGTCTTCTTGTTGGCGACGCTGAACCGGGAAACCTCCATCTTTCTGGTTCTCTTCTACGCGATCTGGCAAGGGACGCGGACAGACGGCGCGGCCGGATCATGGGTAGCCGGATCAAGGGTAGCCGGATCAGGGGTAGCCGGATCAAGGGCGGCCATCGCCGCGAACATCGCCGGGCTAGGTGCAATCTGGCTGGTGACCAAGCTCGTGCTGGGGCGGATGTTCCGCGCTAACCTGGCGACGGCTGCGGGTGGTGTGGTGGTGGATAAACATCTGCTTCAGAACCTGAAGCAGATCGTCGAACCGCAACAATGGCCGGTGCTTTTGAGTGTGTGCGCCTTTGCGCTGCCGGTGGTGTGGCTGGGGCGCCGGTGGATCGGGAACCAGGCGTACACGCGCGCGATGACAGTGATGATGGTCGCGTGGCTTCTGGGCATGATGGTAGTCGGGACGATCGTGGAGATCCGCATTTTTGCCGAGTGGGCGGCGCTTCTTGTGCCGGCGCTGGCCATGATGGCGCGAAACTGGTTCGGCCGGGCGGACGCGGTGAACAGGGGTGTTGCGTGAAGTGTCTCCTGTGGTTCCGCGTACAAACGTACCGCGCTTCGTTGTCCGCGATGTTGCTGTTGCCGCTTGGCCCTTGCCCGGCACAGCAGCCTCCAGCGCCGACAGACCCTCAGGATCAAACTAGAGATGCCGTTCTGGACGAAGCGACGAACCTGATCGGGAAGCCGCTGTTTCTGCGCTGCTTTTGCGCGGATAACAACCTGAGCTTCGACGCCGCCGGCAAGCTCGAGAGCGGCTCAAAAGCGACGGACTGGACCGTGGCCGCCGTGAATGCGACGAAGGTAGAGCGCAAAGGCCGGGGCGTTGTGGAACTCGACGGTGTGCGCGTGGCGGTCGCGTATAACGCGGGGGCGCATGAGTTCCAAAGGCATCCGCAGACCGACGAGAAGATGAGAATCCTGCTGGCGGATACGGGAGACGCGAAGGCGTTTCGGCGGATGCTGGCCGCGGTGTTCGCGATAGGGATCGACCGTCCGCTGCAGCAGGCGATGCCGGACGAGTGGCGGCACTACTTCGACCCGAAGCTCGCATGGCCCGCGGATGGGCTGACCGATGTGACGGTGTACCAGCCCGGACCGGCGGGGCTTGCCGTAGGAACGGCCTCGACCCCGGCGGCGAGTGTGCCGGTGGCGGGCAGCATGCCGGTAACAGCGCCCGAGGTGGCTCACGGAGCCCGGGCCGCCTACACCGGCTTTGCACTGCACGACCACGTAAAAGGGACGACGCAGGTGCGGTTCGTCGTGGACGCCACGGGTGTGGCGCGGCACGTGTCGATAGCGCTGCCGCAAGGCTACGGGCTCGACGAAAAGGCGGCGGAAACCGTACGGCGCATGCGGTTTGCCCCGGCGATGCGCGACGGCAAACCGGTAGCGGCAACCGTGCTGCTGAACCAGGAGTTTGAGCTCGTCGCTTCGCCGCAGTGAGGGGCGAAGGCGTAGCAAACGGCAGCGTAAGCGGACAACTTGGAACGCGTCGTCTCCGTCTCAGTGGCATGACATCCCCTAACCCCTTTGCTCGTGCTTTTCTGTTCACTTGCTGCTTTGCCGTGCTGACGCTGAGCGGCTGTAAAAGCACCAAGGAAGCCATCAACAACGATCAAGATATGCGCAAGGGCGCGACCGATAAGGCGCGGTCGTCGTGCGTGCAGAGTGCAGGCGAAAAGCTGGGCCATACCCGCGCCATCGACGCCAAGGTGAACAGCTATTGCGATTGCTTCGCCACGCAGGGCATCGCGAAGTTCTCCAACACCGAGCTGATGGACATCGGGCTGACCGGCATCGATAAAATGAATGACACCGAAAAGAAAAAACTGGACGACGCGGTGCAGGGATGTTTGCAGCAATTGCAGGTTGGGCCAACGGGGCCAGCGACACCTGCTCATCCGTAGATCAGTTTATCCGGTGCGGATACGGGAAAGCAGATCCTCACTCCGTTCAGGACGGCACTACCCGAGAGCAGAGCTCCACCACGGGACGAAATGTTCTAGTGCTCCAGTTGCTGCGTCGTGGGCTGCTGGCCCAGCTTGGTGCGGAGCGGCTTGGGTGTGAGCGGGCGGGTGTGTTTGAGCGGTATCGACGCGCCGGCCGGGTCCAGGCGATACAGGATCAGCAGGTTACGGTCCGAGTCGTCCATGGCCGGGAATGAGGCGACCCGCATGGGATGGTAGATGGGCGTGAGAGCATCCATCTTATCGTCGTCAAGCTCGTTCCACGCGGCGTACCAGCCGGGACGGTAGGCCTTCACGCGATCGGGCAGCTCCAGCGTGCCGAAATCATCGTCGATCGATGGCAGGCCCGTCATCAAGGTGATATCCGACCCGGAAATCGAGAGGATCAGGTTCGAATGGTCCTTGTCGGCGCGGACGATCTGCGCGATGCCTTCGGCCGCCGAGCGGAACGTGTAGGTAGGGTGCCGGACGTAGTCGAGCGTTTGCAGCGCGTCCGGAACGACGACGGCCAGCAGCGCGGCGCCGACCACCGAGCCACCGATCATCGTGGCGCGTGCGCCTTGCGCCTCACGAAAGCTGTCCAGCCCGAGCGCCACCAACAGCGTGATCGGCACGGCGACGACAAGGTAGTACCGCGGCTGCAGATTGTTATGGTAGGCGAGAAACAGGAAATAGCCCGCTGTCCACAGCAGGAGCGCCGGCACCAGAGGGTTGGTGAAGAGCCGCGGTTTCCAGAAAAGAAGCAGCGCCAGCACGACGAAAAAGAGTGGGTACAGAATGCCGCCCATCCAGATGCCGTCGGCAACAGTATGAAGGATGACACGGTCGAAGCGTTCGAGCTCAATGCCGGTGTAGGCGTTGGCGGAGAACAGGTAGCGGTAATCCTCCAGGTAACGCCGCACAAAAAGACCGTAATACGCCACGTAGAGCACGAACGCCAGAACCGCCGGCGGAACGGCAAGGCGGAGGGCGGGGCGAAGACGATACCCGGCACGGGCGTACACCAGGTAGGCGATGGCCGGCACCAGAAAGACGGCCGTGGTCTTGGTGAGAACCATGGCGGGCAGCAGAAGCCCGAGTGCCGTACTCCAAAGAACGGAGGCGAAGCGCTGCCGTCGCAGTAAAGAGACCGGACCGCGGCCGTGGGATGTGCCTGTCGTGGTCACTGTCCGCACGGCGTATCGATCGGGTTCGAAGCGATCTTCGCTTGGTTTTGTAGACGGTGGGAAGGACCTCAGGCGTGAGGCTGCAAGCATCGCCAGCAAAGTGAGGCATACCAGCAGAGGCTCCAGGATCGCCATGCGCTCAAACACATACAAAAAGGGGCTGGTGCACAGCAGAAGGAGAGCGAAGGCCGCGGCCAAGGGCAGGCCGGAGCGGTCGGTGCGTGCGCGGGTGTGTTCTTCCAGCAGAAACCAGCTTGCGGCCAGCGTGACGAAGAAGATGCATAGCGTAAACGCGCGAGCGACCGCGGCGGACACGCCGAAAAGCCTGAAGGCGATCAGTTCCAGCGCGGGCCAGGTGGGCAACGCGACGGCGGGGTTGAAATCTCCCTTGAAGTACCAGTGGCCGAACAGCACCTGGCGAATGGCGGCGTCGCCATACCAGCCCTCGTCGGTGTATTTGGACCAGTCGACCCAGGGCGAGTTGTTCGGAAAATCCGCGTTCAGGTGCGGAAAGTGCAGCACGAAGAAGACGGCCGCTATCGCAACCAGCAAGGGGCGCAGAATGCGCGAGAACGCAAGCGAGAAGGCCGGCTTGGAGTCGGGCTGCGGCATAAGGGCAGAGTCGTTCAGGGTTGCTGCACAAGCATACGGGGTTTGGTGCGGATGTGTCTTGCGCGCGGCGGTCACGAACGCTGCCGGAAGACACCCGAAACGCTATTTGGTCGTGAAGGCGTGCTTGTGTGTTGAAAGTTCAGAGTCGTATTCGAAGTGGCGTTTCCAGCGCAGGAAGCGAACCTCGAAATAGTCGTAGCTGAGCTTGGCAAGCACAAAATTTGTGAGGAAATTGAGCGGCAGCGCGACCAGCCCGCCGAACAGCAGCGAGTGTGTCCACGCCGTTACCTTGACCAGCAGTTGAATCCACGCCCAGCCGTAGATCATATGAAATATGTAGAAGCCGTAGCTGTATTTTCCGAGCACGCGCAGGGGTTTTGCGTAAAAGAAGCGGAAGGTACGCGAGCCGGGAACGAGAGTCATGCCGATAAGCCCGGTCGACGCGAGCGCGGTGCTGCTAAGGCCGAGCGTCAGCATAAGGGTTCCGTCGCCATCCTGCGAGGGCAAAGAAAAGATAACCGCCGCCACCGCCAGCGAAGCGAGAAACAAGGGCAGGCAGGCGCGCTGCACCGCATCGGCGCGGGGGCCGCGCAGCAGCAGCGCAAGCATCCCACCCAGCAGCAGCGTATCCATGCGGAACGGCAGCGTGCGGATCACCCAAAGACCGGGGGTCGGCTGCGTTAGACACCAGGCGTAGCGCAGCGCCAGGGTCGCCACGCAGATGCCACCGGAAAGCCAAAGCAGCTTGACGCGGTCGCGCACGAGCCACACCAGCGGCGGCCACAGAAGGTAGAACTGCTCTTCCACGCACAGCGACCAGAAATGGCCGATGCTGGCGCGCGCGGCGGGGTGGTTGAGGGACTGGATATCGTACAGCCAGAAGTGTCCGTTGGCGAACCAGTTGCCCATATACAGCAGAAACGCGAGGTGTTGCCAGTGCCACTGGTAGCGGAAAACCGGCGTGAGCGCGAGCAGAACCGCGGCTACAAGATAAAAGACGGGGAAAATACGGACACTGCGACGGGCGAAGAAGCGTTTGAAGAAGTGGCTGTCGTGGCGTGTGTCGTACAGGATGCCGGTGATGAGGAAGCCGGAAAGCACGAAGAACAGGTCGACCCCGGTCCACAGCCGCTCGCGAAAGAGGTTAAAGAATTGCAGCAGGCGCCCACCGTGCGAACCGCCGCCGAAGTGGTCGAGAAAGACCATGGTCACGGCCAGGGCGCGTATGCCGTCGAGCGCGGGAAAACGCGTCTTGAAGTCGATAGGCGCAAAAGAGACGCGTTCTGCCATGGTCGACCAGACTCCCGTGGGTTGATGCGGATAGCCGAAGTATAGCAGCGTAGCCGGGCCCGCTTGCCGCCAGCACGCTCGGATAAACGCGACCTTCGAGCAAGGCTCAGGATCGTTCAGCGCGCGCGTAGTGGAAGTGGCGTTTGAAACGCAGGAAGTGCCGCTCGAACAGCTCGAAACTGGCGACGGCAGCTACCAAAGTGATAAGAAAGGCAAGGACGACGTAGAAAACTCCGCCGACGACCAGCGAGTGTGTGCGCGCCTGCAGAACAGGAAGCAGCAGACCGAGCGCCGGCCACGCAATCAGGTGGTACATGTACATGCCATAACTGTAACGTCCCATGACACGAAGCGGACCCAAGCTGCCGATGTGCGACGCCATGGACCCCGGTTGCATTGCCAGGATCAGCAGGGACGAGAAGCAGAGCGCCAGCAACGGGTAGCCGAAGATGGTGGTGGGTGTGTACGCAAAGTTTCCGCCGATAAGGGCAAACATCGCGGCGAGCCCGAGAGTGCTCGCAGCGAACACCGGCCGCGCGTACTGAGCCAGACGCGGCATGGGCATCTGCCGAACAAGAACCGCAGTGACGGCTCCGTAAAGGAGGCCATCCATGCGCGTGGGCAGCTCACCATAAGCCCACTCGTACGCGGCGACGGGTGGAAGAACGTGCAGCAACGCCAACCGGCCGAGCAGCCCCAGCAGCGACAAGCCAAGGCACAGGCGGAGCACGCGCCGCGGTGTTGCTGCCAGGTAAACGGCCACAGGCCAAAGCAGGTAAAACTGCTCTTCAAGCGAGAGCGACCAGAGATGTACGAACGAAATATACGGCGGCAGGTTGCCGAGCAGGTTGTTGTAGTTACCCGCGACGTTGCCGAGATAGAAGAAATACAGAATCTGTCCTCGCTGCCACTGCAGGTGCAGCAGTGGCGTAAGAGCGAGCACTGTGAAAAGCACGCCGTAGTACAAAGGAAAAATGCGCAGCGCGCGGCGGGCTATGAAGTTGCGAAAATAGTGCGGATCGGTTCGCGTATCGAGCAGAATGCCGGTAATCAGAAAGCCGGACAGGACGAAAAACAGATCGACGCCGATCCAGCCGATCTGTCCAAGCACGGCCGCCACCTTCATGAGCCAGCCGGCCGCGTGCGACGTGAGCGAGTAGTGCCGCGCGAACACCGCTAAAAAAGCCAGCCCACGATAGCCATCGAGAGCCGTGATGTGACGGCTGGAAGGCCGTTCGGGCGGTTCTGCTTCAGGCGGTGCTGCTTCGGTCAACGTAGGTCCTCCGTATTGCGGACGAATGGACGTGCGGGTCGCGCTATTCGTAGGAAAGGGCATCGATCGGGTCTTTGCGCGCCGCCTTGAGTGCGGGGTACAGCGCGCCGAAGATGGCGCCGACGAACGTAATCAGCACGGCATACGCAACCCACTCTCCCGTAACCGCAAAGGCCATGGTTGGAAATTTCGCATGGAGTACCGAACGCAGGAGATAGGTAAGCCCTACGCCAATAAAAATGCCGACAAGGGCCAGCAAGCCGGTTTCGCGCAACACCACGGAAACGATCGCCGCGCTGGACGCGCCCATCGACTTCAGGATGCCAATCTCGCGGGTCCGCTCCATGACGGCTGTATACATGGATTGAAAGATCACCAGAAAGCCGATGACGATGGCGATCCCGATGACGACTTCAAGGCCTACCTTGAACGCCGGAATTTTATCCGGAGTCAACGAGGCGAGCACTTCATCGAGCGTTTGGACGCTGTATTCCTGCATGCCGTCCGTGGCCAAGATTTCGCGGCGAACGTCTGCCTGAAACTGCGGGGCGTTCTCCGTTTTGAGGTAAAACGCGCTGGCCTTGCCGGGGTTGCCGTCGAGGTCATCCATCGTGTCGAGCGGGATAAATTTGCGGGCGCCCTTGCCGTGCTCAAAAATGCCCGAGATGCGAAACGGGTGGCCGAGAACCTTGATCGAGTCGCCCACTTTGTAGGTGGGCCCATTTGCTGCTTGGAAGTCATCGATAATGACATCGTACGGGCCCTGGAACGGGCCGCCGGAAGTGAACACAAAAGGCCGTAGCGCGTTAAAGCTCTTGAAGTCGATACCGAAGATGTTTTCCAGCGACGAGCCCATGGTCAGCTTGATGTTGACCGGAGCTGCCACCTGAACATGCGGCAATTCCTCTAAACGGGCTGCGACTTTGACGCTGGCGTTGGCGCTTCCCGTGTTCATCAAGGCGGCCGTCGCTCCGGGATGCGTGATCATGTCCATGCCGATGCCGGAAGTCTGCGTGCGGCTCCCGTTCAACATGCCGAGCATGATGGCGGTAATGGAAAGGATCATGATGACTTCAATAGCCACCGCAAAAGCGCTGATCAGGGAACGCAAAGGACGATGCAGCAGATTACCAAGGATGAGCTTGTTCATAGGGGCTAGGTCGGACGGACTCGCGGGGACAAAGGAGCAGGCAATCGTGGGTTTGGGAGAGTAGGTTCGGCAGCCGCTAGGGGAGAAACAGGCGCGATGGTGGATTTCGCGGAAAAGAGACGGCCGATCGGAGGAAGCACGTACTTCGCCACGTAGGATACAAATACGACAGCGACCAAGGATTGTTGTGCCAAGCTAAGAACCCCGGGCAGGGCGTTTTCTGCGCTGACGCGCTCGATCAGCACAATCATGACGAGACCGACAGGATTGAGACGAGTGTCGCCGATAATGCGGTCCAGTACATAAAAGACCAGGCTGTACAGGACCGGGCAGAGAAGAAGCAACGCCATCGCGCCTCCCTGATGGTAGGCGTCGGCGGAAGGACTGAAGGAAAGGCCTGTAGCGAAGTCGTTATCGGCCAGAATGCCGATCTCGTGCCCGTAGGCGTTTCCAAAATACACGCGCGGCTTGTCGGGCCATAGAAAATGAGGCACAAAGTTGCCCAGGCCTGCGATCTCTGGCACATAGCCGAAAAAACCGGTCCGCCCGGTGACTTCGACCAGAGCATCGTCTGGAGCAAGCACATCCAAACGATCAAGCAACGGTACGCTTGTGTCGTAGTCGTGAAACTGCTCCGTTTGCACGGTCATTGCTTTATAGGTAGCCCGCATTTCTGTGGGGTTTCTGATGAGATCACTCGAAACCTCCTGTACCGTGCGGCCGTCGTCGAGCGAGTCGCGCCCCACCTGCGCGTATGGAACAAGGTACGTGACCGTAAAAGCCAGGCCGGCAAAAAACATGATCCAGTTCATCCAGGAGAGCTTGTAGCGCATGTACGCGCAGCCCAGAGCCCAACAGAAGAAGGGACCCAGGAAAGCCTCTTTGGAAAACGTAAACAGACCTGCCGAAGCCCCATTCAGCATAAGCAGCAGCAAGGGCCAGGTAAGGCTGGACTTGCCGCGAGTTCTGTACACCGTGCCGACCACGCCCAGCAGGTAGGCCAATACGGGGAACCGGTTCAGCTGATTTAGCAGCGAACCGAACGAGCCGTCGCCACCACCGGCGCTTCCCTGCAGAAACGCAAAAAAGATGGCGAACACAACCCCGCCGCGAAAGGCCACGCGCAGGTTCTCCGGGGGAAGCATGTTCGAAATAAACCCCACGGCAGGCCTGTATTTGCGCGTGAAGACTGCTCCTGCCAGCATGGCGACCATGCCGCAGAGGTAAACCTCGACGGTCCGGATAGGCACGCGAAGATTGCGTTGGGCGGGCTCAAGGAGGATGACCTTGGCCACCATGGGCATAACTAGGGTAAGGACGGCGTTGAAGCCGATGAACGCTCCGGATGGATAATAAAATCCTCCCGCGATATTGAACGCCGCGGTCGAGACCAGGATGAAGCAGAACACCAGCCCCGCCATCATAAAATTCGTGCCTTCCAGCATCTGCGCGCCAAACAGGGCGGTCGCGAAGAGGAGCGCGTGGCTGTAGCGCACGCGTTCTGGGAAGGGAAAGCGCATGAGGAGACCCTAGTTTAGCAAAGGTCCGGTCTCGGCCTGCGCCGGATAGAACCTCTTGAGCCGGAGAAACGGCCGCTCCAGCAGGTAAAACGACAGCGTGGAGACCAGAAGAGTGACGGCAATGGCGATCAGCAGACGATCGGCTTCGTACGCGGTGCCCTGCCGGCTATGAGCCACGCCGGCCGCCGCCTGGTTGACGTTGTGCAGCAAAAAAAAGTGGTACACGTAGACACCGTAGCTGATGCGACCGAGAAACCGCAGCGGACGCAGCGAGAACACCCGCTGCAGCAAGCCCGGGGTGAGCGTCATCACCAGCAGGGCGGCAAAGGCTGTCGTCACGGCAGGCAGGCCCCACACCCACTGGATGGGCGCTTCGAGCTGAGGCGAGTGCGCCCGGCCGGACGTGAACGCAAACAGCGCAGCGGCGAGCGCTCCCACCCAAGGCGCGGCCCGCTGCACAGCCGGCCACACGGCGGAGCGCGCCGCGAACGCCAGCGCGGCGCCGGCGGCGAGCTCTCCGCCGCGCACCAGCAGAGTTTGCGCGTAGAGCTCCGGCGCGGCGGCGTAACGCCACAGGAGCAGCCGTGCCACAAACGACACCACCGCGAGCCCAAGAGCCAGCCGCAGACCGGAGCGGCGGCTTCGTACCTGGTAGAGCAGCGCCGGCCAGAGGAGGTAAAACTGCTCCTCCGTGGCGATCGACCACAAGTGAAAAATGGGCGCGGGGACTTTGCCGTGTACCTGAAAATAGGGGAAATTCTGGGTGAACGTGGCGAGAGTCAGGACCGTCGATACGCCGGAGCGGAGCGCGCCCTGATAAGCTGCCGCCGCCAGCACCAGAAACACCACAAAGTAGTACAGCGGGAAGATGCGCAACACGCGGCGCATGTAGAAGGTTCGCAGTGAATTGCCGTGGCGCGGACTTTGGCAAAGAATGCCGGTAATCAGGAACCCGGACAGGATAAAGAACAGCGTCACCCCTGTCCAGCCAGCTTTGTTGGCCAGCCCGACGGCGCGCAGCAGCGGCTGGTGCGACTGCGCTCCCCCGCCGTAGTGGTAAAAAAAGACCAGCAGCACCGCGAAGCCGCGCAGGCCGTCCAGCGCTGGAAGGTGGGGCGTCTTCCCTGCTCCAGCCCGGTCTACAGGCGTGGGGGTCGTCGGCGGCACGGTTTCGGCTACGGTCATCGTTTGCTCGATGGGCACGGCCGCATCACTCTGCACCTTCTCGCGAGCGGCGTGGCTCCGGCGAAAGGCTCCAGACAAGTCTCGATAGACTACCACCCGGGAGGGGGCCGGCCGGCGCCGCGTTATACTGACGCCACAGATGCCACCCTTTCCCCAGCCCGCGGACGACGCAGCTCGCACGGAAGTGCCCGCTTGACAACGGAGCAGCGCCAGAGCCTGCTCCCGGGCCGCGAAGGCGCCCTCGCCCTGGTGGTGACGGCCGTGGTTCTGCTGCTGCGCATCGGTTTCGGCTCGCAGGTGCAATTTTGCGGCACTCCAGACTCCTGCGCGTATTTTGGGCTGGCGCAATCCCTGGGCCGAGGAGAAGGGTTTCGCGCGCCGTTCCTGTTCGATCTGCAACAAAGCACGCTCTCTCTGCCCACCCATGCGATCGAGTATTGGCGTCCCGGCACCAGCTTCTTTCTACTGCTGGCAAAGCCCTTCAGCGGCGTAACGCTGCATGGCAGCATTGCGATGACCGCGTTGAGCAGTGTCGCGTTCGCGGCGGCCGCCTGGTTTCTGGCGCTCAAAACTACCGGGAGCAGGCGCATCGCGCTGGGCGCGTATCTTGTCTGCCTGGTGCTTCCGCCGCTTTGGATCAACGCGTTATCGCCGGACTCCGGCCTGTTCTACGGCATGGCCGTCGGCTGGTTTCTTGCCTTGATGACGGTGCGGCGCAGCAGCCTTTGGCAGGATGGACTCGCTCTCGCTTGCGTCGCGATTACCTACTCCATTCGCAATGACGGGGTCTTGCTGTTGTTGCCTTTGGCCGCCGTTCTGTGGCAGCGGCGGCGACTGGGAGAACGCGGCGCCACTGCCGGCTACGCCGCCGCAATGCTTGTAGGATTTTGCCTGGCCCTGGCGCCCATCCATCTGCTGAATTGGCGCGTTTTGGGCACGGCCTTCCCATCCGGCACCAGCCGCGCCTTGTTTCTGGATGGGTTTGAAGGCTTCAGCCTGTACCGTCAGCCGGTCAATCTGCACACCCTGCTGGCGACCGGGGCCGTCCATTTGCTCAAGGTCAGGGTCAATGTTTTTGCGCTGGTCGTGTACCGCAATCTGGCGCTGGGTATCGGTTTCGCGGTCATCTTTCTGCCGATGCTGCTGGCCCGCCATGCCGACCCAAACGACAGCGAAACCAGCTCCCCGGAATACACCGGACCCGGCGTGTTCCTGCTGGGCGTGTTGTTGATGTACACCCTGCTGATGCCGGTGATCGGCGAATTTTCCGCCCTGCGTGCGTTTCTCGGCGTGCTGCCGCTGGCCAGCGTAATGGTCGCGGTCGCGATCGTGCGGCTGACGCGGGATCGCCGCCTGGCACAGGCGCTGTGCGCGGCGGTGATTGCGGCGTACCTGATCGACGGCGTGATGACGGACCGGCGAGTCGTCGACGGTGGAAAGTCGCTTGCCGAGGACGTACACACCCTTAGTCGCGAGCTGGCCGCAGCGGGCGCGCAGCCGGCAACGGCCGTGCTGATGGCCGCCAATCCCGTGCAGCTTTCCGTGACGACCGGCTACACGACCGTAACCCTGCCGAGCAACGGGGTTACCGCGATTGCCGAACTCGCCAAAGAGGTCGGCGTGACGCATGTGCTGGTCAACGCGAGCTACTCGGCTGCCGAGATCGTGCAGCTCCGAACGCTGCTCCGACCGGTCAAGGAAACAGAGCTTTCGGCGTCCCACGTGCTGTTGATGGAGCTTCCGCGCCGCGCACCGTAAGGGTTCGGCCGCGGTCTTCCCCCGTCCAGATCGACGAACGAATGCGAAGCGCTGATGACCAATGAGGCACGTTCTCCGCCTCCTGTCGCAAGACAGGGGCCTGCCGTGGCATTCTGATTGCGCTACCGTCTTTCTTCGAGCTGCGAAACGGGTGCAGGGACCGTGACGGGCTGCCTGCCGCGGAGCGCAGCGACCGTCCGCGTTTGACGGTGCGACAAAGCACGGGCACGGAGATCGGAACGTGTCGTTCGGAAGCGAGTTACGCGCAGAACGGGAACGGCGCGGCGTCGAGCTCGGCGCCATCGCCGCGGCGACCAAGGTGTCGGAGCGGCACCTGCGCTCGCTTGAAAACGACGCGCATACGGAGCTTCCCGGAGGCGTTTTCAACAAGGGTTTTGTGCGCAGCTATTGCCGGCACCTCCAACTTGACGAGGAAGCCTGGGCACGGCGCTACGCCGAAACATTCGAAGAAAGCGCCCCCGAAGCCGACTGGGCGGCGTTTGCCGAAAACGTAAAGCGCAATCGCGCGCCCGGCCCGCCGACCGGCTTGCGCTGGTGGGGCGTCGTGTTGATGGTGCTCGCGTTGGCAGGACTAGCGTTTGCGGTCTGGCGCTTTGGGGTGGAATCGCGGCTCCGCCCTGACCGGGTACAGTCCCCGCCGGCGACACCGCATCCGCCGCAGACGCCTTCACAAAGCGCGCGCCGACTCGCAGCCCGATAAGCAAAAGTTTCGGGCACAACCGACGAATCTACAGGTCCCGTGGACTGCCAAAGCGCGCCATTTTGGAGCATAATGGAAATTCCATTAAAACCTGTTCAATTTTCACTACTTCGTAAACCTGTCCTCGACAACCAGGTGTAATCGAAAGTTCTCTCAGCACCTTGCCAGATCCGGCCCACCGGACCCGAAACCTCCCGCAAACTGCGGCAGACCCGATCAGAACACTTTGGAGGCACGACCCACGATGATACGAAGCACGCATTGGATGAAAGGAGCCCTGTGCGCGGCATTGCTGACAACAGCGATAGTCGCCGCAGAGGCGCAGGAAGTCACAGGCAGCATCAGCGGAACAGTTACCGATAACAGCGGTGCCGTCGTAAAAGGTGCCATGATCAGCCTGATCAACACAGACCGCAACGAGGTTGTGCGCACCCTGACGACGAACGGAAGCGGTTTCTACACAGCGACGTCGCTTCCCCTCGGTGTGTACACCGTGAAGGTCACGGATGCGGGATTCAAAGTAGACACCCTCACCGGGCTGGTGCTGCACGTCGACGACAAGCTGACCGTTAACCGCCAGCTTATCGTAGGCAGCACCGATCAGTCCGTGACGGTGGTTGCCGATGCGCTCCACGTCAACTTGGAAGATGCTGCCGTGACAGGGCTGATCAACGGAACGCAGACCCGGGAACTGGTACTAAGCACTCGCAACTACGAGCAGTTGCTGAGTCTGCAGCCAGGCGTCGCGTACACCGGGGCGACCGATCAGATTTACCTGGGACCCACCAACCCACTTGGCGGCGCAAACACAGTCGCATTTTCCGTAGGTGGTCAAAGGACCAGTGCGAACAACTGGACCATCGACGGTGCGGACAACGTGGACCGCGGTTCGAATCTGACCCTGCTTTCCTTCCCCAGCGTGGACGCGATCGCAGAATTCAAAACATTACGCGACACCTACTCCGCAGAGTATGGCCGTTCTGCCGCAGGTCAGGTAAACGTGTCGACTCGCTCTGGAACAAACCAGGTTCACGGAAGCGCGTATGAGTTTTTTCGCAACGACGTACTGCAAGCGAATAACTACTTCAACAACCTGAACGGAGTAAAACGACCTCCGCTGCGCTATAACGATTTTGGTTACACGGTAGGTGGTCCAGTTTTCGTTCCCAAGGTGTACAACGGCCACAACAAAACTTTCTTTTTTTATTCGCAAGAATTGCGACGAGTCATCACTTATTCCCCGGTGACGCTGTACGTTCCTACGGCTGCGGAACGTGCCGGGACCTTCCCGGTCGCCGTTTGCGCCAACATCGTCGTAGCTGCAAACGGAACGCAGTCCTGCGGAACAGCCGCGGGCACAACCCAGATCAACACTTTCTCACCTCTCGCAGCCGGGTACATAAAAGATATCTTTGCCAATGTTCCTTTGCCGAATCCTGCGCCAGGGGCAGATCTCCATCAATTAGTGCAGAATGGCCGCAACGTCTACAACGATAATCAGGAGTTCGTGCGCATCGATCAAGCATTCGGACAGAAACTGAATGTCTTTTACCGCTTCCTGCATGACAGCATTCCGACTGTAGAACCCTTTGGCTATGCGGGAGGAACCAGTTTCCTCGGAGCGCAAACTACCCAGACCCGGTCTCCCGGTACTCAGCAATTGGGTCACGTCACCTACGTCGTAGGTCCGAAGCTACTCATCGACGGCGGGTATGCCTATTCATTTGGATCAATTCAAAGCACGCCCGTGGGCACAGCCACGCTGGCCAACTCTCCCGACATCAAAGCTAACCTCCCATTCACGAACACTCTCGGCATCGTCCCCAATATAGCGTTTAGTGGTTTTTCGGGGCAAACCGGTATCAGTCAATCGGGCATCTACAATGATTTCAGCCGGAACCATGATGTGTTCGGCAATGTGACGAAAATTTTCGGCAATCACACCTTCATCGTCGGTGCCACCTACGACCGCTACCAGAAAACGGAAAACGCCACAGGCGGCAATGCAGGAAATTTTACGTTCACGGCATCGAACGCCCAGCTTCCCGTAGCAACCGTAAAGAATTCGGATTCCCTCTTCGACCAGGCGTTCGCCAATTTTCTGGTCGGCAATGCCACTGGTGGATTCTCTCAAACTCCGATTGCGGCAACACCAAACCTTCATGCGAATACTATCGAAGCGTATGTACAGGACAACTGGAAAGTTACTCCGCGACTTACATTGAACCTGGGAGTTCGCTACTCGTATTTCGCGCAGCCGACCGATTCGAGCAATCTTCTGAATAACTTCCTGCCCAGCGCCTACAATGCAGCACTCGCTCCAACTATCGACTCCACGGGCAGCATCTGCACTGTGAAGGTGTGCGCGAACGTAAATGGGTTGAACAGCGGAACGGCAAATCCGAATTTCGACCCTCTCAACGGTCTGGTATACGTCAACACAGCTTTAGGACATAACTCACCTTATGGAAACAAGGTAGGTCAAGCGGACACAAAGAACTTTGGACCTCGCGCCGGTTTAGCGTTCGATGTATTCGGCGACGGCAAGACATCATTCCGTATGGGCTATGGTCTAGCGTTCGATGCGACTCTCTTTGGCGACTATGAAATCAATACCTTCAATAATCCTCCGGTAACACCTTCCAGTTACACCTATACTTCTTTTGACAATCCAACTGCCGGTACTGCTGCTATTCCTGCGCTTCCGACTCTTTATTCCGAGTCTGAGCACTTCCACACGCCTTATTCTCAGCAGTATTCGGCGAACGTGCAGCAGCAGCTTTCTCCAAGCCTCACGATGGAAGTAGGTTACGTCGGCAGCCACGACACCCACCTGATCGGGTATATCGACATCAACTCGCTACCGGTTGGAGCGGCGAAAGCGGCGGGCATTCTTCCCGCCGGCGGAATCACGTCAGCCACCCAGACAAAGATTCTGAACCAGATTCGCCAGTTCAAGGGCTATGGCGGCATGTATGGGGACGACACGATCTTCAGCTCGAACTACAACTCCCTGCAGATAGCCGTCAAGAAGCGCTTCAAGGGCAAGAGTCTGATCGATGGCAACTACACCTGGCAGCGCTTTTTGACGAACAGCCCCGCCGACCGCTCCGGCGCTCCACAGGATCGCTTCAACATCGGCCAGGAATACGGCCGCAGTGTTCTTGATCGCACCGACTACGCGTCGATCGATTTCGTCTACGAGCTCCCCTTCCTCAAGGAACAAAAGGGGCTTGTGGGTCGGCTCGTCGGCGGATGGGAAGTGTCCGCCATCGTCGCGCTCGATTCCGGAACGCCGGTGACTGTTGCCGCGAGTGCGGGCGGAACGATCAATGGCGCCACCTTCGCCGATGTCGGAGGCTTAGGTATACAGGGTTCCAGCCCGGCAGGTTTTCGTCCCGACCAGCTCTTCGACCCTCGCACGAACGCCCCAAAGACTCGCCAGCAATGGTTCAACACAGCTGCCTTCGCATCGCCAAACGCCGCCGTAGGGCTACCTGGCAATGCTAAGCGCGGAACGATCATTGGACCGGGCTTCAATCGAGAAGACTTGGGCATTTTCCGTAACTTCCGCATCTTCCGCGAGTCGAGCTTTCAGCTTCGCGGAGAAGCGTTCAACGTCCTGAATCACACAAACTTCAGCAACCCTGCGGTGACGGCGACAACTGCGTCTACCTTTGGAACCATCACCAGTTCGCGCGAAGCGCGCATTCTGCAGATCGGGGGCAAGATTACCTTCTAACCCTCACCTCGTTAACAAAACGGCGTCCGCTTCGGCGGGCGCCGTCTTGTCTGCGTGCTGAATGCTCGGGTGCCGCGTGCCGAAGAGGCGTGGTTGCAGGTAGAATAGGATGTCCGGCAACGACGGCCGTTGCGCTCCCGCGCTTTTTTCGCGGTCGCCGCGCCAGCCTCGCTATCTCAGTACCGGCGCCACTTGTTTCCCCTGGAGGCACACCCGCTTTGTCTACACCCGCATCAACCTCGTCCGCTACCGACCGTTTCCTGTTTACCAGTGAGTCCGTGACCGAAGGTCACCCCGACAAGATTGCCGACCAGATTTCCGACGCCATTCTCGACGCCTGCCTGACCGAAGACCCTTACAGCCGCGTCGCGTGCGAAACACTGACCTGCACGGGTCTCGTTGTCGTTGCCGGCGAAATCACCACCAAGGCGTATGTGGATTTCCAGACCGTCGTGCGCGAGACGGTGCGCGCGATCGGCTATGACGATGCGCTCAAGGGGTTCGACTGCGATACCTGCGGCGTCATTTCGACCATCAACCGGCAGTCCCCGGACATTGCGCAGGGAGTGGATACCGGCGGCGCGGGCGACCAGGGCATGATGTTCGGCTTCGCGACGAACGAAACGCCGGAGCTGATGCCGACTCCCGTTTCGCTCGCGCACAAGCTGGCGCAGAAGCTGAGCGACGTGCGCAAGTCCGGCAAGATGCCCTACTTGCGCCCGGACGGCAAAAGCCAGGTGACGGTGGAATACGACGCGAACTACAAGCCCGTTCGCGTGGACGCAGTCGTCATTTCCACGCAGCACGCGGAGTTTTCAGATCGCGACCCCAAGAGCACGCTAAGCAATGAGCAGCTTCACGCGGATATTTTGGAGCACGTCATCCAGGCTGTGATTCCGGCTGACCTGCTGGACGAAAACACCAAGTACCACATCAATCCGACGGGCCGGTTCGTGATCGGCGGACCGATGGGCGACTCCGGCCTGACTGGCCGCAAGATTATCGTCGACACCTACGGCGGCATGGGACGGCACGGCGGCGGCGCGTTTTCCGGCAAGGATGCGACCAAAGTCGACCGCTCGGCAGCGTACATGGCGCGCTACATCGCGAAGAACATTGTGGCCGCCGGTCTCGCCGACCGCTGCGAAGTGCAGCTTGCCTACGCGATCGGCGTCGCCGACCCGGTGTCGATCCGTATCGACACGTTCGGCACCGGCAAGACTCCGGAGTCGCGCCTGATTGAGCTTGTTCGCGAGAATTTCAAGCTAACGCCCAAAGGCATTATCGAAAGCCTCAACCTGCGCCGGCCGATTTTCAAGCAAACGGCGGCGTATGGTCACTTCGGCCGCACCGGAGATGCATTTACCTGGGAAGCCACGGACAAGGCCGAAGCGCTCAAGTCGGGTGCGAAGGCGGAACTCGCCGCGAAGTAAGTCTATCGACTCATCCCTGCTTTCGCGATGGTGCAGGTTTGAACAGCAGATTTCTCCGCTTCGTTACGGCATGACAATCAGAAAAGAAAGGGCCCTCGCTCTAGCGAGGGCCCTTTCCGTTTGTGCTCCCGTAAGCTCCAGCTATACCAGAACAGCGTCCGCCGACTCGATTTCCGGAGTTTGCGGCTGGTTGGTGACCGCTTCCGAGGCCGCCAGCGGGAAGTACGCGTTCGCCACATATTGGCCGAGCTGCCGGTGCGTGTTGAAGTACGTGCCGTTGATCGCGATGCAGTGCTGCTGCATCCGCGCCCAGGCTTTCTTGTCGGCAAACTTCGGAATCACATCCTGCTCCAGCTTGTCGTACAGGTAACCGGCTTCAATGTCCTCATTGTCGTCATCGTTGATGGCCCACCCGGTAATGCCTTCAGCGCAGCCTTCAATCCACCAGCCATCAAGCACGGAAAGCGAGGGCACACCGTTGAGTGCGGCCTTCATGCCGCTAGTTCCCGAAGCTTCGTAGGGACGCTGCGGGGTGTTGAGCCACACGTCGACTCCACCGGTAAGCTGCTCGCCGAGTTCCCAATCGTAGTTTTCGAGGTAGATCATCTTGAGCTTGGCGCTTGAAAATTTCTTGGCCGCGTCGAACACCTCGCGGATCAAGCCCTTGCCTCCCGTATCGGCGGGGTGAGCCTTGCCGCCGTAGAGGATCTGCAAGCCGCCGAGCTTTTCGGCGATCGCTTCGAGGCGCGCGGGGTCCTTGAACAGCAGGTGCGCACGCTTGTAGGTGGCGACGCGGCGCGCAAAGCCGATCGTCATCACGTTCGGGTCGAGATCGATGCCGGTGCGCAGCTTGACGGTGGCGAACAAGCGGACCTGGCCCTGCGCATGGGTGTCGGCGATACGCTGCGGCTCAATGCCGTACACCGAGCGGAAATACTGATTGTCGTGCCGCCATTCGGGGATTTCCTTGTCGAGCAGCGCCTGGAACGGCTTCGATATCCAGGTAGCCGCGTGCACGCCGTTGGTGATGGAGTGGACGTGGTACTCCGGGAACATCTGCTGCGTGACCTTGCCGTGCTGCATGGCCACCCCATTGACGTAGCGCGAAAAGCGCAATGCAAGGTAAGTCATGTTGAACAGGTCGTTGTGCAGGCAACCGCTGCGGCTGATCAGGTCGGCGCGCTGCTGGCCGAGCACCTGGTACATCTGGTCGATGCCGAAACGATCGTGACCGGCAGGAACCGGCGTGTGCGTGGTGAACACGCAGAGCTGTTGCACGGCCTTGAAGTCATCTTCGGACGCGGCGGAAAGCGGCTTGTCGGTTCCCGAAGCAGCCAGCCGCTCTTCCAGAAGGCCGAGCGACAGCAGCGCGGCGTGGCCCTCGTTCATGTGGCACACTTCGGGCTTCATGCCGAGCTCGTGCAGAAGCTGTATGCCGCCGAGACCAAGGATCGTTTCCTGGCAGAGCCGGTAGTAATTGTCGCCGCCATAAAGCTTGTCGGTCAGGTGGCGGTCCCACTCTTCGTTACCATCCACATCGGTGTCGAGCAGGTACACGGGAACCACGTGCCCGGTACAGCCGATCACATCGAAACGCCAGGCACGGATAAGGATATTGCGGCCCTGCATGGTGAGCGCGACGACCTGGTCGGCGGAGGGCAGCACGGCTTCCGGATGCCAGACGACGTCCGTTTCGGTCTGCTGGCCGTCGAAGTCGAGGTGCTGCTGGAAGTAGCCGCGGCGATGCACCAGAGACACCGCCACCATGGGCGCGCCCATGTCCGCGGCCGAGCGAAGGGTGTCGCCGGCCAACATGCCGAGGCCGCCCGAGTAGGTCGGCAGAGCCTTGGCGAGAGCGATTTCCATCGAAAAATACGCGACTTTCCGCAGCTTCAAGTCGATGAGCGGAGCCGCGGGGTGGGTGGACGGGGAAGACGGGCCTGAGGTCTGGGAAGGGGTCATGCGGTGTCCTTGTGCGTCCGGCCGCGAGCGGCTGACGGGTCCTTTTGGAGTCATCCTCGAAGGAGCTTGCCAGCCTGCGGGTGCGGGCACGGTAGCTCGAATACAACATCTGGACTGATCGGCATCCTGAGTATCAGTTTATCAAGGAACTCCGGCACGGGCTGCGCTCCGCTGCGCCCTTTCCTACGACCAACGGGGAGCGGTCGCGGAACGGGCGTGGGATAGGCTTCCCTAGGAAGCGGGAGGCAAACCCATTTTGGTAGCAAAGGCCAGCATGACGGCGAGCACAAAGGCGAGAAGCGACAAGGCAGCCCACGGCTTCAAGCGCTTCGTAATAGCCTGGAGCAGGATAATCAAAACCAGCAGGATGCCTGCGTACAAGAAGCCGTTGACGATCAGGATGTGGGTGCCGAGAGGGTATCTGATGGTGTGGATAGGCACGGTCGGATGCATGTTGCCCTGGGCGATCTGCTTCGATTCCAGACTGAGATTGATGATGTCCGACAAGCCACCGACGTACATAAGCCCAAGGAAGGCAACGAACTGAAGAACGGTGAGAACGATGCGCTTGACCATGGCTGAAGGGTGCTCCGTTGAGATTGGGT
Organism: uncultured Granulicella sp.; assembly: GCA_937871785.1. Lineage (GTDB taxonomy): Bacteria > Acidobacteriota > Terriglobia > Terriglobales > Acidobacteriaceae > Granulicella. The sequence goes on from CALMON010000251.1 coordinate 57,253, forward strand.
TAGTGTAGCAGCGGCGTGGTCCGGGTGCCCGCGCGGCCGTCGCGCTACTGGGCGGCTTCAAACGCAGCGAGGCGACGCTCGAGTTCAAATTGCTGTGTGGCGCGCTCGGAGGCAGCGAGAAATTTTGCGCACGCGGCAGAAGGCACACCGGTCGCGGTGATCGAGGCTGCGCAGGAGGACGTACGCTGCGTGAATGTTTCAGGGCCAGTCTTCGGAAAGAGCCATAAGCTGGGCCCGGTCAGAAAAGCGTGCTCCAGCGACGTACGCGCGGATTGTTTGAGATCGGCATAGGTGAGGCCCTGCTCAAGCGCGCCCTTGACGTATTCGTGGGTAAGGTCGATGCGCGACACGCCCTCATCGTCGGTTGAAAGCGCCCAGGGCACATGCGCGGCGCGGTAGGCGGCGAGCGGGTGATCGGTGCGGGTCTGGCCGAGAATCACGTCGTTCGATGTGAGGTTGATTTCGACCATGGTGTGCTGGCGCGCCATTTGCTGCAGAAGCGCGGGAGCGTCGGTTTCGTACAGCACGTCCATGCCGTGGCCGATGCGCTCGGCATGGCCGAGGTCAAGGGCCTCGCGGATGTGGAACGTCAGGTCCTTGGGTGGCACCATGCCGAAGGCGAGTTCGCCGGCGTGCAGCGAAATGCGGACTTTGGGGTAGACCGAGTGCAGGTAGTCGAGCATCAGCATTTCCGTGTGGTACTCGGCGATGGCGTCGCGACGGTCTTCAGCTCGGACGAAGTTGATGCCGACGACCTGCTCGGGACGGGCGGAGGCGAGTTCGAAGCCGAGCAGGGTTTGAGCGAAGACCTGGGCGGGTGGGAAGCCGCGGAGGACCTGGTAGAGCCAGTGGATCTTGACTGCGCAGGGTGGATATAGCTTGTTCGCGCCCGCAGGAACAAGGCACAACAGGCAATTCAGCCGGCCGGAGATCGGACCGTTCAATGCCGAGGTGCCGCACGTGGGTAAACCCTCCACCGCTTCCCTTTGCTCCTGCGCTTCCAGGAACTCTTTGCTGTCGGTGGCTATATCTTCTTGTAAGCCGTTCGCCAGCAGTTGATCGCGATACGTAGCCAGCACCTGCAGGTGGTTGGCATCATTGACGTCAACCGGCCACGGCGCTTTTGCAATCGCGCTGAACACATGATTGAAGCTGGGCGTGTTCATAATCTCAAGGTACTGCTCATTCTGTGCGGCGGCACGAGTGGCGACTTCATCCAGCCAGGCGCCGGTAAAGTTCTTGAGACCCCCAAAGCGGTCGAAGGTGTTGAAGAACTGGTCGTGACCGGTGATGCCGTCAGACGGCACAAAGCCACGCATGGAAAAGCTGTCGATCATGTCGTCGTAGAGCCGCTGATTCTTGAGGGCTTCCGCAACCAGAATGCCGCCACTGCCGCAAGGGGCGGAAGGGTCGGTGAGCGGTGCGAAAAAACGCACGGTGCCGGCCGCCATGGGCGTTGGAGGCAGGCCGGGCGCCGGCGCAGGGTCGACCGGGCCAAGGCAGAGGCCCTGCTGCGCGGCCTCGGCGATAAAGGTTTCCGCATACACGGCGCCGGACAGGTGCATGTGGAGGTCGGCGCCTTTCGGAAACGGCTTGAGGAAGGCGTAAAGTTCAGGCGCGCCGGCTTTGCGGGCGGCCTCAAAGACGAGTGTGGCGCGGACTTCCGAGGGCGTGGGCGCAGCGTGGGGCGCGGGCACCTGCGCAGCGGCAACGGTGGTGCTCAGAAGCAGGAGGGCGGCAGAGGCGAGACGGTTCATGGGGTGTGCCTTACGAGTCCGTGGTTTCTCCCAAGAATAAACCGTGCTGCCACGGGTAGCGGTGAAAGAGTGAAGGCAGGTGCGCTTTGCGGTTCGGCTCCGGGTTGCTATACTAAGTCTCGTTGCACCGAAGGCTGCGGTTTCGCCGCAGGCAGGTCCCCTCCCCACTTCAGGCAGGCGATTCGAAAAGGTACAGCGGGTCTCGCAAGAGACAGGCGCACGGGTGTTCTTGGCGACCCTGTGTGCGTGCATCAGCCAAGGCCAGATAGCTCAGTGGTAGAGCGCGGCCCTGAAAAGGCCGGCGTCGGCGGTTCGATCCCGTCTCTGGCCACCATCATTTGAACAACTTAGCCAAAACGGGTGACTACAAAGCGATGGTCGTTACTCCGGAACAGGAGCACGGCATCGTCGTTCAACTGCCGATGATGGAACAGCTCCGGGAGCTGTTGAGTGCGTGTACCGGCTTGCGCTTGGGGGAAGCATTGGGTCTGAAGTGACGTGATTTGGGTGCCAGGTGCATCCAACCGCAACACGAAAACCTCTCCCTTTGGCAACGCTGCTATGCCGCGACTTGCGAGCAGCGCACCTTGCACCCCTTTGGGGCCGTGTGATTTCAAGCGAGAGGCACCCCGACTCATACGGCATTCGTCCCCACACTTTGCCCTAAGAGAATGAGAGGCAGTACTTAGATGAAGGCACTTTTTCGATTAGAGTGGGTGCAAGGAACTCAATCACGAGCCGAATCAATCCATGCACGACGCATCCTGCCAAGCACCTAAGATCGCGCTACAAAGCCACGAGGCTGGTCTTGTACGGCCCGGGCGTAAAGTGTTGTGCAGTACGGCGGCGCGATGGCAATCTGTCCTCCTGCAAACTTTCAAGCAGCCCGGACGTGTCGACAGATTTGAGACAGCCGTGTCACCCGACTATCTCCTGGTCTTGTCCCTGCAAGGCGAGTATGACATCGAGAGCTTGTCCGGTGGATCCTGGAAGAAAGCGACGTATCGTCCCGGCGTTGGCGGGCTGACTTCTCCACTTACTCAAAATTTTCTGCGGTGGCAGTCGCCTCTACCAAGCACAATAGTGCTACGCCTTTACATACCAGATGAGTATTTCCGGGAAGCCGGGGAAGAGTACCGACGCGCTGGCTCCCGAACACCTTTGCGGTTACCGGATGCGCTTAGGTTTCAAGATCCTACGGTGGCTTGCGTAGCGCGATCCATGGCGGAACAGGTCGGTCTGGGAGCGCCGAATCTGTACGCGGAAGCGGGAGCGCGATTCCTTGCCGCGCATCTCCTGCTGACGCTGAACCGCTCTGCCGGCGAGAGCGACCAGAGGAGCGCTGGGGACGAGCTGACCGACCAGCGTTTCCGCCGAGTTCTGGAGTACATGCGACACCACTTCGCCGAAGACATCAGCCTGCAGATGTTAGCTCGCGAAGCGGGAATAAGTCTGTTTCACTTTACGCGGCTGTTCAAAGCCAAGCTGGGCACCACTCCTCACAGGCATGTCGTGCAGTTACGCATGCAGCATGCACAGACCCTGCTTCGGGACACGGACCTTTCGGTGGCCGAAGTCGCTCTGCAGTCGGGCTATGCTCACCTCGGCCACTTCGCTGCCGCGTTCAGGCGGGAAGCTGGGACGCTTCCCAGGCAATTCCGGCAAAGATCGAGATCGCGTTGACGCAAGCGACCTTAGCAATTCCCGGATGAAAGAAAGCAATTTAGGGATCGAGAACAGCGGTCGCAGCGCATCTTTATTCGAATTACAGCTTGGACATTCTGCGCCTGTCGGTAGCGCAATTTATGCTCGGCTGCATGGAATCTCGAGGGGGTATGTGTGGCTAAAGCAGACGAGACGTTTGGTCGGGGAGAAAGCGATACGGTCCTGAGCGCGGAAGCAGGCATTCCTTTCTGGATGCAGCGTCCTGTTCGCATTTCCCGGCGTGGTCAGTTCTGGGTGCCAGGCGAACGCGTCAAGGTCGGCGAGCACACATATCAGCATGGTCCTATGTTCGTCGCCTGGGAGGCACCCGAGAAGGTGACCAGGCCCTATCCGCTGGTGCTCGTGCACGGCGGAGCGATGCAGGGGACCGAGTGGCTCGATACACCGGATGGACGGCCTGGATGGGCGCAACGGTTTGTGGAGGCCGGTTACGCGGTGTTCGTCATCGACCGGCCCACTCAAGGGCGCTCGCCCTTTTCTCCGGAAATCATGGGCAAGATCGGGCCCGCCTTCGCCTACGAAGAAGGCGAAGAGGTTTTCTTCCCCGCCAAAACACTCGCGAATCACCAGCAGTGGCTTTTCAAAGCAGACGACAGCGAAGCGTTCGACAGCTTCGTCGCAGCGTTCGGTCCGTTGCCCGAAGATATCGCCACCTGGCAGACGCTCGACCAGGCGCGGCTCGCCACCCTGCTGGACAAGATCGGTCCGGCCGTTCTGGTGACGCATTCCGCGTCCGGGTCTGACGGTTGGCTGGCCGCGGACAGTCGTCCGAAGCACGTTGTAGCGATCGTGACGGTGGAGCCGATGGGACCGCCTTTTGGAAAAACTCCGAACATAGGCACACTGAGCTGGGGCCTGACGGCCGTGCCCGTCACCTACGACCCGCCGCGAGCGACGCCGGAGGAAGTGCGTGCCGCCGATCCCGTAACGCTGCGCATTCCGGCACTGGCAGGTATGCCGGTGGCGGTGGTCAGTGGTGAAGTGTCACCACAATCGAAGTACGCGCCGGAGATGATCGAGTTCCTCAAGCACGCGGGAGCCGCTGTCGATGCGCTGCATCTCCCCGACCTCGGGATACGCGGGAACGGTCATGGGCTGATCTACGAAAAGAACTCCGACGAAACGATTCAACCCGTGCTGCGGTGGCTCGAAAAGGTTGCTGCTACACGTAGCTGAGACATGGGCACCTTTGGCCATGCTAACTGATTTCTGAAGGAGCAAACGCGTATGACGACTGTACTCGTAACGTACCCCGGCACCGCATCGACCCGCTTTGACCGCAAGTACTACGTCGAGCAACATCTGCCACTGGTAAATAAAGTCTGGGGACCACACGGGCTTGAGAACATTGCCGCCTTCTTTCCCGGCAGCGACGGCAGTGGCACGATCGCCGTATGCCTCTGCGAGTTTCGCGACGAGCTTGCACTGAGCACCTCGTTGCAGGACCCCGAGACCAAAGCCGTCATGAACGACGTGCAGCATTTTACCGACGCGAAACCGGTCCAACTTAAAGCAAGCGCGCTGTAAGGCTGCCGCCATGCGCAACCGTTGTACCCACCAGGAGATTCGATGAGACTTGTCCCCATACCGCCGCCACAGTTGAACGATGCCCAGCGGCAGCTTTTCGACAGCATTGTGAGCTTCACGAAAGCGCAACATCCGAAGTTCGCCTTTGCGAATGAAGAAGGCGCTCTCGTTGGCCCGTTCAATCCAATGCTGCACTTTCCTCAGTTCGGCAAAGCAGCCTGGGGCGTCAACGTTGCGCTATCGGAGAACACAACGCTGCCGAAGCCTGTCCACGAGCTTGTCATCCTCGTGACCGGCGCGCGATTCAGCTCTCGGTACGAGATTTACGCGCACGAGTTGGTAGCAGAGAGCGCGGGACTTTCTGAAGCAAAAATCGCCAGCCTCGCTGCAGGTGGTCGTCCCGGAAACCTGACGGACGACGAGAACATTGCGTTCGACGTAGCTTCCGTGCTGACGCGCGGCGCCCAGCTGCCGGATTCAACGTACCAGGCAGCGATGGCTGCGTTTGGTGAAAAGGGTGTTGCGGAGATTATCTACCTGGTCGGCTTCTATTGCCTGATCTCCGTTCTGCTCAACGGCTATGACGCCGCCGTCCCCGGCCGTGCAGAAACGCGGTAACCGGAAGAACGAGAGGAGCAACCTACCTTGAACCGAAGAAATTTCCTGGCCACTGCGCTGGCCGCGGGAAGCGCAATGTTGACACCGGAGAGCTCCGCTGGCGAGATGTCGCACTTTGAGCCGCCGACCGCTGCCAGGGAAGCAGATGCAGTACAAACGATGACGTTTGCATTGACGATCAACGGCGCTGAGCATCAGCTTCCCGAAACCCCTGTGAACACGACGCTGCTGGACTGCCTGCGTGACTCTCTACACCTGACCGGTACGAAAAAGGGCTGCGGGCTTGGCCAGTGTGGCGCGTGTACGGTCCTCGTTGACGGCCGGCGCGTGAAGTCCTGCCTGTGCCTGGCAGTGATGCAGCAGGGAAAGCAGATCACGACGATCGAAGGTCTTGGCAGGCCCGAAGGTCTCGGCACGCCCGAAGAGCTCCATCCCCTGCAGGCTGCCTTCATCGAGCATGACGCCTTCCAATGCGGCTACTGCACCTCCGGCCAGATCATGAGCGGAGTCGCCTGCATTCACGAAGGTCACGCCGGAAGCGATGACGAAGTTCGCGAGTGGATGAGCGGGAATCTCTGCCGCTGCGGGGCCTACACCAACATCGTGGCAGCTGTTCGCGAAGTCGCTCGCCGGAGCGCCTCCGCATGATTCCCTTCTCCTATTCCAAACCACAGAGCCTCTCGCAAGCCGTGGCCAGCCATGCAGGCCACGGATCGGACCGAGGAAGCTGGGCGGCCGACTACTTCGCGGGCGGCACGGACATGATGCAGTTGATGCACGACCGCGTTCGCAACCCTGAACGCATCATAGACATCACCGCGCTGCCCGGCCTCGATCGCATCCAGGTCGACGAGCAGAGCATGCATCTTGGTGCTTTGGTGCGGATGAGCGACGCCGCATGTCATCCGCATGTGGTTAAGAATTATCGGGTGGTGGCGGAAGCTCTGTTGGCGAGTGCGTCACCACAGGTCCGAAACCTGGCGACGCTCGGCGGCAACCTGCTGCAACGAACGCGCTGCGGCTATTTTCGCGACGCAGTATTGCCCTGCAACAAACGGCTGCCGGGCAGCGGCTGCCCTGCTGTCGGCGGCCAAAACGCGGGGCTTGCCATTCTGGGTACAAGCGAGCACTGCATCGCCACCTACGCCGGAGACTTTGCAAATGCTTTGCTCGTTGTCGATGCGAAACTCCACATTGCAGGAGCAGCCGGCACCCGCACCATTCCCGTCTCCGATCTGCACAGGCGCCCCGGACAGACGCCACACCTCGAAACGCAATTACACCCCGGCGAACTTATTGTCGCAATCGAGTTCCCCGCCACCACTGGCGGCTGGCGCTCCCACTACTTAAAGGTGCGCGAGCGTACGAGCTTCGCGTTCGCTCTTGCATCGGTGGCGGTTGCGCTCGATCTCGCCGCGGATGGCACCGTACAGGACGCTCGCATTGCTGTTGGTGGTGTGGCAACCACGCCGTGGCGTTTGCCCCTTGTAGAACAGGCATTGCGCGGACGCAAGCTCGATGCAGAACTCTGCCGCAAGGCAGCCTCCCTTGCAGCCACCGGCGCTGTGCCACAAACACAAAATGCCTTCAAGGTTCCCCTGCTGCAAAGGGTCGTCGCACGTGGACTGGAAGAAACAGGAGGCCTCGCTTGATCGAAGCGCACGGCACAATCGGAAGTTCCGTTCCCCGTGTCGACGGTCGGGACAAGGTAACAGGCCGCGCGAAGTACGCAGCGGAATTTGCGCCCGAAGGGCTCGCCTACGCGGCTCTGATCGAGAGCACTATCGCGGCCGGCGCCATTCGACGAATCGAAACCGCAAGTGCGAAGCGCGCGCCCGGTGTACTGCTCGTCCTGACCCATGAGAATGCACCGAAACTGCCGTACCTACCTGCCAAGGAGCGACCGGCGGTGGAGCCGGTAGCCGGGGAGGCTCTTCGAGTTCTCCAGGATGCTCGCATTCTCTTCAACGGACAGCCGATCGGCGTCGTGGTCGCCAGAACGCAATCGCAAGCCGAGTACGCGGCGTCACTCGTTCGAGTGGAATACGACGTCGATACAAACCCGCTCACGCGTTTCGACCCCGCGAATGCGAAGCCAGCTTCTGCAGCGGCGGAAAAGAAAGGCCGAGGCCCCGAAAGCCGTCAGGGCGACGCCGATGGTGCATTCGCCGCGGCCGCGCACCGAGTCGACCAAACGTACGTGCAACCACGTGAACATCACAGCGCTATGGAACCGCACGCAACCGTTGCGCAGTGGCAGGGCGACAAGCTGACCCTGTGGGACAAGACCCAGTGGGTATACAACGACGCAGATGAGATTGCCCGGGTATTCGGCATTCCATCTGAATCCGTTCACGTGATCAATCCCTACATCGGTGGAGCTTTCGGCTCTGCGCTCCGCACCTGGCCGCATGTCACCCTAGCGGCACTCGCGGCACGTCAATCGGGCCGTGCGGTGAGGCTCGAGCTCAGCCGTCGGCAGCTCTTCTACTCCATCGGCTTCCGCCCGCGTGCCGAGCAGCGTGTCCAATTGGGGGCGGACGCTGATGGCCACTTACAGGCGCTGATCCAGGAGGCTGTCGCGCAGACCTCGACCTACGAAGAGTTTGCCGACGCTACGCTCGACGTTCCTGCCTCCACGTACGCCAGTGCAAATCGCCGCACAAAGTACAGTCTCCTGCCAATGAACACGAACACCCCCACGCCGATGCGCGGACCGGGGCATGCCACCGGGCTCATCGCGCAGGAAATCGCGATGGACGAGCTGGCCGTCGAACTCGGGCTCGACCCGATCGAGCTGCGTCTGCGCAACTTCGCCGAGCGAAATCCGCGTAAGGACCTGCCCTGGTCCAGCAACGGTCTGCGGGCGTGCTATCGAGCGGGTGCCGAGCGCTTTGGATGGGACAAGCGCAGTCCGCAGCCGCGTTCCATGCGAAGCGGCCGTCATCTTGTTGGGATGGGCATGGCTACCGCCATGAACCCCGCCCCGCGATATCCGTCCAGTGCATCCGCTACGCTGTTTGCCGATGGCACCGCGGTCGTACGTAGCGCAACCAGCGACATGGGTCCCGGAACGTACACGGCCATGACCCAGATCGCAGCCGATGCGCTCGGTATGCCTCTCGCAAAGGTCCGGTTCGAACTGGGGGACAGCCGGATGCCTATTGCCAAAGAGCACGGCGGATCCACCACCACAGCCAGCATCGGACCCGCTGTGCGCGCCGCTTGCGCTGCTCTGCTTGAGAAGCTGCATACTGTGCGCACCCAGTTTCAGCTTCCGCAAGCCGAGACCAACGACGTTGTGCTGCGACACGCAGGTCTGGAGATACTTGAGGCGCAAGGTAAGGCGGAGTCCGCTGAAGAGCAGAAGCAATATTCCACTTACTCCTTCGGCGCGGTCTTCGCTGAAGTCCACGTCGACCCCGATTTCGGAACGGTCCGCGTCGCGCGCATCGTGGGGGCGTACGATGCAGGACGCATCATCAATCCGCGCCTGGCGCACAGCCAATGCATCGGCGGCATGGTCCAAGGTATCGGAATGGCGTTGCTGGAAGAAACAGCGTGGGACGAACGCTTCGGCAGGGTGGTCAACGCCAACATAGCGGAGTACCTGATTCCTGTCAGCGCGGATGTCATCGATCTGGACGCAGTGTTCGTGCCGGGCGAGGACACCGTGCTAAGTTCACTCGGCAGTAAAGGTCTCGCGGAACTAGGCCTCTGCGGTGTCGCGCCAGCCCTGGTCAATGCAGTCTGGCACGCCACGAAGGTCCGAGTACGTCACTTACCTGTGACACCGGACAAATTGCTCCTTGCCACGTGAGTCCTCGTTCAACGCGTTCTGAAATCCTCGAACCCCGACGAGACTAAGCCGCTACCGTGATTTACACCCGGCGGCAGTTACTCTCTCGCCCGAACAAATCGTGAATCACTCCATGGTTTGTCGAATCGCGTATATCTCCTGGGAAAGGATTTTCGGTAGAGGCTTTGACTCAGAAGTCCCGTTGATCCCATACCGGTAAGCCACCGGGGGTTTCCCTTCCTCACCAGCTCCACCGCATACTTCAGGATGCCAGCGTTGGTCGGGCGGTTCGACTCGCGACCACGCGCCTTGTGGACCACTCCGCTGCAGCCATTTGCCTGGTAGCGGGCGAGCAGCCGGTACGCTTGCCGCTCGCTGCACCGAAGCCGCGGCAATACCGTTTGTCGACCGCCAAGCACATCGGGTCAGCACTTCGATCCGCTTCAATCCCGTTCGCTCCTCCTGATCCATTCCATGCTGAGAAGTTGACCGTCCTCGTGGGCGGGAGCCTGACAGTCCTGATGAGCGCTTACAAAACGACAGTACAGAATTCATGCTCAGAGGTATCGTTTGCGCTGCGTTCTCGGTTTGGAATGCATGTTATCTTCGGGTGGCCCCTCCGTCGAACCCACCCGAAGACTGAGTAGTTAGGAGACAAGCAGACCTTCGCCCGTGACAACTACGTCCCGGCTCGTGACGGGTGTAGTCGGAACAAGTGCACGGCCGCCCTTGCCTACCCAAGTGCGCGTCCACTTGCGGGATACTAGAAGCAGCATTCCGAGAATGAGCACGGCCAACCCGGCGTAAGCCATGAAGCCGGTGGCGTAGGAGCCGGTGTGCTGCTTGGATTGGCTGAGCGCCAGTGGAAGGATGCTGCCGCCCAGCGCACCGATCTCGCCGATCATCCCGCCCGCGACAGCGGTCGTAAGGGGCCAGCGCAGCGGTACCATCTGGAACGTCGCTCCGTTCCCCGCACCGAGAGCCGCGAAGGTCAACATGAAGACAGCGGTGGTGAGCGCGAGCGACGGCGTAGTCGTCAGGCCAAACAGACCACCGATGGCGACGAGGAACACGACGGAGAGTGTCGTGATACCGCCGAGTTTGTCGGCAAAATAGCCACCGAGCACGCGTGTCGCGCTGCCCGTGAGCGTGGCAAACACGGTGTACGTGCCGGCCTGCACCTTGGTCATGTGGAACTGGCTGACGTAGAACGTAGGCAGGAATGTCGCCAGGCCGATGAAGCCGCCAAAGGTGATGATGTAGACCAGGTTGAAGTACCAGCCGTCGGCTTCGCCGAGACATTTGAGGTGCTGCAGCAGCGACTGGTGTTCGACATCGGGTGGTTCTTTGGCGAACACGGTCATGACGAAGAGAGGCAGCAGCATCATGCAAGCAGCGAAGCCGTAGACATGCTGCCAGCCGAAGTGCATCGCGAGCCGCGGCGCAAACAGCGCGGCGATGGCGGTGCCGCTGTTGCCGGCACCGGCGATGCCCATCGCGAGGCCTTTGTATTCCCTGGGGAACCAGCCCGAACCCAGCGAAAGGGCTACGCCGAAGCTCGCCCCCGCCATGCCCAGCAACACGCCCATCGCGATGACGTTGTGAAAGGTGTGCACGAAGAAGAAGCCGTACATCAGCGCGATAACGATGGCCGACATTTCAACGATAGCCGCGTTCTTACGACCGATGTACTGGCTGACGACGCCCAGCGGAAAGCGCATCAGCGCACCGGCCATTGTAGGTGTGGCAATCATCAGGCCGGTCTGCGCTGGGGTCAGGTGAAAGCTCTGTGTGATGAAGGGGCCCATGGCGCCATTGAGAACCCAGATGGCGAAGGAAAAGTCGAAGTACAGGAAAGAGGCAAACAGAGTCATGGGATGACCCGACTTCAGGAACAGTTTTGCATTGGCCACGGGGGCTCCTCGAGGTACAGAATTTGGGTACGGTCTCTACGGCAAGTTCTGGATCAAGTGCTCGAAGCGGACGTCATGGTCTGCCTGTTGTTGCTGTCGCGGCGGCGTGGACGCGAGGAAAACGGGTGAAGGGAGTCAGGCATGCGCGCCGCGTTCGACACGCACGGCACACTGCTTGAAATTGGGCTCACGGCTGATGGGGTCGAAGTCTCCGAGCGTGACGAGGTTGGAGTTCTGCTCGGCGAAGTGGAACGGCATAAACACTTGGCCGGGCGCGACAATGCCAGTGATACGAAGCTCAACGCCATGCACGGCGCTGCGGCGGGAAACGACCGTGACGCGCTCATGCTGATGCAGTTCGAGGCGTTTGGCGTCAGTCGGGTTCATCTCGAGCCACGCGTGCGGCACCATGTTGTGCAGCATTTCGACCGCGCCGGTCTTGGTGCGCGTGTGCCAGTGCTCGACGGTACGGCCGGTGTTCAGGATCAGGTCGTACTCGCTGTTGGGCTGCTCGGAAAACGGCAGGCACGGCACGCAATGCAGCAGGGCGCGGCCGTTTTCGCGGGGGAAAACGCCGTCGACGTACAGGCGCTCGCCGCCCCACTGCATGCCGCCGTTGTCTTCGATCTGCTGCCAGGTGAACGCGGAGTAGTCGCACATGCGCCCGGCGGAAACGCGCTGCCACTCGCGGAACGCGTCGTGTGTCGTGGTCCAGCCGGGGTAGAGAGTTTCGCGCACGCCGAGCCGGTCGGACAGCGCGAGGAAGATGTCGAAGTCGGGCCGAGCCTGGCCGGGTGGCCTGGCGAACGCGTTGGCCTTCGAGATGCGCCGCTCGGAGTTGGTGTAGGTGCCTTCCTTTTCACCCCAGATCGCCGCAGGCAGAACGAGGTCGGCGAAGTCGCAGGTGGGTGTCGGGAAAAAGCCGTCCTGCATGACGACGAACTCCGCCGTGGTAAGCGCCTGCTTAAGCAGTTCGTAGTTCGGAAAGCTGACGGCGGGATTGGTTGCGATGAACCAGAGCGCCTTGACCGAGCCGGTAACGGCGGCTTCAATGATATCCGGATACGCCAGGCCACGCGCCGAAGGAACGATGTCGACCGGCACATTCCAGATGGAGGCGAGCGCTTCGCGGTCCGCGGGGTTGTCGAACTTTCGGTAGCCGGGCAGCGAAGAGGTAAAGCCGGCTTCGCGTGTGCCCATGGCGTTGCACTGGCCGGTGATCGAAAATGGCGCTGCGCCGGCGCGACCGATGTTGCCCGTGATAAGCGCGAGGTTGTTGATCGCCGTGACCGTCATCGCGCCCTGGGCCGAGTGGTTAACGCCCATGGTCCAGCCGATAAACGCGGCGCGCGCCGTGCCGTAGAGGTGCGCGACCCGCTCGATGGTCTCGACGTTCAGGCCGGTCGTGACGCTGACCGACTCTGGCGTGTAGTCCGCGGCAAAGGCAACAAACGTGTCGAAGCCCTCGACGTGCGCGTCCACGTAGGTACGGTCGATCAGCCCGTCGCGCAGCAGAATGTGCGCGATGCCGTTCAGCAGCGCTATGTCCGAGCGCGGCTTCACCGGCAGATGCAGGTCGGACATCATCGCCGTCTTGGTGACGCGCGGGTCGGCGACAATCAGCGTCTGGCGCGGCTTGCCTTCCACCTGGCCGCCATCCATGCGCTTGCTCAGCCGGTTGCACAAGATGGGGTGGTTGTCCGCGATGTTCGAGCCGATCAGCAGGACGACGTCGGCTGTTTCCATGTCGGCATATGAGCCTGGGGGTCCATCGGAACCGAACGTGAGCTTATACCCAGAGACCGCGCTCGCCATGCACAGCGTGGTGTTGCCGTCGTGGTTGCGCGTCCGGAAGCCTAGCTGCACCAGCTTGCCGAGCGTGTAAAACTCTTCCGTCAGCAACTGGCCGGTACCGATGACGCCGAGCGCCTCGCGACCGTGCGCGACCTGCAGCGCGCCGATGCGGCTGACCATGGTGTCGAGCGCTTCCTCCCAGCTGACGGGCACAAGCGGTGTGCCGCGTCCGCCCTTGCGCAGCATGGGTGTCGTCGCCCGGCCGGGAGCGTCGAGGATGTGGTGCTCGCTCAGACCCTTGGGGCACAGCTTGCCGCGATTGACGGGGTGGTCCGGGTTACCGCGCGCCGCAACCGGCTTGCCTTCGCGCGTGCCCACCAGCATGCCGCAGCCGACCGAGCAGTAGCCGCAGGTGGTTTTCGTCCACTTGTCGGCGATGCGCGACTCGGAAATGTAGCCGAAGCGCGGGTCCTGCGCGTAGGCATATTTTTTCTGCGCGGTGTCAATGCCGACCATGCGCAGCACCCGCTGCAACAACGTGCGTTTTTCCGCGCGCGGAGCGTCTGCCACGCCCGCGTCGGGGCCACTGTCCACGCTTTCGGCTTGCCGGAACCAGCTCATTCAGTGCGCCCCCTGCGCGGCTTGGGGGCTGAGAAACGTAAGGCCCATGCTGAGCGGAACGACCGAAACGAAGAACAGGTACCGGCCCAGCATGACGGTAGCGAGCGCGGCGGCGGTTGCAAGCAACGGCAATCCGGCTACGAGGAACAGCGGTGTAAGCATCGCGGCAATGTAGGCCAGCGCGCCACGCCACCAGAGATCGTCCCCCCGCAACAGGTTGAAGGAAGCGCGCATTTCGAAGGTGCCGGAAGCTCGCATGCGCGCCGTGCGTACAGCCTGATTCACCACCCAAAGCACTGCCAGAAGCGCCGCCGGAGCAGTGGTAGAAAACGTCGGCATCGACGGCAAATTCAGGTGCATGTGCGCGGCAGCCGTGACCACCAGCGGCGACCATGCCTGCATAGCGGCGCACATGGCCGAGCCGATCAGCCCGGCGGAGAGCAGAAAGTCGGCAGGCGTGTGCAGCATGTTCCACGCTGGACGCGCGCGGACAAGATAGATGTACGCGCTCGCCAGCGTGCCGCACAGGCCGAAAAAGATGGCTGCGCATCCGAGCGGAAGCACCAGAGCGGCGGCATACGGAATGCCGAAGAGGACGGCCCAGGATGTCGCCGCGCAAAGACCCACGGCTGCGAAAAACATGCCGAAGCAGACGACTTCACGGCTGAGCCACGAACGCCGCCACATTTTCGCCGCACGCCAGGCATACGCCGGACGGCCCAGGTGGAACACCGAAACATTGAGCGCAACAGCCGTGAGCGCAAGCAGCAGCGTAATGCTGACTGTATCGAGCGCGCGGCCGAGCACCAGCGCGACCAGCGTGCCGAAGGTCGCCTGCATGGTCGTCGTCATGACGATGAGAGAAGGGTGCGCGTGCTCCATGCGGATGGCGCCGTTGTCGACGCGCTCCAGCCAGGAGCTGGCATCCTGCGGCAAGGTGATGCGCGTGGTTGACACAGTCTGGCCGGCGGGGGGCATGCCGGGCGACTCGGCCAGAGCGTAGTCGGCGCGCCACTCAATCTTGTTGACAATCTCGATCTGGATCGCGTTCTCGGGGCAGGCATTTACGCAAGCTGGTTCGAGACCTTCGGTCAGGCGGCCGCGGCACATGTCGCATTTGCCCACCACGCCGCGCTCCGGGTTGAACTGCGGCACGCTGTAAGGGCAATTCCACACGCAATACTGGCAACCGATGCAGGCATCTGCCGAGTGCAGCACGATGCCTGTGATGGGGTCCTTGGTATAGGCGTCGACGGGGCAGCCCTTGAGGCAATCGGCGTCGAGGCAGTGGTTGCAACCCATCGAAAGATACGTGCGCTGCGTGTCGGGATAGACGCCGCCTTCGAGCTCGCCGACGCGCCTCCATTTGATGTCGGCGGGGTTGCCATTCTGCTCATTGCACGCAACCTCGCATGACCGGCAGCCGATGCACTTGGTCATGTCGAAGTGGAAGCGGTATTGCTCGCCCTCTTGAAGGGGGCGCATGGGGATCAGCGAGTCCACCAGTTGCGCCGAGGCGCCGCCCGCGAGCAGCGTCATGCGCACCAGGTCGGCGCTGTCGGTTGCCATGGCGGCTTCGTGAAGCGGTAGAGCCAAGGGGTGCCTTCTTTCGCGGTGCGTAGCGTGCTTTTTGCGGCTGAAGCTTAGTACACGTCGCGGTGATAGCGGCGATCGTCGTGCAGTTGCGAAACAAAGTCTTTGGCTGTGTCTGGGCTCATGCTGCCGTGCTTCTCAACGACGCTGTGCAGCGCCGCGTCGACGTCCTTGGCCATGCGCGAAGCATCTCCGCAGACGTAGACCTGCGCGCCGTCGGCCAACCAGCTCCATAGCTCCGCACCGTGCTCGACCAGGCGGTCCTGCACGTAGATCTTGTGTGCCTGGTCGCGCGAGAACGCCGTATCGAGCCGCGTGAGATGGCCATCCTTGCTCATGCTCCGCAACTCATCGCTATAGAGGAAGTCGGTCTGCGCGCTGCGCTCTCCGAAGAAAAGCCAGTTGCGGCCCGTGTGGCCAAGCGCAAGGCGCTCATGCAGAAATGAACGGAATGGCGCGATGCCGGTGCCGGGCCCGATCATGATCATCGGCGTGGCGCTATCGGTGGGCAGGCGGAACTTCTTGTTGGGCTGGATGTACATCGGCACGGTTGCGCCTACGTCCACGCGGTCCGCCAGCATGGTGCTGGCGATGCCGCCGCGCTCGCGGTTGTGCGAGCGATAGCGGAC
>CALMON010000252.1:0-2294 GCA_937871785.1 uncultured Granulicella sp.
AAACAGATCGGCATCGAGCGTTTCGGCGCTCACGACTTGCGGCGCACCTGCGCGAAGCTCTGCAGGAAGGGCGGCGGGGACCTAGAGCAGATCAAGTTCCTGCTCGGCCACTCCTCGATCCAGACGACCGAGAGGTATCTCGGATCAGAGCAGGAGATCGCCGTGGCGGTCAATGATGGTTTAGGGCTGTAATGGCTTATCGGTGGTGATAATGCGACTTCTCATTACCTTATCGAATTTGCTGATGACATGCTTTGCCATACCCGGGGTGTATCCCAACTCCGTGGGTGACCTCGATCTCAAAGGCGACTTCAACGTTAACCAAATTTTTCCGAACCTCAGGTATAGACTTAGCGCATGAAAAACAGCCGCCTGACGATTGCATGCAGTCTGATTTTGGTTTGTCTTTGTGGCCAATCATCGGCTTTCGCAGCGCCGCAGGCTACTGATCTTGAGCACGTCTTGTCTTGGCTTCCATTAGACACTGAAACAGTTTTTGTCTCGAATGGTCCATTCACCTTCCCAGCCACGTTCCCCGAAAGTGAACGGGGCACCGACAAAGTCCGCGAGCAGGAAGTTGATCGGTTGCTTCAGTGCTTGCCAATGGCTTTGTTCGATATCAAAGAAGGCCGTCTGCTACAACAACTAAAAGGCCTCCAGGTTCAGATTGCGATCGAAGGGTCGCGCCACGCTCGCTCCCCTAACGGATTGGGCGAGCAGCCTTATGAGGGAGCTGCGATCGTAGTTTTCGCTCCTAGCAGCCAGATAAACCCCCATGCTGTCCTGCAGAAACTCGAACGCAAGTCCACCCGGAGCGAGGAGATTGAGGGCGTACATGTACTCGTGTTTCAGCAAGAGATGGAGGGGGATCTCTTGACAACTTATGCTGCCTTTCCCGGGAGAGACGTCGCTGTTGTGGCAAGCAACCGTGATTACCTAAGAATGGTTTTGACGCGGAGAAAGAATGGCACCAAAAAGCGAGCATTGCCCGACTCACTCCCCGAATGGAGAGTTATTGATCGCAACGCACCTTACTTTGGAATACGACACTATGATCGCAATCAGGCGCAGTCTGATCCTTCTTCTCCTTTTGGTGGTAGAAAGGCTGCGAATTTCCCGGACGAGCGTGCCGTGGGTTTTGCCTTCTCAATGGGCGGGACGAATCCCCGTAGAGTCTCCATGACCTACTTTTCTGGCGACCCGACAATGAAAATGGAAGAATCTCCCTTCCAGGTTCTGGCAACATCTCCGGATGCCCATGGTATTGACTCGGAATTTCAATCCGCTGGACCCGGGGCCCTGCGAGTCTCCTGCTCGTTCAAGTCGGTGGAGGGCTTAGACTTTTTTATCTTTGCGCTGGAAGGATTCATGGGCCACGCTATCTACCTCTAGCGTGTTCTTGGCTGTGCGAGACTTGCCGAGTGGCCTTCCTATCTTTGATTCGGTCAAAGAATGAAAGCGTGTCCTAAAGAAATCGTTGACCACCATCCGTCCGACTAAGCGGTGAGATGCCACACCGCTTTAGAAGTCAGCTCGTTACGAACTGAGCGGATTCCTACTTATAAACGCCATTCTCGCCAGCGAGCGCGCCGAACTGCTTCCGATCAAGCCTGCCGGAAACAAAGTTCCGACAATGCGACATCACGGTACTAATGTTTCAAGCTGTTGCTCGCACGCCCTTGCGGATCAGCCATATTCCAAGAGGAACCTCGTACAGCAGGATTGGGAACCAAAGCCAGTTCACGACTCTTCCCGGCAGGAGAGTGGCCATGTACAAAGGCACACAAACCAACTGCAGCCCTATCGTAATGATACCGGTCCGTGCCATCCAGCGAGGAATCAGCCGTCCCGCGAGTAGCAGGTAGGCGAAAAGGAAGCCGCCTATCACAAAGCAGAACTGACCGAAAAGGTCATCCGGCCGGTTGAAGATCTCACCCGCGACCGCGAGACACCCGGCGCTACTCGCGCACATCGGGGTTTGAGCCAGTTGCTAGCTTCATCAGCTCCAGTTTGCCTAAGAGCGGCACAAATCCAGCGAGCCCTTCGCCGAAACGAAAGGCCATCGCAAGCAAGGCAAGGGTAGCGTCAACCTTCCGGGAGAGCCGGTACAAGGTCACGGCCAGCACAACGGCACAGACAATCTGCAGCAGGTCGAGAAGGACAGTGATCTGGGCGAGAGCAATGGTGCTGCGCAGGGTGGACAGCATCTGCGAGGTGTCCGCCCCGGCTGGGGTCTTGCTGGAAAGTATCGCTGCGGACATCGCGAAGACGATGTAAGCGAGATACGCATAGCC
>CALMON010000252.1:2304-2532 GCA_937871785.1 uncultured Granulicella sp.
CTTACTCTCTGCACGTTGCGTCATTGCTCCTCCTTGGCAAGCGATTCCGGTTCCCGGATACGCCATCCCCACCCGAGCAGCCAAACCATGAAGATCAGTTCAGCAGCGAACACCACCTTCAGGAAAGACAGATGTGGCTCCGGTACAAGGTAAATGGCGACGCTGTCGACGACCCACGCCCAACCGGCAAGGAAGAGGAGCCAGCCAATCCATTGCGGAAGGTAAGAC
>CALMON010000253.1 GCA_937871785.1 uncultured Granulicella sp.
CAGCGGTACGCCAAAAGTTGTAGAAATGCCCAAAAAGGCGGCGACGCCGGGAAAGCTGCTACGAAGACTCCGCCTTTTCCGGGTTGTCGGCAGCGCGCGCATACGTCGTAGAACACCAGTGTGTAAAAAAGCACGCGGGCCGCGCATGAAGCTTTCCGGGCACTAGCGAAAGAGCCAGGCGTGGCAGTCCTTTCGCCGCAATAAGCGGCTCCGCCACCCCGGAGGACTACGTTACGGTTTCTTTTCAAGATGAAGCGTTTGCAGAACGGAATCCGAAAACTCGCTGAACAGGAAGCCAATGGCGGCACCACCGAGCGAGCCGCCGTACCCGGACGCAACGTCATGGAAGTTGCGGTTGATCTGCGGGTAATAAAGGGGTGTCATCGCCGCGGTTGCCGCGTAGCCGAGAAGTAAGGGAGCGTTCACTGTGGCGCGACCGCTGTCCGTTTTGGTCACCAGCACGCGCGTCACGGCGTATACCGTGCGGTGGATGAAGCCGCTGTCTGAACCCTGAGCGTAATAACGCGGGTCGTCACGCAGGATGGTCGAAAAAACCATATCCGTCAATACGCCCTGCGATGTTTCACGAACGGCGGCCGCGCCAACACGCTGGCCGAAGGCGGTGCTGTTGGTACCGTAGTTGGGCTGGCCGTTGGTTACCTGCTCGTAACCTGCGGCGAACACAATAGCGAGAAAGTTCTCAGGTGAATACAAATCGCGCGCGCCGATGATGATCTTGTCATGGACGTTGATCTTCTGCGCGGTTTCACCGGATGCGATGAATTTCGCGTATTTGGGGGCAACGTTGGTCTTGGGCGCTTCTCCGGCGGCAGGGGCGGGAATCGACGCAACGAGCCGGCCAGTGTCCGCTGGGCGCTGGGCGCTGGGCGCATCGGGCAAAGATGACGACGAAGAAGTATCGGCTTCGGGCGCGGACGCGATGGTTGCGTCGGGGGTCGTAGCAGCCGGTGCGGTGGTTGCCGGGGCCACGTTTCGGGCGTCGCCGGGCGCGGCAACGGAGGCCACCTGCACCTGCTGAGCGTGCAACATCGGGCATGTCACGGAACTGACGATCACCATGGCCGCTGCGGCAGCAGCCTTGGGGAGAGCTGCTTTCGCGGCTTCGTGCAAAAAGAGAAACTTCATCGGGTAGGGCCTTTCCAATGCCAAACAGGGGGCCTTGAATGCGCTTTCGCTATATCAACACCGGCTGTTTCTGTACGGACGCCGTTTTTGGCGCGTCCGGTTGTCTCGCCGCGAACACCAGGCGCTCGCCGGCGGCGAGTACCATCTCGGCACGCATCCGCAAAACGGCGTTGACGCGGCTTCTGACTGCTGCGAATGATCGATAGAGGAGAATCCACGCGTGCGCGAGAAGGGTAGTGACGGGCATATGTACAGGATGCGCCGCCTGCTCCACGCGGCGTTGCTGCTTGGCTTCGCCGTGTCGGTTTCCGGCTGCCATCATTCTCGCCAGACTGCGTCCGCACCGCCGCCGCCACCGCCTGCCACAAAGCGGACCGCACCGCGCCCAGCCACCGCGCATAGCAAACCGTCACCGATGAGTCCGGAAAGCCTGCCGTCCGTCGGTTTCGACGACACCTCCGGCAAACCCAGCTTCACGCAGTTCGGCGCGGCAAGCTGGTATGGCCCGGGCTTCCATCATCGCGCCGGCGCGGACGGCACCCCGTTCGACCAGAACGCCATGACCGCCGCGCATCGGACGCTGCCGATGGGCTCGACCGTTCGCGTGACGAACGTCGCCACCGGGCAGACGACTTTGGTACGCATTACAGATCGTGGGCCTTTTTCGCCTGGACGCGTTCTGGATTTATCGCTGGGGGCGGCCAAGGCGATTGGCGTTTGGCGGGCGGGAGTCGCGCAGGTGAAGATTGAGGCGTTTCCGCACCCGGGGGCCGACCCCGCCGGGCATTGGTGTGTCCAGATCGGCGCTTTCAAAAGCCCCGACGATGCGGCGGACGTGAAGGCGACGTTGATCGAGCAGTTCAAGGGCGCACGCGTGATCGAGTTCGCCGGAGCTACCGGACATTGGGTCCGTATCAACCCCGCAACTCCCGACCTCGCCCACGCCAACCAGATCCTGAAGAGCTTCGAGTCGCCCGATCCCGCGGCGCTGCCGTACCTGCTTCGGACAAATTGAGGCAGGTACGCTGCGTCGTCTGCTAACGGATCGGCTCCCCGGAGCGCACCAGCAGAAAGATCGCGGCGAGACCAAGAATCGTCAACAAGACGAAGATTGTGCCCGAAACCCAACCTGCCGTCTTCGAAACCCCTCCTGCCAGGGCGGCTTGCTGAAGATCGATTTCCCCCTGCGGATTGCGGAGTTTTGCCAGCTTGGCGATAGCGTGATTTACGTACGCACTGCGTGCGGCGATCGCAAGGCCTGCCCCCAACCCTACCCCAAAGCGCGTGTTGCCCGGCAGAAGACCCAACACCACGATCAACGCCACGATGCTCCAGGCCCAGGCCCATAACTTGCGGTAAAAGAACCACACCGGTCCTAGAAAAAATGCAGCCGGCTCAAACCCGGTGCCGCGCAAGGTGAACCCCGGTTTCTGCCCGGCGGCGATGGCGACCGCGCGCTCGCGAAGCAGGTCATAGGTTTTCAGGAAGTCGGCGGCATTCGGCCCGAAAAACGCCGTCAGTTCCAGCCGCCGGCTTACCTGGTCGGGGTCCAGCATCATCGCGTTGGAATCAATCTTGCTCATCTATGTCTCCGAACAACCTCTTTAAAGCAGGGCTCGCTTGAGCAGATTCGCCCAGCTCTACAG
>CALMON010000254.1 GCA_937871785.1 uncultured Granulicella sp.
CTTCAAGCCCCTGCTCTCCCCCCTACCGCCCAGAACCCGCGATAATCGACGCGGAAGCCGCCGCGCTCAGGATCGCCGAGTAGGTGACCAGGGTGGACTTGACGCCGCTCGTCGGCACATACACCATGTCGCCATCGATGAGCTGAAAGGCCGGGATCGCCCCATGCGACATCTTGTCGAGCCGCAGGTTATAGGTGTGCATCTGGTCTTCGATCTTGCGCACCACGATTACGGTTTTGGGCGCGCTGACCAGCGTCACGCCTTCCGCCAGGCCAATAGCTTCCGGCAGGTTCAGGCTGCCGCTGTTGACCATCAGGTAGCCTCCCGGCCGCGTGACCGCTCCGAGAACATAAACGATGCCGGCGCGGCCGATGAACACCGTATCGCCCGGGTAGACCAGCGCGCGATCGGCTTCGGGGGAGGAGGTTCCGCGCAGATACGGGAAGTGCCGGATCGATTCAGCGCCGTCGAGGTCGCGGTGGCGCAGCTCGATCTCGCCCCCGGCGGAGGTCGTCACGCCGCCGGCATCGGCCAGTACCCGCAGCAGAGGGCGTGGCGCGAACAGTCGAATTTCTCCCGGGGTCTGGACCTCTCCGCTAACCGTGACGCCCTGCAGGGTGAACTGCGTCAGCGTAAGGGTGACGGTGGGCGCGTTGACAATTTCCTTATCGACCAGTGCGGCGGCAATGGCTGCTTCGGCTTCGCGCAGGGTCTTACCGGCGAGAGGGACGGCTCCGATCATCGGCACGACAACCGCACCTGTGTTGTCGACCGCGAGCGTTTGCGTGAGCTCGGGGATGCCGAAGACCTCCATGTCGACGGTGTAGCCCGGCGCCAGACGCACCCGGGAAAGGTCGTCGGGCAGCACCACCGGGCCGTTGGCCGGTTGGAGCGGACGGCGCGTTTGCCCACCGGAAGGCGTTTGCTCCAGGTTGGAGTTGACGGCGGGCGGCAACCGCTGGGCCGATGGCGCTGGGCACAACGCCGACAGGCCGGCGCAGACCGCGGCCGGCGCGGCCATGGCGCAAAGCCTACGCCATGCGGCGCGGCGCAAGCTGCTCGAAATAGGGGTTATCTGCATAGACGGGGTACGAGGAATCGTGTTCGGTATCTTCGTAGCGGGTGAGCACATAGCCCGCCACAATGGCATTTTGTTGTTCCAACGTGGCCAGCATCCGCTCCACGCCGAGTTTTGAGGTTGCGCCAGATGCGAAGACCAGCACGACTCCGTCGACGGAGTGCGCTACGATGGCGGCGTCGGTGACCAGCAGCATCGGCGGCGCATCGATCAAGATGTAGTCGAACCGGCTGCGCGCGGCGGCAAGCAGTTGCGCAAAGCGGTCGGATGCAAGCAGTTCGGCGGAAGTTTCGGACGACCGCCCAGCGGTGAGGATCGAAAGCGATGGCACCTCCGGATGCCGCTGCACTACGTCGAGAAGTGGAGGCGCAGAGCCGGGAGACCGCGCAGCCGCTGCGCCGTTCATGAGCACTTCCCCCAATCCCGGTCCGGCCGCGCATTCGGCCAGCGTTGCGATAGAGGGGTGGCGCAGGTCGGCGTCGATCAGCAGAACACGAAGCGGCTGCGACGCCAAGGCCACCGCCAGGTTGTACGCCGTCGTCGACGTGCCCGCCCCGGGCAGCCCGCCCGCCAGCAGGATC
>CALMON010000255.1 GCA_937871785.1 uncultured Granulicella sp.
TGCTTCTTATGCCGCGCGCACGCTATGCCGCGGCGGTCGTTCCCCCGGGAGCCCGCGATCCGAGGGCCGTCCCCCCAGCCCGCAGCCCCGCACGGCAGGTGACCCAAGGCCCCGAGCACCGCGAAAGTACTTCCGTTTCCCGTCCGCAACCCGTACCTTCCGGCTCGCTCCGTGGATTCGCTGGCCCGCGACTTCCGTGCGCGCGACTTCCAGGCCGACACCCAACTGCACGCGTCGCGCATCGCCGCGCAGGTGGAGCAGGAAATCGCCCGGCATGCCGCGCGCCTGCTCACCGGTTCGCGCCTTGCCCGCGCCGCGCGCCCGGTGCTGATGATGCCGCCGCGCCCCGCCTCGTCGGCACAAGCCGGCACGCTGGCCCGGTTCAGAGCCACGGCTGCGAGATTGTTCGGCCGCTGAGCGACCATTGTCTTTCGAAGCAAACCGCAGCCAGGGCCGCGACAGAGATCTCCTTGCCTTAGGATTCAAGGTGGCGCAGGACGGCGCAACGATATATTGGCCCTCATATATCTGAGGGGCCTTTACAAAATTCTTTCCAGACTGGCTCCGGTCACGACGCTTGCCGTGGGATCGATGGTGGCGCCGCGGCAAACTGCAAAGGGCAGGGGCTGGCGAGTGACGGCTCGGACGATCGCTGTCCTGCGACTCCAGCACGACGCCGGTGGTCGAGTTCCTCGTCGCGGCCGTGCGGGTGTATACGCCCCATCACACCGGGGCACCTGGCAGCGAAGCCATAGCGTTGGCAGCCGCGATCCCCGTCCGGGCAGCGGTGGCCCCCGTCGACCGGACGGGCATCGGCGCCGCCTTTCAGGTTGACAGTCCGGGGTGCGTGGGCGATTCTAAAGGCTCAGGTGTGATTTGCACAGGGCGGCGGCGTGCGGTGAGTTCAACACGCCCGGCCTCCGGTGTGTTTCGAATCCCCGGAAACAGTCTCCGTTTGGGCAAGGAAGCCGGTAGCGGCTGCGGCAGTCGCTGCGTGCCGCGCGGCGTAGAGTGGTGTAGCGTGAACGAGTCGCAACAAGTTCGAAAGGGTGGCGTGTGCCTGGATTGACGATGAGTTCGCTGGGCGGGTTGCCGTTCATCCTGTTGTTTTTCGTAGCCATGTATTTTCTTCTGTTCGCTCCGCAGCAGAAGAAGCAGAAGCAATGGCAAACCATGCTGGCACAGGTGAAGGCAGGCGACAAGATCACCACGAGCGGTGGTATCCGCGGCACCGTCGTCGCCGTCAAGGACGATTGCGTGGTGCTCCGGACGGCTCCCGACAACCACAAAATGGAAATCGTCAAAAGCGCCATTGCGGCCGTAACGACCGACGAGGACGCCACCAAAGCGGCGTAGGGCCAGGGATCAGGATTTGACGCGAGAGCAGCGCGATACGGGCTCCGCTGCGGTTTGCGCGATACGGAAGGTGTAGGGCAAGAGGCTGATGGTCAAGAATCTGGCAGGCAAGACCGGTTTTATTCTCGCGGTCCTGGTGATCTTTGTGTATGGCATCTTCTACGGCAGTTCGCTGCCGCGGACAGGGCCGGTGCAGTCGCTCAAGAACGGCAACATCCACCTGGGGCTCGACCTCAAGGGCGGAACGCACCTGGTGCTGAAGGTGCAAACGGCCGAGGCGATCAATTCGACCACCGACCGAGACGTGGCCCGGCTGAACACGGCGCTCGCGACCCAGGGAGCTACCGCGGCCAAGCTTGACCTGGCGCGGCCGGAAGTGATCACCGTCAGCGGGGGCGCCGCCACGGCGGCCAGCGACATCCGCTCCGTGCTTACGGGCAACGACTACTCGGCGTATGACGTCAGCTCCGGGCCCAACAATACCTTTGTCATGACCATGAAGCAGGCGGCCATGCGCGACAGCGACACGCGCACGCTCGACACCTCCATGGAGGCCATCCGCCAGCGTATTGACTCGCTCGGCGTCAGCGAGCCGGTCATCGAGAAATACGGTCTGGGCGAAAACCAGATTCTGGTCGAGCTTCCCGGCGTGGATGACCCGGCGCACGTTGAAGACATCATCCAATCGACGGCCAAGCTTGAAATCCACGAAGTCGTGGGCACCTCCTACGCGAGCGACGCTGAAGCCCTGCAGGGACTCGGCGGGGTGCTTCCGCCGGATGAAGAGCTGGTGCACGGCTCTGCCACAGGCACCGGGCCCGACCAGGTGTACGTGCTGAAGCGCGCCAGCATCGTCGAAGGCACAGACTTCCGCGACGCGCAGCCTTCGACCGACGAGAACGGCCGCCCCGACCTCCAGTTCAACCTGACGACCGAGGCCGGTCAGCGATTTCTGAAGTACACCACCGCCGCCAAGGGCTCGTCGATGGCGATCGTGCTTGAAAACAAGATTCGTGAAGTGGCGACCATCCAGTCCGAAATCGGCGACTCCGGCCGCATCACCGGGGGCTTTTCGCAGCAGCAGGCGCAGGATCTCAGCATGATGTTGCGCACCGGGTCTCTGCCGGCCTCGATCAAATACACCGAAACCCGCACGGTCGGCCCCAGCCTGGGCGCGGCGAGCATCCGACAGGGCGTTCTGGCGGCGGTCGCCGGCATGGCCGCGGTCATGATCTTTATGCTCGTTTATTATCGCGGCGCCGGCATCAATGCGGATCTCGCCCTGTTCCTGAACCTGGTCATCCTGCTCGGCTTTATGGGCTTTACGCACGCGACGCTGACGCTGCCGGGCATCGCTGGCGTCATCCTGACCATCGGCATGGGCGTGGACTCGAACGTGCTCATTTTTGAGCGCATCCGCGAGGAGATGCGGGCCGGCAAAACCTCCACCGCGTCCATCCAGGAAGGCTTTGCCCACGCCTGGACGACCATTCTCGACACGCACGTCACGACGATCGTGTCGGCGATGATCCTGTTCATCTTCGGCACCGGACCGGTGAAGGGCTTTGCCGTAACGCTGACGTTCGGCTTGCTCGCCAACCTGTTTACGGCTGTCTTTGTGTCGCGCACCATCTTCGACTACCTGCTCAGCAAGCGCGACCGCACGACGGCACTTTCGATATAGAGCGGGCTTCGGGCAAGTCTGAGCCGATGTAGTTGTCCTGCCATTCTGGTTTGTCCTTCCGCAGCGCAGCGGAAGAATCTGCTGTCTGGCGACGTCCTCGCGGCAGGCAAAACGATCTTTAAGAACGTATAAGGAACCAACGTGGAACTGTTTCGCACAACGAACATCGACTGGCTCGGGAAGAAGTGGTATTTCCTCGGCTTCTCACTCATCTTCTCCGTTGCCGGCATCCTCAGCATGTTGTTCTGGCACCACATTCCCCTGGGCGTCGACTTCAAGGGCGGCACGCAGATTACCGTGCATTTCGACAAGGCTCCAAACGAGGATGGCATCCGCCAGGCTCTTGACCGGGCCGGCGTCCGCGACGCGCGCATCCAGCGCATTTCGGACACGTCGAATCAATCCGCCAACGACGAACTGATCGCGCTGCCCGAAGCCTCCGCTTCCGACGCGAACCACGACCAGGGCCGTGCCGCGGTTGAAAATGCTCTCACGGCTAACTACCATGACTCCAGCTTTTCAGTGCAAAAGGTCGACATCGTCGGCCCCACGGCCGGCCGGCAGTTGCAGCACCAGGCCTGGCTTGCGACCGTCTATTCGCTGATCGGCATGCTGGTGTATCTCTGGTTCAGGTTCGAGTTGATCTATGGCGTGGCCGCGGTCGTCGCCGTGTTTCACGACACGCTGATCACAGTAGGCGCTTTCAGCTTGACGAATCAGGAGATCACCCTTACCGTCATAGCAGCGATCCTGACCCTGATTGGTTACTCCATGAACGACACAATTGTGGTCTTCGACCGCATCCGCGAGAATCTTGCGGCCAACCGCCGCGAAACGCTCGCGGATGTCGTCAATCGCAGCATCAACCAGACGTTGAGCCGGACGGTCATCAGCTCCGGTCTTACCTTTCTCACGGTGCTGAGTCTGTATCTGTTCGGGGGGGAAGTGCTGCATGGCTTTTCCTTCGCCCTGGTCATCGGCATTCTGATCGGCACGTATTCGTCCATCGCGGTCGCGGCCCCCATGCTGGTCGCGTACCAGGACTGGCGCGCAAACCGGGCCGGGGTTTCCGGTAAGCAGGCGACCCTGCCGGCGGCACGGCGTTAGCAAGCGGCAGGCGCATTGAAAGTTTGACCGATTCGGGAACAAACTGAATCGGTGCGGTGTCAAAGGGAAGTAGCAGTAGTCCCCTGTGGGAATGAGGTTGCTTATGTTTGAAGATTCGATGATGGAATCCGGCGGCCGGATCAAGTCCAAGTCGAAATACTGGATGATTGCGACGTTCTCGTTGAACGCCGGCATCCTGTTTACGATGATTGTGATTCCGTTGCTGTAC
>CALMON010000256.1 GCA_937871785.1 uncultured Granulicella sp.
AGCTTCCTCCTCCGCCCAAGCTTCCGCCGCCGCCGGACCCGCCCAAGATCAAGGTGCCGCCTCCACCCGAAAAGCTCCCGGACGTCAAGCTGCCTGAAGTGAAGATGGCACCGGCGACCGTGAAGCTTGCCCCGGCTCCGCCTAAAGCAGTCACGCCGCCTCCGGCACCCGTAGCGGTTCACCTGGCACCTCCGACTCCGGCGTCGGTTCCAAATCACGACATCCATCCAACTGCCGTTCGACTCGGTCAGCCTGACAACGCCCTCAAGCCGCTCACCGGACCGGCTGTGTCGCCGGTGAATATGGGTGTCGCGGGGCATCCGAACATGCCCGCCGGCAACACTGGCAGCGGAGCGCCGTCCAAGGTCTCCATCGCCGGTTCCGGTTCGCCCGGCAGCCAAAATCTGCAGGGACACTCTCCTGGCGCAGTCACTATCGCCGGCTTTACGAACGGCAAAACCGGAGGCCAGGGCAATCGGCCTACGAATTCGCCGAGCGCGGTCGGCATCAACACGATGGCGGTGGCTCAACCCGTTCATACTGAACCGACCGTGAAGTCAGTCACGGCGGGCACGAAGCCGACGCTGATCTCCCGTCCGGAGCCGAACTACACGGCTGACGCCAAGTCCGCTCATGTGGAAGGTGGCGTTCAGGTTCACATCCGCGTCCTCGCGTCGGGTGGCGTGCAGGTCGTCAGCATTAGCAAAGGGCTCGGCCATGGTCTCGACGAGGAAGCTCGCCGCGTAGCCGCCGCGTCCCGCTGGAAACCGGCAACGACAGCTACCGGCCAGGCAACCGACTGGGAAGGCGACATGATCGTCAGATTTCAACTCGCGAGCTGATTCGGGAATATTTCTGCGCTCGGGTAACTCAATTTGCCTCGCAGCCGGCATCACGGCTTTCAGGCCAAGACCTTGAAGGAGTCTCACCACATGAACTTTCGCAATTCAACAAAAGCGCTCATCACCGTTGCGCTGCTGGCCGCCACCACTCTGTCGGCAGCGGCGTTTCCGTTCGGCAAGAAGAAAGAGGACACCGTCCTCCGCAAGCCGACCGCCGCGCAGGACGCTCTGATCAACAAGTCGATCGCACGTGAAGCCGTTGTCATCAAGGAAATGCAGAAGCGCGTTCCCATCGTTGAAACGTACATCCAGAACATGCATCCGGACCCCGTTCTCGGCCAGGCTCCCGAGTCGGATGTCCACTTTCTCGGTCGCGTCAATTTCGGAAAGGTCATCGACGACAAGTCGTACGCGACAGAAAAGCGCTCGGAAAAGGGCGGTTTCATGAAGCACTCGCTGGGCTACATCACCGGCCTGTCTTCAAGTCTGCACCTCACCTTCCACGAGTCCGGCTTCGTGCAGATGCTGCTGGTGGACTCCAAGCAGTACAACCGCCAGGAGTACACGTTCTCCTTCGTGCGGAACGACTTTCTCGGAACTATCCGGACCACCGTTTTCGACGTGACCCCGACCAAGAGGGGTTCCGTCGGCCGCTTTGCTGGCCGCATCTGGATTGAAAACGCCGGAGGCAACATCGTTCGTTTCAACGGGGACTTTGCCGGTTCGGAAACCGACATCCGCGAGTTCTACCATTTCGATTCCTGGCGCACCAACGTGGCCGAAGGCCTTTGGCTGCCCACCTCGGTTTACATTGAGGAAAGCGATCCGAAGTCTCCGGAGCACGTACTCAAGTTCAAAGCTATCAACCACATCTGGGGCTATGAACTCAAGATCCCGCCGCCCGAAGTCGATCAGACGGGTGTCGAAGTCGTTGATGCTACCGATGCCAGCGCGCAATCCGATACAAACGACGTAAGCCCCCTGGGTGCACAGCGCGAGTGGGTGCAGCAGGCTGAGGACAACGTCGTCCAGCGCCTCTTCACCGCCGGCCTGATTGACGCGCCCAGCGACTTCGACAAGACGCTCGAGACGATTGCCAACAACATTCTCGCCTACAACCAGATCGCCACCTCCAAGCCTATCCGCGTGCGCACCTTGCTGACGCTTCCGCTGGAATCGCTTTCGGTCGGCAACACCATTCTGCTGTCGAAGAGCCTGATCGACACCACCGCAGTCCCTTCGAGCGACGGGCAGCAGGCGCAGCAACTCGGCGACCTCAACGCGATTATCGCTTTCCAGGTCGCGCACATCATCCTCGGTCACCATATCGATACCAAGTATGCTTTCTCGGATCGTCTCCTTTTCCCGAACGAGTCCGCCTTCACGCGCCTGCCCATGCACCACACCGACAAGGACAACACGGAAGCGGCGAAGAAGGCGATCGAGTTGCTTCAAGTGAAGGATCTTTCCGACTCGCAGCAATACTTCGGCCTGTATCTGGCTGCCGTGCAAAACCGCTCGAAGGCCCTCAAGGCCCTCAATGAGCCGATGATCGGCGACGGCCTTCTGAAGCCAGACGGAACTCTCTGGATGCAGGCTCTCGTGTCGAAGGCGCCCAAGCTGGCGCCAACCGACATCAAGCAGCAAGCCGCCATGCCGCTCTCCAGCTTCCTGCGCTTTGATCCCTGGACCGATAAGGTCGTTCAGATGCACACCGCCTACGAGCCCCTGCTCAGCGGCCGCGACAAGCTGCCTTTTGAGATCACGCCCGTTTACCTGAAGCTGGCGTACTGGAAGGCTCCGGAAGCCCCGGCTGCAACTCCGGCGGCTCCTGCAACTCCGGCGACACCGTCGGATGGAACGGCGACGCCTTCCACAACCGCTCCGGCGGCGGCCGCCCCGGCAGACAGCACAGCGGCTCCGGCAGCTCCGCCGACCACGACAACCGCACCTCCTCAAAAATAGAAAGGTCAGTCGCTACGGCCCCTTAGGAAAAGAGCACCCCCCACCAGGGGTGCTCTTTTCACTCCGGTAGTTTCCTTCCATTCGTCGGCTGGCCCCTTTCGCTCTTGTTCGCGTATACTCGCGGTTCATCCCAAGCTTCGCCGAACCGCCTGCCTGTCAAAGCAAGTGAAGCGACCGTTCCTACTTTCCGTACCTCGCGTTGGAGATATCCCGTTGAAGAAAGCTTGTCTGCTCCTTGCCTTCCTCACCTGCTCAGTTGGCGCCGCCTTCGGACAGGCGAAATTTGCCGCCAGCCGCGCTGGTGACCTCCAAATCGGCGGCGGCTACACGATAGCGAGTTCCGATTACCTGCCTCAAAAGATTCGCGGATATTCCTTCTACAGCAGCTTCGACTTCAAGGCGCACTTCGGTGCGGAAGTCGACTTCCATGAGCTCAGCGATCCAAAGACCAACAGCATGGTCTACGAGCGGTCGTACGAAGTCGGCGGACGCTACTTCCGGCAGTATGGCCGCTTCAAGCCCTATGCTCGCGCTTTTTACGGCCGCGGCGTCTTCAATTTCCCAAACAGCGTCGCCAATCTCGCGTATAACATGTTCGGTGCCGCCGGCGGTGTCGATGTAGAGGTACACCCGAGGATCAACGTCCGCGCAGAATACGAGTATCAGCGCTGGCTCAGTTTCCCGCCGGACGGCTTGACCCCGATGATGTTCACCTTTGGCGCTGCCTATCACTTCCCTCCTGGACGCCCTAAATAGCCTGCGTTCAGGCATGAAAGCACAAGAAAAGCCCCGACCGATCGTCGGGGCTGTTTTGTTTCTTGTCCAAGCGATGATTCGACGGTGGGTTAAAAGTGATACGCGAAGCCAAGGGTCGGCATCGAGATCACCTCATACCGGTTCGACTTGAACTCCGTTTTGCCGAAGTCCGGAGCTTTCAGAAGGAAGCCGCGATACTGTAACCGAAGATCGAAGCTCGGGCTCAGTTCGTAGGCGACACCAGCGCCAAACAAGGCGCCAACATTGGTGTTCTGCCGGGCGTCCAATTGGTGCGTTCCGCTATCGCGGATCGGCGTAAAAATCATGCCGCCGACGCCGAGTTCCGCAAAAGGATTGTACCGCCCGTAATTGCGCGTGTACACGTACGCTCCGCTGAGTTCCTGCTGACGCGCGTGCACTTCGCCATTCTGAATCGAGCTCGTGAAGTATTTGTCCGAGTTCTGCGCGAAACCGTAGTTCAACTCCAGTGCCGAACGTGGAGTCACCATATAGCGGTAGCTACCCAGAATGC
The DNA here is from genome assembly GCA_937871785.1 of uncultured Granulicella sp. GTDB lineage: Bacteria > Acidobacteriota > Terriglobia > Terriglobales > Acidobacteriaceae > Granulicella. The sequence continues at coordinate 4,096 of CALMON010000256.1, forward strand.
CGGTGGTCACCGTCGTGGTGAGCGGATTCACGCCATTACCATGTACATCCGGCGCCACCAAAGCAAAGGCGCTCACACTGAAGTCCTGCCGGCTCTCCTGCGCATACACAACAGACGAGCTCAACAGCAGCGCGCCAATCAACCAAGTCTTCTTCATGCCTGGAAAAAATCCCTTCAACGTGCAACATCATCTCCGCCCGGTATGCGTTGGACGCACAAGCGGCGCAAACCGCTCACTCCCGAAGCCGAATCCTATAGACCTTATTGTACCCGTCTCCAACCAGCCGCGCCGCAGGCGGTTTCGCAATCCGCCGGAAAGGGACGGGGTCTCCGCAGAGACCCCATCGGTCCGGCCCAGCCAGCGGGCTAGTTTTGAGGGGCAGATGGCGGCGGCGGCGTACCGCCGCCGTTTTCGCGGCGCTCCCGCTGTTGCTCACGCTGCTGCTTTTCCATGGCTTCAAACTTGGTCCTCTGGTCAGGAGTCAGCACGGCCTTGATCTGCTCGTTCTCCCCCTTCATCATCGCCATCGTTTTACCGCGCCGGTCTTCCGGCGACAGCGTCGTGTCTTCACGCAATGCCTTCATCTGCTCGCGGCCGGACATCAAGATTCCTTTTACTTTTGCCGTCTGATCGTCCGTCAAGCCGAGCTGCGTTTGCAACATGTGCATCCGCTGCTCCGGTCCGCCGCCGCCAGGGCCACCGCGCCGTCCCCCGGGACCGCCGCCGCCATCGGGAGGAGGTGGCGGAGGTCCCTGTGTCTGGTTCTGCGCCGGAGGCGTGCTGTTCTGGTCGCTCTGCGCCATGGCTGCAAGACCCAGCGCCGCACTGCACAGCAATACCGCCGCCGTGCGCTTCCACATTGTGCTTCCCATCTCAGTCATTGGTATATTCCTCGTCGTTCTGGGTGATTGCGTACGCTTTGCGATCGCCGATCCTGCTACGTTCGACCTGTCGGCCGCTTCGCTCCGGCAGCGATCCTCCCTGTAAGGACGTCTGTGGACGCAGAATGTTCCGCCACCGGCAAAGATTCTTTGCCGCGCGTCAGCCTCGCTGCCTGCAGACGTTAGCCTCGCTCCTCCAGAAAGCAGAACGGACCGCCATGCGTCTTTGCATAACTTTCCACTACGCGTAAAAAGCCGCGAGCTGCATGGCTCAGTACTGCCTGCCGGCGATACACGAGCCGCAGTTTCCTTTCCATGTGCAACTCGGGCACGGCGATACCCACCAGCGCGCCGGACTCGAGCTCCCGCTCCACCGTCAGCCGCGGCACCAAAGCCACCCCATCACCGCGCTCGACAAATCTCTTGATCGCCTCGAGCGACGGTAGCTCCACATCCATCTGCAAGGGCGTTTTATGCTGCTTGAACGCCGCAACCACCTTCATGCGCAACGGCGAAGGCACATTGTGCGCAATGAAGCTCTCGCGCCCAAGCCTTTGGATGGACACCCGTTGCGCCCCTGCCAGCGCGTGTCCCGCGCCCACAACGCATACCAGACCGTCGCGGTACACTACCATCGACCGCACCTGGGGGTCGTCCGGACGAAAGCTCACCACACCCATTTCCACCGTGTGCGACAACACTTCATCCGCAATGCGGCTGGCCAGCGACCGCTGCACCGCCACCTTGACGCCCGGCATTTCGCGCCGAAAGGCATGCAGCACCGGCAGCAGGCACAGGCAGGTGTACTCGTTCGCCGCCAGGTTCAGCCGCCCCGTTTGCACGGTGCGCAGATCGACAAGGGCGGCCGCCGCGTCGGTCCGCAGGTTCAGCATCTTCAGGGCGTAGTCGCGCAGCAGCTCCCCGGCGTCTGTCAGGATCACGTCGCGCGATGCCCGCTCCAGCAGCGTTTCGCCCAACTCCGCTTCCAGCTTCGCGATCACCTGGCTCACCGCTGGCTGCGTGCGGTGCAATCTGGCGGCAGCGCGAGAAAAACTTCGCTCCTCGGCCACCGCCACAAACGTCTCCAACTGGAACAGATCCATCGCCTTCTTCCGTGCTCTCCGGAGTTCGAAGCCGCACCTATACGGTCATTAGATTTCCGCATACTTCCAGCATTGAGCATAAGTTGGCGTTATCATCGTGTCCAGAGTGAAAGGGCTCACGATGCCGTCTTCGAACCAGATTATCTTTTTCGACACCACGCTCCGCGATGGCGAACAATCCCCCGGATGCACCATGCACCACGCGGAGAAACTGCGGATAGCGCATCAGCTTGCCACGCTTGGCGTCGACATTATTGAAGCCGGCTTCCCCATTGCCTCCCGTGGTGACTTCGAGTCCGTGCGCGCCATTGCGACGGAAATTCGCGGCCCCCGCATCGCCTCGCTCGCCCGCGCCAAGCGAGAGGACATTGAAGCCGCCGCCCGCGCCGTGGAGCCCGCCTTGCGTCCGCGCATCCACACCTTTCTTTCCACCTCAGACCTTCATCTCGCCGCCAAACTTCGCATAAGCCGTGAGCAGGCCATCGACCAGATCGCCGAGATGGTCGCCTTCGCCCGCACGTTCGTCGACGACGTCGAGTTTTCGCCGGAAGACGCTACTCGCACCGACCCCGAGTTTCTCCTCAAGGTCTGTGAAGTCGCCATCCAGGCCGGGGCCACCACGCTCAACCTGCCCGATACCGTAGGCTACTGCCTGCCGCACGACTACGCCGCGATGTTCCGCACCGTGCTCGAGCGCGTTCCCGGGGCGAAGGACATCGTTCTTTCCGCGCACTGCCACGACGACCTCGGCCTCGCCGTCGCCAACTCGCTGGCCGCGATTGAAGCCGGCGTTCGCCAGGTGGAGTGCTCGATCAACGGCATCGGTGAGCGCGCCGGCAACGCCGCGCTTGAAGAGCTCGCCGCCATCCTGATGGTGCGCAAGGACAAGCTGCCGTACGAGAACGGCATCGTGATGGACGAGCTTTTCCGCACCAGCCAGATGCTCACCGACTGCATCAGCTTTGGCGCGGCGCCCAACAAGGCGATCGTTGGCGCAAATGCTTTCGCGCACGCTTCCGGCATCCATCAGCATGGCGTGCTGGCCAACCCGCTTACGTACGAAATTCTCACGCCTGCCTCGGTTGGTTACCACGGCCAGCACATCGTGCTTGGCAAACACAGCGGCCGCCGCGCGCTGGAGCACCGCCTCAGCGAGTTGGGTCACAAGCTGACCAAGCCCGAACTCGACCAGGTGTACACCCGATTTACGGAGCTCGCCGACCGGAAAAAAGCGATTTACGATCAGGACATCGTCGCGCTGCTGCACGCGTCGCGTTCCCAGGCGAACACTCTTCAAAGCGAAGCCGTAACAGCCTGAACCTGTCGCCATAAGGAGCGGAGTTTCTGCTTCTGTTCTTGCTTTTTGGTTGTCATTCCGCGGTGAGGCTAAGGACTCTGCTTCTCCCACTGCTCTTGAAGGAACACGCATGAAGCTCAACCTCGCAATTCTCGCCGGCGACGGCATCGGCCCGGAAGTCACCCGCGAAGCCATCGGCATCCTTAAAGCGGTCGCCGAATTCGGCTCGCATGACTTCCGCTTCACCGAAGCCCTGATCGGCGGCATCGCCATCCTCGCGGAAGGCACGCCGCTGCCGCAAGCCACCATAGAGATCGCGCTCGCCGCCGACGCCGTCTTCCTCGGCGCGGTCGGTGATGACAAATTCAACGCGCTTTCCCCGGACAAGCGACCCGAGGCCGGCCTCCTGCGCATCCGGCAGGAGCTTGGCGGCTTTGCAAACCTGCGTCCATGCCTCGCGTTTGCGCCGCTGGCTGACAACTCCCCCCTGAAGCCCGAGGGGATCAAGGACGTCGACATTCTGTTCGTCCGCGAGCTGCTCGGGGGTCTGTATTTCGGACAGCCGCGCTCGTGGGACAAGAAAACCGGCGAAGCGGTCAACACCATGCGCTACTCGAAAACCGAAGTCGAGCGCGTGGCCAGAATCGCCTTTGAACTCGCGGGCAAGCGCAAAGGCAAGCTCACGCAGGTGGATAAAGCGAACGTGCTTGAATGCTCGCAACTCTGGCGCGCCACGGTCGACGAGCTCGCACCGCAGTACCCCGGCGTCACTGTCGAACACCAACTCGTCGACTCCATGGCGATCCACCTGATGAACCGTCCGCGCGACTTCGACGTTGTGCTCACAGAGAATCTTTTCGGCGACATTCTTTCGGATGAGTCCGGCGTCATCTCCGGCTCGCTCGGTATGCTGCCTTCGGCGACGCTTGGCGGCAAGGTCAACCTGTACGAGCCCGTGCACGGTTCGGCTCCCGATATTGCGGGCCAGGGCAAAGCTAACCCGCTCGGCGCGATCCTGACCGCCGCCATGGTGCTGCGCCACTCCGCCGGGCTCGAAGCCGAAGCGCAGGCGGTTGAAGCTGCCGTCGCCAGCGTTCTCGACGCTGTCCATCGCACCGGAGACATCGCTCGCGGTAGTCGATCCGCCATCGTCAGCACGGAGCAGATGGGCAAGCTCGTTCATGAAGCTCTCGCGCAAGCTCTTGATCGCCAACACGCCATGCACGCTGTGTAGCTCTAAACCCTTGTCACCGCTTTGCAAAGCGGTCCATCTGCGTTGCCGTTGCTTCTGCTATCGCTTTTGCCGCTACTCTTGCTGTCGCTGTTGACGTTGCGCTTCTTGTTTGTCATACCGTGGCGCGGGCAGGAATTCGGGTGCCCCGCACCACTCCGAC
>CALMON010000257.1 GCA_937871785.1 uncultured Granulicella sp.
GTACCAATTCGCCGGACAAATTCGCATCCCTGCGGCGACCAAGGCAATCTAACAACATAGTGACTTCGATCCGCCCCAGCTTCCGTCTCGCCGCCGCCGCGTGCGTTTTTTCGGCCGCCGCCGGTCTGCGCGCGCAGAGCACCCCCGCCGGCCCTCTGCCCCCGGTGCCCGACAGCGATCTGCCCTCCGCGCCCGTGCCCGCGCAGGCAGCCACTCCGGCCCAGGCAGCCATTACCGCGCAATATGCCATCGGCCCCGCGGCGGGTTCCGGCAAGGTGTACATCCCCGGCGGAACCTACGCTGCGCCCAGCTACATGGGGCCGGTCGCCTTGCCGATCGAGCACGCGTCGGCAACACCGCTGGCGCTTTCAATCGACGACGCCGTGGCCATCGGCCTGGCGCGCAATTTGCGGCTGAAGGCCGACGTCGAAAACCAGCGGATTGTGAAGGGTGACCTGTACGAGGTTGCCAACGCGCTGATTCCGGCGCTGGAAGTGGATGCTTCCAGCAGCACGCAGGAGCTGAACCTGGCGGCGATGGGGTTCAACCCCTCTAAAATCAACTTCCCCGGTCTTGCCCCCGGAACGCTGAAGACGATCGTCAAGGTCGACGTGACGCAGGCTACTGTGTCGCTCAACCAGCAGTTTTTCAACGTACCCGCGTATGAGCTTTTCCGCGGCGCGCAGGATGAAAAGCAGGTGGTCACGCTGAACCAGCTTTCCGGCCGCGGCGACCTGGTGCAGGCCGTCGGTATGGCGTACCTCAAGATTCTCGCCGACCAGTCGAACCTCAACGATGCGATCGCCCTTGAGCGCTCAGCGAAGCTTGTGTTCGATCAGGCCGCGGCCAAGCAGCAGGCGGGCGTAGGCATCCATCTCGACACGCTGCGCGGGCAGGTCGAGTACCAGAACCGGCAGCAGCAGCGCGTTTCGGCCGAAGGCGACCTCGCCAAGGACACCATCCAGCTCAACCGCATCATGGGCATCCCGGCCGAGCAGCAACTGATGCTGACCGATACGGCGCCGTTTGCGCAGCTTGCGGACATGGACCTTGACCGCGCCAGGGCGACCGCCTACGCGCGGCGCAAGGACTACCTGAGTCTGCAGGCGCAGGTGCGCGTCGCCGACCGCGAGCGCCTGGCCGTGAAGTATGCTCGCCTGCCCGTGGTGGCGTTTGGCGGTTATTACGGCGTTCTGGGCGAAACCGAAGGGCTGTACCACGGCGTGTTTCGCGCCGCCGGCAGCGTTAGTTTCCCGATCTTTCGGGAAGCCGGGCAGCGCGGCGACGAAGAAGTCGTGACCGCTGCGCTGATCAACCTGCGCCAGCGGGAAGCCAGCATGAGAGCCGACATCGACGCGCAGATTCGCTCCGCCCTGCTCGACGTGACGAGCTATAACGAGCAGGTGCGCGTGGCGCAAAGCAGCGTCGAGCTGGCCCAGCAGGAACTGCTCGACGAGCAGGCCCGCTTGCAGGCGGGCGTCGACGACAACCTGCCGGTGGTCGATGCGGAAGCGCAACTGGCCGGATCGCAGGCGCAACTCGTGCGGTCGCTCTACCAGTTCAACGGAGCAAAGCTGCAATTGGCGCGCGCGACGGGCATCGTCGAAACGCAATACCGGACGTATCTCGGCACCAACCGGTAGCGCAAGCAGGCCCCTTCGCCTACGTTTTCTTTCGTCAGGCAACGGACGATGCCGTGCAGCTGGAACAGTTCTCTTTGAGGCGTAGTGGACTTAGGGCTGAAGGCCCGTTTTATGCCAGCCCAGGTACTCGGTACCGACACGGCTCAAAGCGCTGAAGGTGCGATGTATCGCTGCAAAAGCGAGCTCTACATCCGCAGGAGAACTGTTCCAAGGCAGACGACAAGTCCCAGGGGCTAAAGCCCACTTCGTCGTCGGCTCGGCTTGGTGTCTGGGCTGAAGCCCAGACCTATCCGGAAGCAAAAACAATGCGAGACTCCACATTTTCGTGAGCGCTTCAGCCGCAAGTGCCGCGGCGCCGTTTCGGACGGCGGGTCGCAGCCGCGCAGCGAGGCTTTATTCTGAGAGAGCATTCGTTTCACCCGGGTCACCGCTTCCCTATGCTCCTTTCCCGCTCTCAGTCTGCCGTTCGAGCGTTTGCCACTTTCCTGCTCATCGCGGGGTTGCCCCTTGTTGCCGCCGCGCAAACCCTGGCGCGGCCAGGCTGGGCGGGCTCGGGCATCGCGGCCGATGCCTGGTGGCGCACCGCCGTCTTTTACCGCGTGGATGTCCGCCACTTTGGGGACTCGGACGCCGACGGCAAGGGCGACCTGAGGGGGCTCGCCGAGCGGCTCGACTACCTCCAGTCCCTTGGCGTGGACGCGGTCGTTCTGCTGACCACGCCCGGTGAAACCGGCAGCAACAACCCCATATTCGACGAGGCCGGCTTTGACGCCCTGCGTCGGGAAGGTGCCGGACGACGCATCCGCATCGTGGTCGGTCTGGACGCGGCGGTCAGTCGCGACGCGCTGGTCCCCCTGGCTCGGCAATGGCTGACGCGCGGCGCGGCGGGTGTGTACCTGCAGCGGGCGGCGGGCGGTTCCCCGGCTCCAGCACCGGCTGAAACCGCGATGCTGCTGCGCGATCTCCGCTCCCTGGCCGATACCTTTCCCGGCCAGCGCGTGGTGCTGTCGGAGGCGACGCCGGCTGGCGGGGCAGCCACGAGCGCGACCGCTCCCATCACGACCCTCGCCCCGCGCGGCGGAAGGAGCATACGCTCCGGCACCGCGCAGCTTACGGACGTGCAGATCGTAAGCGGAGCCGACGTGCTGGAACGCGAGATGAGCGATTTCGATTCTGCCACCGACAGCGCCCCGCTGCTGCTGACCGACGCGCGGTTTCGCTCTGCCAACGCTTTTTACGCTGAAGGCACCGCCGAACAACTGGGCAGAAACAAGATCCTCGCGACCGTGCTGCTCAGCTTTCGCGGAGCGGTGTCGCTGCGATACGGGCAGGAGTTGGGGCTGGCAGCCGAAGCGGGCGGCGCCGCTCCCCTGACCATGCAGTGGACCCCGGCCAACGTGACGCCGGCGGCTGCCGCAGCGACCGTCGCCCCGCCGGACCCGAACGTCTACGGCCCCTATGTACCGTATGTGAAGCCGAAACCGAAGCCCAATGGAACGTCGAGTGGCGTCGATCCCGACTCGCTGAAAGGCTTCACGTCCGGTGAGCTGACCGAAGCCGCGGGCCGCACCAACCGCGCGTTGGCGAATGTTGCGCTCGAAGACGCCGACCCTGGCTCGCTGCTCAACTATTATCGCCGGCTGGTGCAACTGCATCACGGCAACTCGTCGATTCGCAGCGGCGCGGTGCACATTTTGCATGCCGAAACCGACGCCGGGTCCGGGTCCACGCTGCTTTGGATGCGCCGCGCGCCGGTCGGCTCGCGCACGGCGGCCAACGTCGTGGTGGCCTGCAACCTGGGCGACAAGCCGATGCGTGTGTCGGTCGATCACGATCTTGAGCGGCTCCGGCTTGGCTCGGGCGGGGGCGCGGGAACGCTGCGGCCGCTGCTGGCGAGTTGGACGGAAACGCCCGCCGCGCAGACCACCGGGAACATCACGCTGCCGCCTTACAGCGTGTTTGTCGGGGAGTTGTCCCACGCCGCCGGGCGCTGACCCGATCAGATCTGGCCCCAAAGCACACCATGGAACCTCCGATTACGTCTTTGTTTCTTCAGGCGGCCGGTGAACCCGTCGGACGAAACGGTACCTGTTCAGAGTTCTTGTCCGGAGAAAGGCTCGAATACGTGCCGTCGGTGCAGAAAGTCACTCGTGTCTGCTAGGCTTTCGAGATATGCACAACTTCCGTTCGCTGCCGGTCCTGCTTGTTGCCGCTGCCGTTCCCTTTGCCGCTTCGTCCGCCGTGTATGCGCAGGCGGCTCCCGCTGCGGCGACCACTCCGGTCGCCACGCGCGTGGCCGCGCAGAATACCCTTTTTGAGGACTTCTATCAGCAGGGGCTCAAGAACAACCCTGAGCGCGCGACATCGGTCGGCGACTACCGCTACAACGCGCTGCTCGGCGACGCGTCGCTGGCCGCCATCCAGCGGCAGCACGCGGAGGCCGACGCGTTTCTGGCGCGCATCAAGGCGATTTCGCCCGCCGACATGAGCGATACCGATCGGCTGTCGCATGAGTTGTTCGAGCGGCAGTTGACGCAGGGCGACACCAATTTCGATCTGAAGAATTACGAAATGCCGGTCAACCAGCAGGGAGGCGTGCACACCTCGCTTGCCGACCTGCCGCTCTCGGTGCCGCTCGACTCCGTGGGGCATTATGAGGACTACCTTGCGCGTTTGCACCAGATTCCGCGCGTGCTGCAGCAGACCACCGACGTGCTGAAGCAGGGCGAAAAAGACGGCCTGATGCCGCCGAAGTTCATCGTTGAAAAGCTCCCCGGGCAGTGCGACGGCATCATCGCGGCGAACCCGTTTCTGATCCCGACGACCAAGTACCCGGCGAGCTTTTCAGACGCCGATAAGCAGCGCCTGACGGCGGCGATTACGAAAGCGGTGAACGACGAGGTTTTCCCGGCCTATCGCACCTTCGCCACGTTTTTGCGCACGGACTATGCGCCGCACGGCCGCGCCGAGATTTCCGTCGAAAGCCTGCCGGACGGCAAGCGCCGCTACGCCGCCGCGGTGCGCATGATGACTACCATCGACGTGACCCCGGAGCAGGTGCACAACATCGGGCTCGCGGAGGTCGACCGCATCACCGCGCTGATGACCGAACTCGCGCACAAGCAGGGCTACAAGGATCTCGCAAGCTGGCGCGTGGCCATCAACGCCGACCCGCGCTGGAAGCCCAAGAGCGAAGAACAGATCGTCGCCGACTTTAAGCACTACATCGACCAGATGCAGCCCAAGCTGCCGGAGCTTTTCGGCCTGCTGCCCAAAGCTCCGGTCACGGTTGAAGGTATCCCCGACTTCGACGCCGCCGCGGCGACACACTACAGCTCCGGCACGCCGGACGGCAAGCGCGCCGGGCGCGTGGTGGTCGCCGTCGCCAACCCCACCAGCCGCACGCTGGTGCTGGATGAGGCGGTCGCGTACCACGAGGGTGTTCCCGGCCATCATCTGCAGATCTCGGATGCACAGCAGCTCAAGGGGCTGCCCAAGTTCCGGCTGCGCGCCGGCTACACGGCCTATACCGAAGGCTGGGCGCTGTATGCCGAGGAGCTCGGCAAGGAAGTCGGCTTCTATACCGACCCGGTGTCGGACTACGGCCGCCTGAATTCGGAGCTGTTCCGCGCCGTGCGGCTGGTGGTCGACACCGGCATCCACGATGGGGGCTGGTCGCGCGACAAGGTGATCGCCTACATGCACGCGAACGACGTAAACGACACGCTGGCGCAGTCTGAAACCGACCGCTACATCGCCTGGCCGGGGCAGGCGCTGGCCTACAAGATGGGGCAGCTTAAAATTCGCGAGCTGCGCGAGCGCGCCAAAGCGCAGCTTGGCGGCACCTTCGACATCAAGGCCTTCCATGACGAAGTCCTGAACGGCGGCGCGCTTCCGCTCGACCTGCTGGACGCGCGCGTGGACCGCTGGATCAAGGCGCAGCGGCCGGTAAACGCGCTGGGGCCGAAGGCGGGAGTGGTGACGGCAACCGAGTAGGAATCAACCACATCCCAAACGTTTCCAGGGATGCGGCCATTGGATTCGTACGAGCGGCGAGGTGCGAGCCTTGAGCGGCGGAGGGGGTAGCGCCCCTATGATCTCTGCGGAGGTGACAAGGGAGCAGGGCTTCTAGCGCCTGCTCCCTTTCCGCATAGCGGGAACGCCGCTACGCCTTACTCCTCGTCGTCGCCGATCGGCATTCCGGGTGGCGCTTCGATCCCCTTGGCTGGAGTGAACTTTTCGGGATCGTGCTGGAACTCACGGATGCGGTCGGCCATGGCGGCGCGATGAGCGTGGTCGGGGCCGGGCGCGGTCGACGAAGCGGTGAGCGACTGCAGCAGAGCTGCCGCGTGTTCGCGGGCGACTGCTCGCGCCTGACTGGACGCTTCGGCGTTGACGGCGAGCGTGAGAACGGCTTCAACCGCACGCATTTCCACGGCTCGCGCGACTTCGGCGTTCAGGGTTTCAGGTTGCGCGGCCGAAGTGGCCACTGAGAGCGGAAGCACAGCCTCCAGCACATCGTCGAGCGAAGGCGCGGCCGGGTTGCGGTCATGGTATTCGACCAGGCGGCTGGCGCGGGCGGGTTCGGTGAGCAGCGCGAGCGTCAGGTCGGCGGCGGACTCGGCCGCGGCGACCGGGTCGAACGTGAGGCCGGTGTGCGCCGGAAAGCTTTCGACGTTGCGGGCCAAGCCCTGCGGGCGGGGCGGAAGCTGCCGCAGCAGCGGTTCTGGAAGAGTGAGAACTTCCGGGGATAACGTCCGGAGGACGGCGGCAAGCGCCTTGCGCTGCGCGTCGGGCGCGACAATCTCGGGAAGCGGCTGGCCGTCCATTTGCCCGGAAGCGAGGCGGACGTTGTAGCGGTAGTCCAGCCCACCGATTTCCTTGGCGGCGGCTTCGGTCTGGTAGCGGTGGAAGAGGTACAGCGGGACGAGCGTGTCTTCAAGCTGCGCGAGATCGGCACCGGGCTGGATGTTGTTCTGCCCGAAGCGCGTGAGCGCGGCGGCGCGAAGGGTCAGCACGCGGTTCAGCTCGTCGGCGGGGTCGGTCCCGTTGTCCCACAGGTGGGCGCGCGGGCTGGCCGAACCGAGCGGGCGGGCGTCCGCGTCGGTCAGGTACACGAGGCCGGAGTGTTCCGCCCTGCTCAGGATCGCGTCGAGCGCGACGGGGTTTTCGGTGGGGGTACCGGCGGCGTCGAACTCGCGGTAGCCGTAGTCGATGGCGGCCTTGTCCCAGGTGCCGATGCCGACGGGATAGGCGTGGGTCAGGTCGGGAACACCGTTGCGGTCGAGCGTGACGTAAGGGTGCGGGTAGTCCATGACGCTGACGGTCTGGTCCACAGGGTGAGGCACCGAGGAAGCGGCAAAATTGTGCGCAAGGCCGAGGGTGTGGCCGGTTTCATGCGCGGCAAGCTGGCGGATACGCTGCAGCACCATCGCGAGCATGGGGTCGTTGGCCGGGGCGCCGGTGGTCTTGCCGTTCGCATACGGCGCGAGCAGGGCGACGGCAATCAGGTAATCCTGCCGGCCGCGCAGTGAGCCGAGCGTGACCTGACCTTTTATGATTTCGCCGGTGCGCGGGTCGGCGATGCTGGCGCCGTAACTCCAGCCGCGGGTGTAGCGGTGCACCCATTGGATGATGTTGTAGCGCACGTCCATCGGGTCGGCGTCGGCGGGCAGAACGTCGACCCGGAAGGTACCGGGCGCCCAGCCTGCAGCCTGGAAAGCATCGTCCCACCAGCGCGCGCCTTCGACGAGAGCCGAACGGATCGGTTCGGGGGCCCCGCGGTCGACATAGTATTGGATGGGCGCAACGGCGATGCAGGCCTTCGTGCAGCGCGGGTCAGCCTTCAACAGACGGTGGCGCGTGATGAACGGCTGGTCGAGCGGGTCGCCGAGCGGCGCGTTGTAGTCGCGGTAGCTGGCGTCGAAGTAGCCCGCGCGCGGCGAAAAGCGGCGCGGCGTAAATCCCGGGCCAGGCAGCGCGATAAACATTTGCCGCTCGTGGACGGTGACGGCGCGGGGGTCGGGTGTGACGTCGCGCACGTATCGCGCCGAGCGCGAAGCGACATCGGTCGACACGGTGACGACCGATTCGACGACGATGTTCTTTGGGAATGCCCGGATGACCTCGGGCACCAGCGCGGAGCGAGCTACGTCGAATTTGTAGGTGCCCTGCCTGGCGGCGGCGAGCGCTTCGGCTACGCCGCGCGCGTCACGCACGAAGAAGTCCGTGGCGTCGAGCAGTACCGTTCCGTCGGGCGACTCGGACTCTACCTTGAAGCCGAACATGACCGATTCGGCGAAGCTTTCGTGCACGCTCTGCTGCTCGGCAGGGTCGGCAGCGGTAGAGCGGAACTTGAGGTTTGGCTGCATCAGCAAGACCTTGGGGCCGGAGCGCTGGAAGTACACCAGCACCCCCGCGCCGCCTTCGCCGACACCGCCAATCTGCCCGCGGTCCAGCCCCAGATCGTTCGACCCCGCGCCGTGCGGCAGGCTCAAGGAGTAAAGCAGGTCTGAAGATCTGCCCTTGCTGTCGAGCGGCACTTCGAGAAACACCTTTCCGGCTTTGGCGTCGTAGTCCAACGCCAGCAGGCCGGGCATGTGCTGCATTTTCGCCGTGCGGTCGGCGAGCGTCTGGGGCGGGGTGGCCGGCGCTTTCGCAGGGGTGTCCTGCGCGTGAGCGGCAGTGCAGGCGGCGGCAAGCAGCAGGGCAGAAAAACGGGGCATGTCCTGTTTGTAGCATGTCCCCGCGGAGGTTGTGGTGGTGAGGTTCGGTCGAGCTATGAGGTGTGAAGAGTGAGATGGGCGCTCAAAGAGAACTCTAGCGGCAGACGGCGTCCACTTTAGCGAAGATTTCCGAGTCGGGCGGCGTCCCCATAC
>CALMON010000258.1 GCA_937871785.1 uncultured Granulicella sp.
TCGTCACCGGCTTCTTGTCGCCGGGCATGGAAACGTCGGCTTTGTCGGCGGCGGCCTGGGCCTTTGACAAGAGACTCAAGGAGGATAAGCCGACACCGAGTACAGCGGCGCCCTTGACGGAGGTTTTGAGAAATTCTCTGCGGTCTGTGTGGTTCATGCAGAGCCAATAGTCGTGGCCCAAAGGGTTTGCCAATACCTCCTGGCTGACCCCGCCATATCAAATGAGTGATGGACGCGAATCATAAAACCGACACAGCATCAGCCTGCGAATAGTTGGTTCGGTCGCGCGCGCGAGACCACCGGCAGTCCGTCCATAAAAACCCGCCCTGTGGAACTTCGGCACCTGCATTACTTCGTGACGGTGGCGGATGAGATGAGCATCACTCGCGCCGCCCTTAGGCTGAGGGTTGCCCAGCCGTCACTGACCCGTCAGATCAGGAGCTTGGAGGAGCAGTTGAACGTGCCACTTTTCTACCGGGACAACAACAAGCTCTCACTCACTGAGGCAGGCCGCTTTTTCCTGGAGCGCACGCGCCGGTTGCTCGCGCAATCGGCACGCGACGTGCATGACCTGCGTCGCCTGAGCTTGGGCGAAAATGGCTCGCTGAATATCGGCTACGTCGTGGACATGCACTACGAGGTCCTGCCGCGGGTGCTCGGAGCTTTTCGCAAGGTGTGGCCGGACGTATCGCCCAATGTGTTCGATCTGTCGGTCGCCGACCAGTTCAAAGCATTGGCGGACGACACGATTGACGTGTGCTTCGTCGGGGAGGCACGGCTGCCGACCGAAGCAGGCTTTCAGCGTGAGCTGATCATGGAGGGCAATATGCTGGCGGTGTTGCCCGAAACGAACCCCCTTGCCCAAGCCGACACGCTGCGGCTCGCCGACTTGCGACCGTTGCCCTTTATCACCATGGGCGAGGCGTTCTACCCCGGGGCGCGGGAATGGATTCACCGCGTTTGCGGCACGGCGGGTTTCACGCCGACGATTTCCTGCGAGGTGGACCGCGCGCCAGCGATGATCGGGCTGGTGGCCTTGGAACTGGGGGTTGCCCTGCTCCCGGAGGCCTGTATAAAGCTTCACCACGCCGGCGCGGTGTTCCGCCCGCTGGCCGAGCAGGTGAAGAGTCGGATCGAGATCGTCTGGAAGGAGCGCAACCTCTCGCGCTCGCTCCATCATTTTATCGGTACGGTGCGAGAGTGCTTTGCGGCTGACCGGTGAGCCTCAGTTTCGAGACTGCGCGGTTTGCCCTCCATGCAGAGAAACATTCGGCTCTCGTCTGGTCGTTGTCACGTTTTCCGTCCACCGGTGCTCAACCTGCCTGCGTAGACAGGAAGCCGGCCTCTATCAGCGCTTCCGTCAACGCGACTTTGCCGGTTTCCACCACGTCGCCATGACCCACGATCACCCGCTCGAAATCCCATTGGAGCATCGTTTCCAGTGAGCGTCCGAAAGCCGACTGGTCTTTGACCCCGAGCTTCTCGACCCGCGGCACGGCCGTATCATGATCCTGGCCGCCGATGAGACCGGCTGTTGCGAAGATGCGCTGACCTAACCCTGCCTCGGCGGTCACGTGAAAGACGAGGTCGGCCACGATCAACGTGCGGCTGGGCCGATGCAGCATCACATACTCGCGCGTGGCCTCAGACTTGCCCGCCAGTTCGAGCACGGCGAGTTCGTCCCCCCAAGCCGCCGGCGGCGGATCGAGCGGCTGGGTCGGCACGCCCGCCGCTTCGGAAAACCCTGCCGGCGCGAGGTACGGGATGTTCGGGAAAGCCGCGAGCCCTTCTTTGGCGAAGGTGTCGTGGGCGTTGAGCGCTTCCACCAGGTAGGCAGGTTGGCCCAGCGCCCCGATGGCCGCCACGTCTTCTGGGCTGAATGGCGCGGTGGAGTGGATGACCAGTTCCCCGGAGCGCAACTTGATGAGCGTCACGGTGCGGTTGATGTGCGCGCCCAGCATGGTGAGCGGGTACTGCATGGTCCAAAGGTTTTCGGCGACGGCGTTCATGGTAAACTCAGGTTCGCTGTGCGCTCCCGGAACGGTTTCATGATTCTGTCTGGGCAGGAACCCTCGGCCGTTGCATCAAACCCGACCTACCTGCAAAGAGGGCCATGGCGGATAACCGAACTGGTAGCATCCAAACCATCAACCAACCATTTCCCAACGGCCTGGAAGTCGAAAAGGGCTAATAGCCAAAAAACGGTGGTTTTTCCAGACATCGCGTTGGTGAATTTCTACGTTGTGCCAACGGAAGGCGATCCACATGTCAAATGCGTCGCTCCGAGAGCTTTCTCTGCACTAATACGCAAACACAAGTAATTGCAATGTAGGTAAATGTGTAATAAGTCTTATTGCAAACATTTTCGAGGTTAAGGTTGAGCCAAGCGTTATTATTGTAAATTCGTGTAGCTTGAGAGAATGGGAAGGCAGATACACCCTTTCAGCGGCAGGTGGGTGGCCATCACTCTCGCCTGTCGTTGAACTAGGCGGCTAAGAAGGACGAGGCCTATCAATCTAGGGGATGCCGACCACTTTGTGGCAGGTGTCCACAAACACCGTTTTTCGGCCCTGCCCATTGTCAATCAGCGGTCAGATGGCCACGGGCTCGACCCCAACCAGAAAACGCACAAGAATGCCCACAACAACCCCGGGTGAACATGGGCAGGAAAACTCGCTTTGCCTGACGTGGAGCGTCGTCGCCGTACAAAGCTCTAGCCGCGCGCGATGAACACCAGCCCACCAACTCCGAGCCCGTAGAGGATAAGCACCGCCAAAGAGTCCACGCCCATACGCGCCACCTGGAGCCGGGGCCGAAAGATCAGCCCTGCCAGGTACACGACCGTCAACAACGCGCCGAGGCCGGTC
>CALMON010000259.1 GCA_937871785.1 uncultured Granulicella sp.
TGAGACCGGCCTCGCGGCCCGCAAGCCGTTCTTCCGCCAGCAAGGCCTGCTGCTGTTGGCAGCGAGCTTCGTGCGCCTTTTCTTCATCAACATCGCGCTCGCTCCCACGCCCCGCCTGTACACCATGCTCCCGCTCGCGGCGCTCTACGCCTATGCGTACCAGCGGGTGTATGCGAACGACCAGCCCAGCCGCCTGGATCGCAACGCAGGCGCGGCGACGGCCTGGTTTTCGCTCGGCACGGTGGCGACGCTGCTCTACTTCAGCCTCCGTCCGGAATGGGTTTCGATCGGCGGTGCGGCGCTTGCGGTTGCTACCCTGCTGCTCGCCCTGGTGCTGCGGCGCCCGCTGTTTCGCGCGCAGGCTCTCACGCTGATCCTGCTTACAGCGGCACGCACGCTCAGCTACAACCTCCTTTCAGCCGAGCCGATCTCGGAGCGCATCACCGATGGACGCTTGTTCACCGTAGGGATCACCTGTGCGCTCTTGTTTGCGGCCCTGCCGATGGCCTTCGCCCTCCGCAAGCAGAAGCTGGCCGCAGACACGGACAAGCCCGCATGGCTGTCAACCGTCCTTGGCAAGCCGGAACAGGTGCTCTTCTTCGCACCACTGGTCCTGCTCTTCGCATGGGTTCCCGTTGAGCTGCGTGCTGGCATGATCACCGTGGGCTGGAGCGCGCTCGGCCTGCTCACCTTCCTGTTCGCCCTTGCCGTAGGCGAACGCAGCTTCCGCCTCGCAGGCCTGGGTCTGCTCCTTGTCGGCGTCGGCAAAATCATCACCGTCGACATCTGGCACGCTTCGCCAACGGACCGGTACATCACGCTGATCGTCATGGGTGCGGCCCTGCTGCTCGTATCGTTCCTCTACTCCCGCTTTCGCGAGAAGATCCTGGAGCTGCTATGAGCCAGCATGTGAAACGCTTTCTGCCCCTGGCCTTCGTGGTGATCGCTGGAGCCCTCGCCATCGTCGTCATCCAGCGCCAGCACATCAGCGCCCGGGCGAGTCCGCAGGCGCTGCTCACGGCCGCGGCCGACGCCCAGCACGAGCTGACCCGCGCCCCCATGAAGCTCGACCGCATGACGGATACGCAGGAGATCGCACTCGGCGATGCGCTGGCGGGGGAAGCCGCCGCATCGCTGGGTGCTGGCAACGCGAACGCCGCTACGCAGGCTCACCTGCAACAGGTCGGCATGCGCGTCGCGGCCCATGCTCGACGCAAGCTACCCTGGACCTTCCACTACATCCCGTCGCCAGACTTCGTGAATGCCTTCGCCCTGCCTGGCGGCCACGTGTTCGTTGGCGAAGGCCTGCTGAAGCTGATGGGCAGCGAAAACGCACTTGCGGCCGTGCTCGGACACGAAGTCGAGCACATCGATCTCCGCCACTGCGCCGAGCGCGCCCAGGCAGAAGCCCGGCTGCGCCAACTTGGAACACTCGGCGACCTTGTTGGTTTGCCGGCAGAGCTCTTCATGGCCGGGTACAGCAAGGAAGAAGAACTGGAGGCGGACCGCGATGGGACCACCTTGGCCGTCCAGAGCGGGTACAGCTACACAGGCATCCTTCTTCTCTTCGACAAATTCCAAGTCCTTGAGAAGGATGAGGAGCAAGCAAGCGCCAAGCCCGCCGGACCTCTGGACGAGGCCGCTCAGCTCTCGCTCTCCACCCTGTCTGGCTACTTTGCAAGCCATCCGCCCAGTGACCTGCGAGCGCAACGAATACGCGAGCGGGCCAGCCCGCGTGGCTGGAGCCCGCAACCGCTGAGGTGTTCGCTTCAAAGCGGAGCTTTGTCCAAAGTAGTCTGCGACCCGAATCAGATTAGTCCCAAGTGAGGGTGGTGGCCAAGTTTGGTAAGTAGAGAATTGTCTTCGCAGTTCCCAGTCTCACGCACCAAAACATAACAAAAGGTTTACGTCCGATAAGCTGCCTTGCGTACAGTCGATACAATTGGTGCATGTAGGGCGATGGGGTATCGGATGCTTAGAGTAAATCGAACAACAGGAACATTGGCGCCGTTAAGCCGAACGACACTAAGCGACGCAGGAATCGGCGAACGAAGTGGGCTTCAGGAGCTGATCCTGAAGAATTCCGAAACTTTTTTTGACGAGTGTCAGGAAACATTGTTTCTTGTGAAAGAGGAGGTAGAGCCCTCTAGCCAAGTCTCTAGTCGAATTGATCTGTTGGCGATCGACGTAAAGGGTCATGCGGTGATCATCGAGTTGAAGCGTGGAAGCGACAAAATGCAACTGCTTCAAGCTCTGACATACGCGGCAATGCTTGCAGACTGGCCCGAGGAACGATTTCGCAAACACATACCGACTGCACATATGAGCGCGTTTGAGCAGTTCAGATTTGATCATGGCATAACGAAACTGAACGAGTTCCAACGCATAATCCTCATCGCGGAGTCATTCGACTTTGAGGTTCTAAGGACTGCGGAGTGGCTTACCGACTCGTATGGTTTGAACATCACCTGCTATCAGATCTCGCTTGCAGGAGAGGCCCACGAAGGCATGGAGTACCTTGCCGCTTTGCAATTGTTTCCGCCACGTGCCTTAGCTTCTCAGGCAAGACGAAGAGGGGCGCTCAAGAGCGAAGAAGCGAGTAAGTTTGCGGAAATCGAAGAGCTTCTTCAAACGTGCACGAACAAAGCCGTCGTCAAATTCTATTCCGCCCATTTAGGTGACCGAAGGAACAAAAGGCGAGACTCTCTCGTTTTCCCGCATATCGGTCAGATGAGGTTTCGCATACGTCCAAAGAAGGACTATGCACGCGTAAATCAGCTTGGGCGTTTCGTTGGAGATGCAGACCACTGGCAAAAGACCATGTCGGCACCGCTCCTCAAGGCACACCCCACATATCTGAGATTTCGTCTCACAACCGATTCGGACATCCAAGAGTTCCTAAAATTCACGTCTGAAGCTCTAGCGGCGGTGTCGTGGACCAAGTCGTCAGCGTCCGAGGAGGAGAGCGATTCAGAAGAGGAATGAAGGCAGCTGGATCTGGTCCGGAATCAACCAAAGGGCTACTGGAAAAGTGCGATCAGCGGTTTAAGCCTCTGATACTCTTTTTGAAATTGTGTCTGTTGCTCTTCATACGGTAAATCCCACACGGGATCGAGCGCATTAAGCGAGCGGACTAGCCTGAGAGCGAGGTTCAACTTTCGATTCGTTCGATGCATTTGTTCACGTTGAGCTGCCGTCAATTCAACCCGCTGCTCTGTGATCCATGCTAACCAATGTGCACGTAGGTCGGAAAAGTTGAATTCGGACCTGCGATACAGCTCCAGAAGGTCACGGCCTTGCCAGGTGTTTGCTGGGCGTATCGCGATCGGAATCCAATGATAGAAGCGCGGCTTGTGTTCAAGCTTCAGCCACGCTTGTAATTGAAGATCTCCGTGCTGCAATACAAGGCTATCAAAACGATTTGAGTCGCGTTCGATGCGTCGCCTCATCACCTCCTGAGAGGTCCGCAGTTCGGCATTGACAGCAAAATCGAGTCCCCACGGTAAGGCGTTTACAGAGATATTGGGCACATCGTTCTTTGGCATCGCCTCAGACTGGCCGAAAGAGAAGGCCCACCAAGCGCCGCCCCGAACGAAGCGAGATGGCATCTTTTCTCCAGGAAAGCAGAGCACATCCGGTTGGTTCGAGCTGCCCATTCTGACTGGGAGAACTTCGTATTCAGAAAATGCTTTCTGAACAGAGGGAAGGCCATCTCTCAAGAGAAGGCGAGAAAGCCTCATGGATTGGGGGTTCGTCGGAGGAAGCAAGTCTTCAAAGCGGATGCGATCCACGGCTGTGGGAACCGCTGCAGAGGCTGAGTCAGCACGCTGACGCTTTTGATAAGCGACGGCGTGGGTTACAAGCGTTGCCCGCTCCTGGACTGAATCCGGCCTATGTTGCACCTCCACACACCGTATTCCGAATTCTTCAAGTGAGATGCGTCTATAGGTGGGAATCGACGGTGCAACCAGAATCATTTTGAAGTTGGCCGTCTTGTTCGAATGCCTCATGAGCCCGTAATATTCGAAGATCTGTCCAATGTCCTCCCGCCTTATGGTGTCTCGCTTGAGCTCCACAATATGCTGAACGCCGTCTACTTCAAACAAGAGGTCGATACGTCGCCCCTCAATGTAAACCTCCCGCCGCTTGCGACTTACGATCCGGCCCGGAAATAGAATGTCTGGATTTTCGAAGAGGTAGTCTTGCAAGGTGCGTTCGAGCATCGTTTCACTCTACCGGAAGACAGAGTGTGCCGGCTTTGCACAAGCGCCGGTCGACCTTACCTAAAAGGGTCCGGTCAGGAACCAATGATAAAGCACGGTAAGGAGCTGTCGCGCCTGTATTGACCGCCACCAACTTGATCGCGGACGACGTCTGGCGGTCCAATGCACCCCATGAAGCTTTGAAAAGCTAATTAAGTTTGGACAGATGTTTGGTAATTTGATCTTCCCAGGCAGTTATGAGCTGCGGCGGTGCCCAATTGGGGTGCCGCGTCCAGAGGTACATCGTAGTTGGGTGGTACAAAGTCCAAACGTTATCTGGTAGTCCATCCATCGGAGACCTGTGCCAATCGCTTTCGGAGCTCTTCGTCGCTCCGAGAATGGCCTGGGTCCCAAGTGTATTGACGGCGAAATGAACGACCGTGGGTTGGTATGTTGCCAGTTCAGCCGACAGAACGCGCCCGGCGAGTTCTGATTGTTTGGAATACAGCACGTCGTCTATATCCCTATCTGTGTACCCTAAACGTCCGATGTTCGACCATACCGCATTCTCGTAGCTGTTGGCTGGACCGCAAGCTCGACTCCCAAAGGTAAAACTCTGCCAAAACTTGCTTGCTTTAGAGTGGTATTGGACCAGATGGCGATTGACGCCTTTCAGTTCTGCAAGCAATTCGTTAGGCGGCAGAGAGCGACCGTCCTGAAATTCAGCCAGCCCGTAATCTCCTTTTGTTGCACGTCCTACAAGCATGAAGCGTTTCGAATGCCTTAGATAGCTCTCGTGCGCTGCAGAACAGAATGGCGCAGCCAAGGAAAGACCTTCGCCCTGCAACCTGAGCCACTCGTCCAGCAAGTCGGGCCAGAGAGAGTCAAGTTCGGGAGTTGACAGCAGAGAGCCGCGATCGATCATTCGGCAATACTACAGTTTTGGATGAGATTCAGCTCTCCCAAAGCCACTCTCGAGCGCGGAAGTAAGTTTTCTGCCGGCTGCCCGGCATCCCTCAAGAAGAAATTCCAATCCACACGACCATATCCCGGACTTCAATGAGCTGCTGTCTCAAAGTTCGAGGAGCCTAACTAGGTAGGGACAGTTCAAGAAAGGGAAATTACGCACGCTAAGTCCCTGATACGAGGTTGCATAGATCGCCGTATCAAGGCATGAAGCGACACACCGCAGGCTCCATCTGCAATTCCTGAAGTTCGTTAATTACACAATTTCACAAACATCGTCGTCGGAGCTGTGCGGAATGTGGAAGACGCCGGCAGTATCGGCGTCTTCCAACGGGCTGTGCGAAGAGTGGGACCAGATTCACCGTTCCACGCTTTGCATAGGCCTATCATTTCCACTGCCCATTTTGAGCAATCAGACACTCAAGGCCCCTACTTTAACAAAACAAAGCAAGTGAGCTAAGTTCGATAAGCATCACTTTGTATATCTTACTTGTAGCCGCGTCCATCGTATTGGCGACCGGTATCCGTCATACTTCTGTCTGGAAAGGCACAGAGAAACTTGTCTCTGTAGGTTGCTACATTTCCGAGCCAGAGTGTTCCGCTTTCCCTCCGGCGATCTCCTCCGGTGTACGAAAGGAAATTGAAGCTGCTCGTTACGAACCTCTGATCGTCCTGCACGATGACTTTTTCGTGAGTGCTGATGTGGCACAGCCGAAGCATTCCGTTCTTCTCACGCTTGCGTAATTCGGCGAGTGCTTCCTCGTCGCTATTATCGGGGTGATGAGGGCTCTTGGGCATCCCGTAACCGATGTAAATCGAGCATCCACGTTCCATTGCCCGGTCGAGTCGAGGAAGCAGAGGCCGGAGCACCCTCATCCTGATCCATGGACATATCAGAATCAGCACGGCATGAGCTTCGTCGATAGCCTGAACGAGAATCTCAGGATGTTCCGCAGATTCGATGTGCTG
>CALMON010000260.1 GCA_937871785.1 uncultured Granulicella sp.
TGCCATACTTTCTACGAGTTGGAGGAAGTCACTCGTCCGCAGCAACACCGAACGCTTGAGCTCGACTGTAGCAATCGCATCGATGACTGCTGGAGAAAGGATTACCAGGTTTGGACTGTCAGGGCAGGGCTGTAGCCAGCCGGCGAGCACTGCTCCGGCGCTACGCTCCATAAGAAAGTAGAAAGCCAGGACGCGCGCACAAATCGAATCGCGATGCTCGTGAATCTCATAGTGTTCGCAAAGAACACGAAAGGCTTCCGGCAGTGTGGATTCTCTCGTTGGGTTCACGTGAGCAATGCGTGGCGCGGCGGTAATCTCTCCGCAAAGTGCTCGGTAAAGCGCATTGCATGACAATCGGTCTTGTTGCCGAAAGGCGCTGTCTGTTGCCGAGCGGCTAGAGATCCTCTGGTTTGCAGCGTTTACAAAGAGGGTTAAGCCGAATGCCATCTCATCGGGTGATACGCGCTCAAAAGTGGATGGGAGGAGATCTGTCGCGATAGGACACCAAAAGGCCGGAAGGCAACGATTCGGTTCGGCAGGCCGGTTGCTTAGACCTGGCGTCCAAGGTCTTCGGTAACGATACAGATTCACTCTCTCCACGTCTGTGCTATAAGCCGCATAGACTCCATTCGTAGACTTGTGCAAACGCAACACTTCTTCTCACGAGCGCAAGGAACGTAGTTCGATCGAGTAGCGATTTGTTTACGACCCTTGGCTGATGTTGAGCGGTACCGCTCGTGACCAGCTCTGGTTTGCTGCCAAAAAGCATAACCCTTCCCTTATTCGAAGAAATGTCTCCGCGAAGCACCCCCGCTGCAGTCGATTCGGGGTAACCACGCATCTTAACCACGGAGGAACATTTATGAGCAAGGAAGCAAACATCGCGGCACAGAAGAAGATGGGCGAGATCATCAACAGCTACCAGTTCGACAAGCTGAACGAAGTCATGGACCCCAACGTCAAGGACCACGACCCCGCGGACGATCAGGGCCCCGGCCCCGAAGGCTTCGCCCACTGGTTCACACAATTTCATTCGGCCTTCCCCGATTTCAAGATTGCCGTCGAGCACCTCGTCGCTGACGAGGACAACGTGGCCTTTGCCTACACCATCACGGGCACGCAGGGCGGCCCTTTCAACGGCATTCCCGCAAGCGGCAAGAAAATCAAGGTTCGCGGGATGCAAATCTCCAAGTTCAACTCGGATGCGAAGATCGTGGAACGCTGGGGAGCTTCGCACGAGGTTGGCATTCTGCAGCAGATCGGTGGCATGAAGCCCGTCGCGCACCTCGACGAGCCGCCCGTCATCTCTGCTCCAACCCTATAGGCAAAGATACGTCACCTTGAGGAGTCTCTGTGCGGGAGAAACCGCATGGAGACTTCCAAGCAACTCCTTATCGCGTTACTACGACCAAGGGATCGGCGGTACCGATTAAGTCTCTGGCTGAGCAAGGATGTCGTTACACGTCATCGACTTGCAATCACGTTTGCCGCAAAAAGAAGGCAGAAAGACAGGAACGGCTCCCGATCTGTTCCCTCCATTCAGCATCACGACGCGTTGGTCCATTGCTCTACTTCTCTGAGATCGGACACCGTAACCGCTACGCACAGCAGCAGACTACAGAACAGGCGAAGGCTCCAACGCGAAGCCGATAGATCGAGTGGGCCGCTTGCCTTGAACGACGTGCCGTCGTTCGCCCCACATTCAATCTCGCGAGAGCTCCTTCGCTTCATCAGCGGGAGACTAAGCCAAAGACCTGCAACTCAAGACACTGCTTATATTCCTGTAATCCTTTCCTCCACTCCGGTCTGTCGGACGCATTCAACCAGTAACGGAGTGACGCTGCGTAGAGAAAGAAGATTTGCAGGGCTACCTTCGCTGGAATCACCGAAGGATTTAATTCTCCCGTAGATTGCGCCTGGAGGATGAGGCTTTCCAGACCTTGCAAAAGGCGTTGCCGAATGCTCAAGCTGCGCTCCAGGTGCAAACCGGGGGTTTCTACAAGCATTTCGCTGAGCAGAATGCGAGAAAGCACAGGGTCACTCGCGAACAAGCGGTAGTAGTGTTCTGAAATGCTTAGAATCTTCTCAACAAAGGTCTGATAGGAGCGAGGAGAGGCCAGAGCCATATCGGTCAGAGCGTCGACCTCTTCGCTGAAGATCAGGTGGACGAGGTCTCGCTTATCGGTTGCATGTTTGAACAAGGCACCCGTCGTCAAACCGGCTTTTGCAGCAATTTGACGCAGTGTCGCGCCGTCGTATCCCTGTTCGGCGAACAAGGTTCGCGCTGCCAACAAGATTCGGTGGCGATTCTCGTTCTTCGCAAGCTCGCGAGGCCCCTCGCGTTTTCGCGGAAGGGCGGGGGCACTCTTTATCGTGGCTTTGCGGTCGGGCACTCCGTCATTTTATCTCTGCGCGCCTTCTTGACCAGCGGAGAGCTTACTTTCCGGGAAGGCTACAGGAAAAACTTTCTGCCCGTTGCGGATCGCCTGAGACATATACCGCCACCTTCGGCCAGGGGCACAGCGGCATGTCTCGCTCCGCTTTCCTGCCCTCGGTGTACTGGGTGGCAACGATCTTCTCGGGTGCCCGTCCGAGTGTAACCCAGGAGTCGAGCGCTTCCAGAACGTCGTTGTCCGCAGTGGGGATGGCGGCAATCTCCTGGTCCAAGCCCCCGAAATTGATAGGACCGTCTCCGTGGAGACAATGGCCCATGCCAGGAACCATAAACAGCCGGAAGTAGTCTTCGGTTTGGGCCAGCTTGTCGGGCCCGTTTGCACGTTGAACCACCTGGTTGTAATACAGCGTGCTGTAACGCGGCGCCATCGAGGCGTCATTCCAACCGTGATACTGGATCAGCTTGCCGCCTTGCGCATGGAACGCGGAAAGGTCTGGGCTGGTCGTGTTGATCAGGACGCCAGGAGCTCCGGGCAGCTCGGATTGCCGAAGCAGCTTGACGACATCGGCGCCGGTGCCGTTCCAGGAAGGATCGCCAGTAACCATGTAGCGGTAATAGCTGGCGACCGTGTTGTTGAGCCCTGTCATACTCCCGGTTCCCGACATCCAGGCCTTTTCGCTTCCGGGTTCCATGCCGGGGTACAAGACTTCTCCACTTTGCGGATCTTTGATCGGGCTTTCCACCCGCACAATTGCCTGAACTTCCGCCGCCGACAGGCACTTGGAAGGATCGTCACCCACTTTGCACTCGAGCGTTCGCGGGTCCCAGCGGCAATGCGCCGGGTCGGCGAGCACACCGTCGGCGATGCCGCACGCCGCCACGGCTGCTTTGCTGGCCAAGGCCAGTTTGGCCGGCGTCATGCGCTTGCCGTCGGCGAGTTCCCCGGCCTGAGTCTCATTCAAGTCGCTGGCCATAAAGCGCGTCCAGTACGCGGCCGGACTGCCGGCAATGATGCCGTTGAAGTCGGAAGGAAACTGTTGCGCCTCGCGCAACGCCTCTCGTCCACCGTCGGAACACCCATCGAAGTACGCCCGGCTGGCGGAGACCGTGTAATGCAGGCGCACCAGAGCCTTGGCCGTGACGGTCATCTCGTGAACGGCCCGCCATGCAAAGTCTTCGACGGCCACAGAGTTTCCAACGGCAAATTCCGCGCGTGGAAACTGCTTGATGCTGTGGCCTGTGTCGGTCGTTACCACAGCATAGTGACGGTTGAGGCCCATAGCCATGTTCGCGCGTTCAAACTCTCCCGCGTACCCGTGGTTTCCAAAGGCGAGCAATTTCCCGTTCCACTGCTTGGGAAGCCAGAGCTCGATGATGATTGCGGATTTCGGAACCGGCGAAAGACGTGCGATAACACGACAGAACGGCGGCAAATTGGACAGAGCACCGCTTTCTTCATCCCGCGACGCCCCCTGCGCCGACCCTTCCCAGGAAGGCACGAAGCGGTCGAGTTTCGGCAAGGCGCCACTCACATCCGCTGCGCCGATCACGTTGACGTGAGGCAGGTGGGCCTGTAGCAAATCCGAACACGATGCCGCTGGTCCCGCTGCCTGCGCTTGCGCGAAAAGACCGGACACCGCGCAACAAGTCACGAGAGAAACGCTCTTCCAGCTGTACATAGGGTCTCCTCTTCAGTATCGGAAATGGTCCACAACGGTAGTTCGTTCACTCAGTTTGAGCTTACGCGTTCGTGCACATCACGATGCTCCCGAGGCCCGCAGTTTGTCAAGCCATGTTCAAGATCAAGAGCCCAGTTCCCCCATTTTTGCCGATCCGGTCACTGTTCCCGCAGAACATCCCGGCGAACGTGCACGCAACTCGTGCTCCTTCCGCTTCGCCCCAGAGCCGAACAGCCAGCTTGCACCGCTTTTTCCAACTTTGCGAGAATCCGCTTGACAATACTGAAGGTACAGGTTCAGCATCCTTGGCGATAACACGTTACCTTTCTTGCGGCCCTGAAACTGGCAGTGCGAAGCCTCTCAAGAAAATCGATCGCGGGCACGACCCTCGCGTTCAGGAGATTGTA
>CALMON010000261.1 GCA_937871785.1 uncultured Granulicella sp.
CAGGGATAACCGAAGAGCAAGGCGCCCAGTACGACAGGTTTCCGTCGAATCTCACGCGGGCGCTGCTGCTCTTGGATCAGCGACTCGCCGGTGCTTTGCCCAACCTTGCCGCGGAATCGGTGCCGGCATTGCGAGGGCATTGGCCTCTAAGGGCTGCGCCGTCACCATGAACTATCGCAAGGACCGAGATGCGGCCGAGTCCGTGGCGGAGGCCATAAGATTAGCAGGCGGACAGGCCGCTGTGGTCGCAGCCGATGTGTCTGACGTGACGAGCCTGCCATGGCTGCTCTCACAAGCATCAGGCGTTGACGATAAATTTTAGGAAATCTGGACCGGAAGTCTGTAGACCAGTTGAATTTGCTCTAGCAGGGTGTATGTCAATGAGAAGATGTAGAAATTCATGAGAGGTGTACGTTTACCAACGGAAGTGTCGTCGCTGAGCCACCAGGCAAGTTCGATCAGGCCTGGACGCAAAGGGCTGTGCAGCACGGCGGCTCGGTGGCAATCGGTGCTGCTGCAAACATTCGACCAGCCAGGCTGCGTCGACAGGTTTGAAACGGCAAGCAGTCCCGATTATCTCTTGGTCTTATCGCTGAAGGGCGCATACGATCTCGAAAGTTTCTCTGGAGCAAGTTGGAAAAGGGCGGCGTATGGTCCAGGAGTGGGCGGGATCACGTCTCCGATGATGCAGAACCGTCTGCGATGGCGATCCTCTTCGGCAACAGTCAAGGTTCTTCGACTCTACATTCCAGAATCGTATTTTCTCGAGGCCGGCGAGGAGTATCGCCGCGCGGGTATGAAGCTGCCATTACGTCTTCCAGACGCGCTTCAGTTTGCGGATCCTACCGTATTCGCGGTGGCTGGTTCCCTGGCGGAACAAGTGGGACTCGGAGCGCCCAATCTATACGCGGAAGCCGGTGCCCGCTTCCTGGCCGCACATCTTCTGCTTACGATGAATCGCTCGACGGTCCAGAGCAGGCAGCGGAACGCCGGGAATGACCTTACCGACCAGCGTCTTCACCGAGTGCTGGAGTTTATGGAAAACAACTTCGCACGTGACGTAACCCTGCAAACGTTGGCCGGCGAAGCAGGCATCAGCCTCTTCCACTTCACCCGGTTATTCAAGGCGAAGGTGGGCGTCACTCCGCACCGTTACGTGGTGTTGTTGAGGATGCAGCATGCGCGATCGCTGCTGCGCCGTACGGACCTGTCTATTGCTGAAGTCGCTCTCGAGTCGGGCTACGCGCATCTCGGTCATTTTGCAGCCGCCTTTAAGAGGGAATTTGGGCTGCTTCCCAGGGCTTTTCGCGGGCAGGAGCGGCCCTGACCGGTGCCACCCGCTATAGCGCAATTTTTGGATAGAAAAGAGCAAGTCTCGGAGATTGGGAACTGACAGGATCGACTCTAAGCTTCAAAAGCATACGCTTTCGCCGGATCGAGCTGTAGCGGGAGACAGCATGCCAGGAAAGCCAAAAGGGACGAGGAGAACATTCATGGCCGGAGAGTCGCTCAGTATCAATGAGGTTGGGGAACAACAGCGGAAGGTTGCGTCCCAGTCAGGGCGACAGGCTCCATTTTGGCTTGAGGGGGCTGTACGGTCTTCGCGGCGTGGCCAGTTCTGGGTGCCGGGCGAGCGCGTCACGGTGGACGGGCACAGCTACCAGCATGGCCCTATGTACGTTTCGTGGGAGGCACCTGAGAACGTCACCCGGCCGTACCCTTTGGTGCTGATTCATGGCGGCGCCATGCAGGGCACGGAATGGCTCGACACGCCCGATGGCCGTCCCGTGTGGGCGCAACGATTCGTTGAGGCCGGATATGCCGTCTTTGTTGTAGACCGGCCCACCCAAGGGAGATCGCCGCTTTCGCCACAGATCATGGGCAAAATCGGGCCCGCTTTCGCATACGAGGAAGGCGAAGAAGTTTTCTTCCCGAAGAAGACTCTCGACAAGCACACGCAATGGCTCTTCCAGGCTGACGATACCGAGGCTTTCGATACCTTTATTGCCGCTTTCGGTCCTTTGCGTGAGGACATCAAGGTGTGGCAGAAGCTGGATCAGGATCGCCTTGCCAAGCTGCTCGCCAAGTTGGGGCCGGCGGTGTTGGTGACCCACTCCGCATCGGGTTCTGACGGCTGGCTTGTTGCGGATAGCCGTCCTGATCTCGTTGCCGCTATTGTCACGATCGAGCCGA
>CALMON010000262.1 GCA_937871785.1 uncultured Granulicella sp.
GAGGCCACTTGGACTCGATCGCAAGAAGCACTGTCGAGGCCGGCCCGTTGGGAAATTTGAGCGCGTATTCGACCCGCTCCTTCGTATCCGGTTTAATGTTGACGTTCTTGGCGTATTGCTCGGGAGAAAACATCTGCTCCAACTGCTGCCCAAGCTGAAATTCGCCGACGATGCCGCGCGCCTTCACGTTGGTGAGCACCTTCTTCAGGTCGCCCACGCCGGCGGCCAGCTCCTTCATTTCGCCCAGGCCGTTCTGCACCACGCCGAGCTGCTCGACCACCTGCCCGTAGCTCTGCGTCAACCGCTCGTTCAGCGTCTTTTGCAGCTTCTCGTCGACGGTGGTGCGCATCTCCTCGAGCTTCTTCTCGTTCGTCTGATTCATGGCGTCGAGCCGCGCTTCCACCGTGCCGCGCAATTTTTCCTGGTGCTCGGTTTGCGCTAGGTGAAGGGCGTTCAGCCGCGTGTGGAGAGCGTCGCGGCTTTGCGTGTGATGCTGCAGGGTGTCGGTGGTGAAGCTGCCGAAGCGTTGCGTCAGCGCGGCCAGTTGCGCATCCACAAACCGGCGCAGCTCGGCTGCATCGCCTTTGTTGTCGCCGCGAAAACGGTCGAGCCCCGTATGCAGCGTATCGCCCAGCTTGCCGATGCTGCTGATCACCTCCGCGCGCAGCGCCGCCGAACCGGTTTCAGCGGCCGTGCGCGACCGCCCGGCTTCGGCGGCGTGCTCCGCCCGTAGTTGGGCGAGCTCGTCGCGCAGGTGCCGTTCAAGCGCCTGGCTGTGTGCCTCGCCGCGCGTAAACTGCGCCGGCAGGTCGGCGGCCAGCAACTGCAGCAGGCGCGGGTCGGGAGCGGCTTCGGCTGCGGTAAACGCTGCCGGTTTGCGCAGCAGCAGCCAGCCGAGCAGCGCCAGCATCACGATCTGAAGAACCAGCAGGGCAGGGAGCATTTCGTCTTTCCTTCGCTTTCAGCAACACCCGAAGCATAGCATTGGACGCCCTGATGATGTTTCAATAGAGCGAGCGGCAGACGGCCTTTCGGCTGTCCAGCTCACCGCCATAACTATGAGCCTCCCGTGCTCGCAAAAGGTGTTCCCTTGCGTCTTATGCCTATGTTCCGTCGTTTGTTTCCGTTCGGTTTCGCCGCTTTACTCGCCCCTGTGGTTGCCGCCGCTTTGCTGGCGACGCCTTCGCTTTCCGCCCAGACGGTTGTCGGCACAGAAGGCGGTGGAACGCGCCACACGGACTGGAAAGACCTGTCACTGCTGAAACCGCCCGCGGGTGCAAAGGTCGCGATCGTCGAATGGGAAGACCTCGAGTGCCCCGCCTGCCAGCACGCGTTCCCGATCGTGCATGAAGCTGCGAACCACTATCACATTCCCATCGTGCGTTACGATTTTCCGCTCAAAGTGCACATCTGGAGCCATGACGCGGCCGTGATCGCGCGCTACATCCAGGACAAGATTTCGCCCAGCGGCGCGGAAGAGTACCGACGCGAAGTGTTCGCGTCGCAATACCAGATTGCCAGCAAGGACGACTTGCAGGCGTTTACGCGCAAGTTTTTCGCGAACAACCATACCCAGTACCCCTTTGTGGTCGACCCCACTGGAGAGTTCGCGAAGGAAGTCGATGC
This sequence comes from uncultured Granulicella sp., assembly GCA_937871785.1. GTDB lineage: Bacteria > Acidobacteriota > Terriglobia > Terriglobales > Acidobacteriaceae > Granulicella. Next base: position 1,627 of record CALMON010000262.1, read on the forward strand.
CGATCAGGCTTTGGGCGACCGCGCCGGGCTGAATCACACGCCGACCATTGCGGTCGTCACGGCGCATCATTACTGGGAAATCCTCGACGTATCGCAGTTGTACTCGGCCATTGACGCAGCGGTTGCGGAGTCTGCCGCCGCCCCCGTCCACGCGACGCCGGTACACAAAACGACCGCCTCGCACAAGTAAAAAAGCCGAACCTGCTCCCCCGGGACGATTTTGGGCGGCCTGCCGGCCGGGCCTGATAGACTTCAGGCTCTCGACAGACTTGAGGGAAACAGGAGTGCGCCAGCGTGAGCAGCCCGTCCGACTCGGTTGACAGCCCTTTCGACGCTCCCGCGCCAGCCCTGGGCGGAACGCGGACCAAGCGCACGCGCGCAACGACGTCCTACGCCGACAACGGCTCGCCACGCGACGCCGAAACCGTGGCGAAGGATAAGATTTCTCGCCTTGCCCGCCGTAGTTTCAACAAGCATGTGCTCAGCGAAATAGGCGGCTTCAACGGCCTGTTTTCGCTGGACGCGGAAAAGTATCCGGACCCGGTGCTGGTGTCTAGCGCGGACGGCGTCGGCACCAAGCTGAAGGTGGCGGCGGAAATGGGCCTGCACCAGAGCGTCGGCGCGGACCTGGTGAACCACTGCGTGAACGACATCGCTGTGCAAGGCGCGACGCCGCTGTTTTTTCTCGATTCGTTCGCTTCCGGCAAACTCGACGCGCTGGTGGTGGAGCGCGTGGTGAGCGGCATGGTCGACGCTTGTAAAGCCAATGGCTGCGCGCTTTTAGGTGGCGACACCGCGGAAATGCCGGGCGTCTACGTGGGCAGCGAGTACGATCTTTCAGGGTTCATCGTCGGCGTCGTCAGCCGGCCGCGCCTGGTGACCGGCGAGACCATCGAAGCCGGTGACATGCTGATCGGTCTGCCATCGACCGGCCTGCACACCAACGGGTACCGGCTGGCGCGGGAGCTGTTTTTCGACCGCGCCGGCTACACGCTCGATCAATATGTGAACGAGCTGAAGGACAAAGTCGGCGCGACGCTGATGCGGCCGCACCGCAGCTACCTGCAGCCAATCCGCAAGCTGCTGCAGGCGGAAGTCGCTAGCGGCTTTGCGCACATCACGGGGGGCGGCATCACCGAAAACCTTCCCAGAATTCTGCCCAAGGGCGTGAGTGCGCAGGTGGAACTCGCAAGCTGGGAGGTGCCGCCCGTGTTTCAGCACCTCCAGGCGCTCGGCCCGGTCAGCCAGGAAGACATGCTGCGGACCTTCAACATGGGCATCGGTCTGGTAGCCGTCGTCCCCGCGGCCAGGCTGCCGGCGGCGCGCCTGGTGCTGAATCGGATGAACGAACGCCATTGCGTCATGGGACGCATCATAAAAGGCGAGCGGAGGGTGGTCTATTGCTAGGCGCGGGGGCAAGTTCAGCAACACGGCTGGCGGTAAGCCAGCCACCGGTGAGCACGGCGACGACCCGGATCGCGATTCTGATCAGTGGACGCGGATCGAATGGCGAGTCCATCGCGCTGGCGTGCCGCGACGGCCGGCTACCCGGGTGCGAGATCGTGCTTGTGGTGTCGAATGTGCCGGGAGCGCAGGGAATCGAGCGCTTACGCGCGCTGGGCCTGACGACGGTGACGCTGGAGGGCCGGGGCCGCGACCGGTTGGAGCATGAAGAAGCCGTGGCGTCGCTGCTGCGCAAATTTCGCGTCAACCTGGTGTGCCTAGCCGGCTACAAGCGCGTGATGTCGCCGGGCTTTGTGAGCGAGTGGAAAGACCGCGTGCTGAACGTGCATCCGTCGCTGCTGCCGGCGTTTCCGGGCATGCACGCGCAGCGGCAGGCAATCTTTTACGGTGTGCAGTTCAGCGGATGCACGGTGCATCTGGTGGACGCGGGGATCGACAGCGGCGTGATCCTGTTGCAGCATGCGGTCGAGGTGCTCGATACCGATTCAGTGGAATCGTTGTCTGACCGCATCCTGACGGAAGAGCACGTGGCCTACGTGGAGGCCATTCGCCGTCTGATCAGCGGCGAATACGAGGTGCAGGACCGTCGCTTCGTGCGCCGCGGCACCGAGCCGATTCCCCCGCTCGTGCAGGGGCCGGACGCCGTTCGTCGCTGAATCGACTGGCGGCGGTTTTTTGGATTGGAACAGTGTTGAGGGGTGAGTCAACAGTTGGGAGTGATGAACTTGGACCTCACAACTGGACAATCCAAAACCGCTTAATGGGTCCGAAATCCCATTCGGGTCAACTCCGAAAGTTGCGACGCCTGCAGACCCGTGATGTGCAGCACCAGCCCTAACAGCAGAACCACGCCTATGAAGTAGACCAGCGTCGCGGTATGCGGTTCTTCCGGAGCCTCTTTGGCGAGGCACTGAAAGCCGAGGATCGCTGCCAGCACCACAAAAACGTAGTGGTTGCTGACGTTGCCGAGTTCCAGCGGATTGCGCGCGCTGGTGAGCGCGAAAAACACCATGGAGGTAATCGCCAGCATCCCGCGCTGGATGCGCGACAGCGCGAGAATCGCCTTGGCGCCGTCCAGCCCGAAAACCGGGAACAGGTTCACAACGTTGTACCAGGACGTGAGATTGGCCAGGATCAGAAACAGGCCATAGTGCGTTTGGGCGTACAGACCCCAGCAGCCAAGCGCGGCCAACAGCCCGAACAGCGGGCCGGCCAGCGCGATGGACGCGAGGTCTTCGCGCGATACGCCTTCGGCATACCAGCGCACGTAGGCTCCGAATCCCGGCAAAAAGACGGGAAGGTCGGCCTTCAAACCGCGGCGCTTGATCGCGATGTAGTGGCCAAGCTCATGGATGAAGATGGTCGCCGTGAGGCCCAGGGCGAAGCGCCAGCCGAACACGGCCCAGTACAAACCGAAGTAGGCCAACAGGCTGAACAGGAACTTCAGCTTAAAGAGCACAAAGACGAACGACTTGGCTTTCAGCAGAAACAGCGCGACAGGCGCGAACGGGCCGAGCTTCTTCGTCCAGCGGGCTTTGCGATCGGCTTCTGCGGCAAAGCGGCTGTCGATGACGCCGATGCGCTGCCGGATGCCTTCGGCCTGACGCGTGTCGGCGGGCAGGAATTCGAGCGCCGTCTGCCAATGGACGCGGGCCTCGGCAAAACGACGTTGCGCTTCAAACGACTGTGCTTCAGCGGCGAGGGCGCCCAGATGCCGGCCGTAGGTAAGGGCGTGGCAGTCAGGGCAGGCGAGCGTGCCGTCCGGCAGCCAGTGCGCACAACTGGGGCAGTTATGGATCACCGCAGGCGGCGGAGGCGGCGCGGGGAGGACGGATTGGGGAGGGGGAACGGTAGCGGTCGACATGGACGCAATCTCTATCTTAGTAGACTGCGGCGCGGGGGGAAACGATGCTGCTGCCGCCGGGTCGGATGTGTCCGTGCTTCCAGGCCGGACCTGACGCAGGAACAGGATCAAAAGGCAAAACGACGCTGCACGCCTTCGGGATACCCTATGGCACAGAACATGCTCTAACAAGACATGTCGATTGCCATCCCCGCTCCCGTTCACCTGTTTTCTCCCCTGACGCAGCGCTCGGTGACGCTGCCGAACCGCATCGCCGTTTCGCCGATGTGCCAGTATTGCGCAACCGACGGTTTCGCCGATGAGTGGCACTTTGTGCACCTTGCGAGCCGCGCCGTGGGCGGAGCGGGGCTGGTGATGACTGAAGCGGCGGCGATCAGTCCTGAAGGCCGCATTACGCCAGGCGACCTCGGCATCTGGAAGGACGAGCACATTGCGGGCCTGGCGCGAATCACGTCGTTCTGCCGCATGCAGGGCAGCGTTCCGGCCATCCAGCTTGCCCACGCCGGGCGCAAGGCCAGTGTGACCGCGCCTTGGGACACGCCGCAGCGCCGGGTGCCGGAAGCGGACGGAGGATGGCCGGTTGTAGGTCCGTCGGACGTGGCGTATTCCGAAAAATATCCTGAGCCTCACGCTTTGGACCGGGCTGCCATGGACAAGGTGCTGGCCGATATGGCCGCGGCGGCCCGGCGAGCGGTTCAGGCAGGCTTTCTTATCGCCGAAGTGCACGCGGCCCACGGGTACCTGTGGCACGAGTTCCTTTCGCCGCTTTCCAATCTGAGGACGGACGAGTACGGCGGCAGCCTCGAGAACCGGATGCGTTTTCCGCTTGAGGTGGTTCGGGCGGCGCGCGCTGCCTGGCCGCCCGAGCTGCCGCTGTGGGTGCGCGTCTCCGCGACTGACTGGGTGGAAGGCGGGCTGACAGCAGACGAGACGGTTGAATTTGCGCGCCGGCTGGCGGCGGAAGGCGTTGACCTCGTCGACGTGTCCTCGGGCGGCAACGACAGCCGGCAGCAGATCCCCATCGGCCCCGGGTACCAGGTGGCGTTCGCCGAACGCGTGCGCCGCGAAGCAGGGGTGGCGTCCGGAGCCGTCGGCCTGATCACTGAACCGGCGCAGGCAGACCAGATTCTGCGTACCGGACAGGCCGACGTGGTGCTGCTGGCGCGGGAGATGCTGCGCGACCCGTACTGGCCGCTGCGCGCAGCCGAAGCTCTTGGACAGCCCGGAAGCTGGCCAGTGCAGTATGAACGCGCGGCTCTGGGCAAGGCCGAGCGGCGTACGAGTCTGAAGCAATAAAACCCAGCTTGCGGTAAGGGGGTGCCGTATCTAGCACTTTCTTTCTGCCCACACCCAAACCTATACTTCGGTTCAACAGCAATCGGGTTTGGACCGGGGTCGTGTACGACGGTCGTTCCAGCGCGAGAGCCACCCTACGACGAGGCAACTGGCAGAGCAGAATGGGTTCTCACCATCCAATTCGGAAGACCGTCGCTCCGGAAATTCCGGACAAGCTGTATTTCCGCATCGGCGATGTGGCCCGCCTGTGTGAAGTGCCCGCCTACGTGCTGCGCTTCTGGGAAACCGAGTTTCCGCAACTGAAGCCGAACAAGGGCGGCACCGGCCAGCGGCTGTACCGCCGCCGCGACGTCGAAATGGCGCTTCGCATCAAGAGCCTGCTGTACGACCAGGGCTACACCATTCCTGGCGCGCGGCAGGTGTTCAAGGCCGAACCCGGCAAAACGCCCGCGGTGCCCGACGCGAAGCTGTCGGAAACTCGCCCGGCGGAAACCCGTTCAGAACCACGCACATTCGCGATGAAGCCACGCGAACCCGTGCTCAGCCTTTCGCCCGCTATCGCGCCGATTGCCCCGACCTCCGCTAACGCGGCAGAGCCTCCGCTGGCCGCGGCTGCGCTTCGGGCGGAAAAGCTGCAGGCCCTGCGTGCGGACCTGTCCGCCCTGCTGCAAACCTTGTCGAAACCGGCCGGAGCCGCGGCCTTTGCGACAAGCCTGCAAGGCAACGTGCAAGCCATGCGGCCCCGGTTGACGCTCGAGAAACCGAAGCCGCCCTTCGTTTCGCCCCGCGACGAGCCGTTCGACAAGCTATTCTAGGGGCAGCAGCCGCGATACAGGCGTCAGCAAAAGAGAGCTTGCCCGAGCAAGCCGCGCACCACCCCCAAGAGCCTGCAACCCTCGCGGATGCCGGAGCGCCCCAATGACACCCTCCAAGCCTTTTGGTACCAATCTGGTTTCGACCCCGAGCTCGCGCGTCTCGGGCAACTGCCGCCGTTGCCTGGCCCCGGCGCTGCGCCGTTCGCGCTTTCGTCGCGCGGACGTTGCCTACCTGCTGCTGCTGCAATGGCCGATGCGCTGCATGGAATGCCGTACACGGCAGCACGGCTCGTTCCGGGAGGCGCAACGATCGCAACGATCAGCGGCAAGCGCGCATCGCGGCGCAATCGGTGGGGCCGCCAGTTGGCGAGACTTTACCGGAGGAGCGGCGCTGCCGGCTTCCGCTCCCGACCGACGCGAGAAGGGTGCTGCCTGAACAAAGTGGCTACGCAGCTTCCCAGTTCCGCCGTCGTTCCCGGGGCGTTGCCCGCCTCGCTGCCTGCTGCGCCGCCCGCCGCCGCCGCCGCGCCCGCCGTTACAGCTCCGCGGCAAACGGCAGGCTCCGCAGCCATGCTGTTGATGATGTCGGCCCTGCTGAGTGGCGTGCTCGCGCTGGTGCGCATCAAGTACGTGAACGCGATTTTCGGCGCCGGCGTAGCGCAGGACGCGTATCGCGCTGCGTTCAAGCTGCCGGACCTGCTGGCGTATTTTCTCGTCGGCTCGGCCGCTTCGGTGTCGATGATCACGATGCTGAACCGCTTCCGCGAGCGCGGCGATGAGGCCGGTGCCGACCGCGCATTGTCGGTTGTGATGACCACCATGCTGGCAGTGCTCGCCAGCGTGATGGTGGTGGTCGCCATCGGGGCCCCGTGGATATTGCGGCTGTTCTATAAGCCCGACTTTTTCGCCGACGCCCGCGGTCCGCTCTGCATCGGCATGACGCGGCTGCTGCTGCCGGCGCAGTTATTTTTCTTTGCCGGCAGCATGATGAGCGCGCGCCTGCAGGTCCGCAAAATCTTTCTGTACCAGGCCTGCACCCCGGTGATCTACAACCTGGGCATCGTGCTGGGAGCGTATTTTCTGCACCGGCAGCTTGGGGTGTACTCGCTGGTGGTGGGCGTCTTTGCGGGAGTGATCGTGGGCTCGACTCTCCTGAATACGCTTGGCGCACTGCGCACCGGCCTTCGCTTTACGCCGCGCGTCGCGGTGCGTGATCCCGCGTTTCGCGAGTGGCTCCGCTCCGCCGCGCCGCTCATGATCGGTGTGTCACTGGTGATGTTTGACAGCATTTTTTTCAACTGGTTCGCCAGTGGGCAGGTCGGCGCTATCACGCTGATCAACAACGCCAAGGACCTGTTCAACGCGCCTTTCAATGTGATCGGTCCAGCGGCGGGAACGGCGTCGCTGCCGTTTTTTGCGTCTTTGTTTCAGCGCGGGCAGATGTACGATTTTTCCGAAAGCGTCGGCCGCTCCGTGTCGCGGCTTTTCTCGGTCGGCCTGCTGGTAAGCGCGTGGATGCTGGCGCTCGCGCCCTGGCTGATGGACCTTTTGCGCGGCGGCAAGTTCAACCGCGCCGACGCCGGCGTCACCACGCACTTGTTCATGATTTTCGCCGTTTCGCTGGCCCTGTGGGCCGTGCAGGGCATCTACGCGCGGGCCTTCTACGCCGCCAGTGACACTCGTACCCCTGCCATCGCCGGCACGGCTGTCGTGATTCTTTCGATCCCGCTCTACTGGTCGATGTTCCGCGAGTTCGGCCTGCCCGGTCTGGCGCTCGCGTCCGACATCGGCATCGTGGCGCAAACCGTGACGCTCGCCGTCCTGCTCCAAAAAAAGCGCCTGGTCAGCGTCCTGCATCTGGAATTCCGCGAGCTTGGCCGGGCGTTCGCGGCGGCAGTGCTGTCGTTTGGCGCCGCAGCCGGGCTCGTACACTACCTACCGCCGGTGTCGACGCACGGCGGCGACGTGCTGATCATCGCGGCAGGCAGCGCAGCGTGGCTGATAGTGGCAGGAGCTGTGCTGGTGGTGAGCGGCTCCCGCCTGCCGGCGCAGGTGCTGCGGAGGCGCGGCAGGGAACGCCGTGCCGCCAACCGCGAGCCCGTCTCTGCCCTGGCGCGGTAAATACGGCTGTGGAACCTTTGAGGCCTTGAGATGAAGTCAGGGCAGCTGCAAAGCTCCGCCCTTCCAAGGCACCACATTTCGATTTGGGACAAGGCTTTCGCATCGTTATTTCCCACAATGCGACTTCACGATACTCGCCAGGATCTGGCGACACCCTAGCGATCAGGGCTTCTTCACCAATGCCGGGATAATCATCCTCGCAATGAAAGATGTCTGAGCCCGACGTGGCATGAGGTACTTACCGACATTCGCTATAAGGCGATTGAGAGAGCCCGGGACAACAAGTGGTGATTTCCCAAATCGCTCTAAACCTTCAGCGACAACCTGCGCCGAATCCATCGCTTTGCCAGGCATCTTGCCCATATCCACGCCGCGCATGGCACCCGTTCCCTCTGTCTTGGTCATCCCGGGTGCCAGGACCTCAACATCCACGCCGAGAGGTTTGAGCTCGTAATTTAGAGCCTCGCCGAGAAGCAGCACATAGGCTTTGGATGCGGAATAGTTCGCGTTATAAGGTATCGCCTGGAAGCCTGCAGCCGAACCCAGGAACAGGAGGCCTCCACGCTTGCGCTGAGCCATCTTGTGGCCGAAGTGATGCGCAAGTTGCATCGGGGCAACCATGTTGAGCTGCATCAGATTCCGCTCGTATTCAAGGCTGTTGTCCAAAAATGCTCCAAAGCCATAAACTCCAGCATTCAACACCACCAGCCCGATCTCAAGATGGCTCGTCGCAGCCACGAGCTCCTCTGCGGCCGTGTCTTTCATCAGATCGAGAGCGACAACTTGGACATCCACTCTGTGGGTACCGCTCAGCCGCGAAGCAATGCTATCGAGCTTGTTCCGACTTCTCGCCACGAGAACAAGGCTGAACCCTTTTTTAGCGAGTTGGTTGGCAAACTCTTCACCGATGCCATGAGAAGCGCCTGTAATCAGCGCGTACGGTCCGTGTTTTTCCAGAGCAATAGCCATTCGATCCCCTTGATGAAAACCCTCTCGTCTGTCAATCTAAACCTTCACGTATAGGTGAAGGTCAAGGCCAGAGATGAATATCAGCGAGTTCGCAAGCCGCGTTGGTTTTACAACCGTGGCGGTGCGGTTCTATGAATCGAAGGGGTTCTTCGGGCGACAGCGGAGTGCAAATAACTACCGCGTCTATAACGATGCCGACGTAGAGGAGGCGCAAGTGATTCTCATGGGGAAGTCGCTGAACTTCACATTGAAGGAGATTCGTGACTTGTCGAAAGAACTACTCTCGCCAGAAATCGACCGCGCAAAAATAAAGACCAAATTAACAAACCACGTTTCGCAGATTGATTCTCAGATCAAGAGCCTGAAGCGGATCAGAGCGATGGTTGTTGATCGGCTCAACCATTGCTCTCGATAGGGATACAACTCTCATGCGCGCGCCTTGTGCCTCGGCTTCTCCTCGTTTCCGCCGCCCGATCATAACGGCATCGCCTCACGATCCTTGCAAGCACGGCTTGGGTACTCCGAGCATTAGTCCTGAAAAACGCCGTTCTCGTCACCAAGATTCATTGCGGAGAAGGCTCACGTTTCGGCATAATCCGTTTCTCTGCTGATCGCGACTTTCTTCAAGATGTTTGCACTGGCTAGGGTTTCCAAACGTGGCGAGTTTCGCTTCGGCGTTTTGCCATCATCTTGTCGATCGGCGCAGGCAATCTATCCGAGCTTGGCGTCTTCGAATTCCTCGTGCCACGCCGTCTGGATCGCTTCCAGTAGTGATTCATTGGACTTCAGCGGGTCGCCGGCAAACCCGGGAAGCTCCGTCACGTAGCGATGCAGGTCGGTAAAGCGCACCGAGTACGGATCGAGCTCGGGGTGCGCTTCCTGTAGTTGAATGCCGATTTCAAGGGTATCGTTCCATTGGATTTCACGTGGCATGGTGTGCTCCTGTCCTTAGTGTAAAACGGATGCAATTGACAGCTGTAGCGTGACACGTTACCAAAAACTTGATTAACAGCTTCCGGCACTCGGGTCGGGAAGAGTTCTTTACCGCGGTTCAAAGCGTGGCACGCAGCCACACCATGCCATGAAGCTGGGGAATCAGCTTTTCGTGCTAAACCGATCTCGAGACGCGCGGGACGTGGACTTGCCCGGCCGGCGGCTCCATGCTTTGCAGGGAAAGCTGAGGGGCATTGGTCGGTACAAGTCAACGGAAACTGGCGACAGACGTTTGCGTTTGACGGCCGAGACGCCGTTCTCGTCGATTATCAGGACTGCCACTAAGCGGAGGCAATGATACGTATGTTCAGCCCGCCTCATCCGGGCAAGGTCGTACAGGAGGCCATTGAGGCGCTTCCCATGTCGGTGACGGCGTTGGCCGCACATCTGGGCGTGTCCCGTGTGACGCTGTCCCGCGTTTTGAACGGGCACGCTGGGATCACCGCCGATATGTCGATCAAATTGAGCCAGGCATTTGGACAAGGTCACCCGGGCATCTGGTTCAACCTTCAGAATGACTACGATTTCTGGCAGGCAAGTCAGGCAGAGAGACGAACTGTACAACCGTTGAAGACAGCAGCCTGAAGCACGGCACGCGATAGAATGAAATCTGTCTATGCCGACCGAATCCCAACTCCCGGTGTCCACGAAGTCCGCCACCAAATTTGAGCCCGGAACGGCCCCCGCCCAGCGCCGCATGACCGCGCGGCGGCGGCTGATCGCCGCTACCCGCAAGCTGCGCGAGCTGGGTTCGATCGCCTCCGCCGTCGCCTCGACCTCGCACCCCTACATGGCGCACATCGTGCCCATGCGCCGCTGCAACCTGGCCTGCACCTATTGCAATGAGTTCGACGATGTGTCGAACCCCGTCGATATTGACGAGATGAAGCGCCGCATCGACCACCTCGGCCGGCTCGGCACCTCGGTCATCACCATCTCCGGAGGCGAGCCGCTGCTGCACCCCGAGCTTGACGACGTGATCCGGCAGATCCGCAAGACCGGCGCCATCGCCGGCATGATCACCAACGGCTATCTGCTGATGCCCGAGCGCATCGCGCGGCTGAACGCGGCGGGGCTCGACCATATGCAGATTTCGATCGACAACGTCATGCCCGACGATGTGTCGAAGAAATCACTCAAGGTGCTCGACGCCAAGCTGAGGATGTTGGCCGAGCACGCCGACTTCCATGTCAATATCAACTCGGTTGTTGGCGGAGGCATCCCCAACCCGGACGACGCGCTCACCGTGTCGAAACGCGCCCTGGCGCTGGGTTTCAGCTCCACCATCGGCATCATCCACGATGGCAGCGGACAGTTGAAGCCGCTCGGCGACCGCGAGCGGGCCGTGTATAAATAGGTGCTCCCCCTAACAAAAAAAAAAAAATAGAGCTTCAACGGCTTCCAGGAAGCGATCGCTAACGGCCAGCCCAACGACTGGCGTTGTCGGGCCGGGTCGCGCTACCTGTACGTGGACGAAAAGGGCGTCGTCAGCTACTGCTCGCAGCAGCGCGGCTACCCCGGCATACCGATAGCCGAATACACGACCGAGATCGTCAAGCGCGAATTCCTGACTGAAAAAAGCTGCGCGCCGAACTGCACGATCAGTTGCGTGCACCAGGTCAGCCACATCGACCACTGGCGCGCTCCGCAGCATTCCACCGTAACCCCCGGCGGAGCCGGCCACGGCGAATCGGAACTCGTGCAGATTCAGTAGTGGCACAGCGTTCCGGCATAGCCGTACGCGAGCCGCAAGCCGGCACCTATACTGACAATATGGCTCTTGATCTGACCCAGTCGCTCGCGCTTGGCCTTCGCGCGGAGCGCTTTCTTCCCGGCGGCGTGGACTCTCCCGTACGTGCGTTTCGAGCCGTCGGCGGGCACCCGCCGTTTGTGGCCAGCGCCGCCGGCGCGTACCTTACCGACGCCGACGGCAACCGCTACATCGATATGTTCGGCTCCTGGGGGCCGATGCTTCTGGGCCACGCCTTTCCTCCGGCAGTCGCAGCGATCCAGCAGGCGGCCGCACGTTCTGCCTCGTTTGGAGCCAGCACGGCGGCTGAAGCCGACCTCGCCGAGCTTGTGCAGCAGTGCTTTCCGTCCGTCGAAAAGCTGCGGTTTGTGTCTTCCGGAACGGAGGCCTGCATGTCGGCCATCCGGCTGGCGCGCGGGTTTACGAATCGCCCGTTCGTCATCAAGTTTGAGGGCTGCTACCACGGCCATGCCGACGCTCTGCTGGTGAAAGCCGGCAGCGGTGTGGCGACGTTCGGCATACCGGGTTCGGCCGGCGTTCCTGCCCAAACCGCGATGCATACCCTCGCGCTGCCCTATAACGATCTCGCCGCCGTCGAAGCCGCGTTTCTTTCGCACCCGGACCTGATCGCCTGCGTGATCCTTGAGCCGGTCGTCGGCAATGCCGGCACCATCGCTCCGGCTCCCGGCTTCCTCGCCGGCTTGCGCGCGCTCACGCGGCAATACGGAGCGCTGCTGATTTTCGATGAAGTGATGACCGGCTTCCGCCTCTCCGCTGGCGGCGCGCAGGAGCTCTTCGGTTGCGCTACAGGCGACGCCGCGCCCGACTTGACAACCCTTGGCAAGATCATCGGCGGGGGGCTGCCCTGCGGTGCCTTCGGCGGCCGCGCGGACGTCATGGAGTTCCTCGCCCCGCTCGGCCCTGTGTACCAGGCCGGCACGCTGAGCGGCAATCCGCTGGCGATGGCCGCCGGCATCGCCACCGTCTCCTACCTGCTGGCGCACAAGGCGACGCTGTACCCTCAGCTTGACGCGACGACAGCGTCGATTGCCGAGGGGGTCGCGCTGGCTGCTGCGAAACACGGTCTGGGAGTCACGACAAACCGCGTCGGTAGTATGTTTACCTGGTTCTTTACTCCCTCCGCCGTGACCGATTTCTCGACAGCCAGCGCTTCGGACGCGGCTTTGTTCGCGCGCTTTCATCGTGGCCTGTTGGAGCGCGGCGTTTGGCTGCCGCCGAGCCAGTATGAGGCAGCCTTTGTTTCGGCAGCGCACACAGAGGTAGAGGTAACGGCCATCGTCAGGGCGGCGGACGCGGTCTTCGCGGCTATGACGCGGTAAGGCTTTCCTGCTGAAGATCTATCCGGGGAGCTACGCCGCTTCCTGCGCAGTCGGCGGAGCTAGCGGTGTTTCCTTCGGCTCCATAAACAGCTTGCCGCCGATGATCAGCACCGCCACCAGGATTGTGCAGAACAGAAAGACCCGTCGCACGCTGGTGTGCTCGGCTAAAATACCGCTCAATATCAGGCCGCCCACCTGCGCGCCGAAAATAGCCGACATCATCGACGAGCCGACCCGGCCCATCAGCGGGGCGGGCGTTTCGCGCTGTACCAGAGTTTGCGCGGGGACGATGATCGCTCCCGCCGCGACGCCGATCAGAATGCAGCCGATAAACAGAACGGCCACGTGCGGCACCAGCGACAGCAGCAGCGTGCCCAGGCCTATGCCGGTGAGACCGCAATAGACCAGGACCTTTTCGCTAACGTTTCTGGCCGCGGCGTTCAGCGTCGAAATGCCGGCCAGCAGGCCGAAGCCGATGGAGCCACTCGCGAGCGCAAAAGTCTGCGTGCTGCGCTCCAGGGTATCGCGCACGTATACCGCGACCAGCGGACCGAAGCAGCCCATCACGAACATGCCGGCGGCCAGCGCGGTGACGACAAACAGCAGCGCCGGGTGGTGCACGATGAAGCCAATCCCCTGCTTCATGTCTGCCCAGATGCGGGCGAGGCCACGCGTTTCCGCACCGCCTTCCAGCGCGTCGCCCACTTCGGTGGGTCGGTTGAGCAGAAGGGACGCCATCACTAGGCCCGAGGCCACAAAGCTCAACGAGTCGGCAATGTAGCAGACCTTTTCTCCGAGCAGATGCACGATCAAGCCGGCGACGGTAGGGCCAATGATGCGCATCAGCAGCATCACCTGCTGCAGCAGCGCGTTGGCCGAGCGCAGTCCGTGCCGCGGCACCACGCTGCGAATCGCCACTCCCTGCGCCGGGCTGAAAAAGCTTGAAAAGACGCTGATCGACGCGAGCACGGCATAGAAGCCCCACACGCTGTGTACAAACAGCAGCAGCAGGCAAAGCGCCGCGCGCGTCAGGTCGCTACCGACCATGGTCATCTTGAGCGGCCAGCGATCGACGAACACGCCGCTCAGTACGCCGAGCACGGCGATCGGAGCGACGTACGCGATCTGCACGCCGGTGATCTGCTGCGCGGTGGCGTGCAGCTCAAACGTCATTACGTTGATGACCGCAAAGAGCGCGACAAAGTCGCCGAAGACGCTGACAATCTGCGCGTACCAGAGCCGCCGCATCGTCGGAATACCGAGAACGGCTTTCATCGAAAGGGGTTCGGGTGGACTGGCGGCAGCGGCAGCAGACATGGCAAGCTCCTCAAATGTGCAAGATGGAGGCGTTCTGCTAGCATACACAAGAAAAACGAAGTCTTACACATCGGAGCGCGGATGCGGACAAATATCGAGATCGACGAAAAGCTGATGAAGGCCACCCTGCGAGCCACCGGCGCAAAGACCAAACGGGAAGCTGTCGAGCTTGCGATGAAAGGCATCGTGCGAATGCAAGCTCAGGAAAAGGCCTTGGAGTCTTTATGGGGAGCAGCGCCTGATTGGAAGTTCGACTACAAAAAGGGAAGGGAATAACAACCAAGGTGGTGATTGTAGAAACGAGTGTTTGGGTGGATTTCGTGCGTGGCCTCGAGAATGACCATACAACGTGGCTTCGAGAGAATAGCCACCAAGCCGTGGGCCTGATCGACCTGACACTTTGTGAAGTCCTTCAGGGAGCGGCCACCGACTCCGAATTCAACTTTCTCCGGAAGAATCTCTTACAACGGCCAATCTTCTCCTCTGGAGGCGCTGCAACGGCTCTGGCAGCCGCTGAAAACTACAGAACACTTCGTTCTCGTGGCCTGACTGTTCGCAAAACCATCGATTGCCTGATTGCGACGTGCTGCATGGCACACGATCACGTGCTGCTTCATTGTGACCGGGATTTCGACGCGTTTGAAAGGCACCTCGGGCTTCGAGTGTTGCACCCCGGCCGAGCAACGAAGCGGTTCACTGAGCGTACTGGTTCGTCCGCTTAGTCTACCAACTCCACCAACAGCACCTGCTCGTCGCCATCGACTTCCTGCAGCTTGACCTCAATGATTTCCTTGCGCGCTGTGGGGACGATGCGGCCGATAAATTTGGCTTCGATCGGCAGCTCGCGGTGGCCGCGATCGATCAGCACCAGAAGCTGCACGCTCTTGGGGCGGCCGTGGTCGAACAACGCGTCGAGCGCCGCGCGGATGGTGCGACCCGTGTACAGCACGTCGTCCATCAGGATAATGTCGCGGCCTTCCACATCGAAGCCGATCTCGCCTTTTTCAACCACCGGGCGCACGTCGCGCGTGGTCAGGTCGTCGCGGTAAAAGCTGATATCGAGTACGCCGATATCGACCGGTTCCTTTTCAATCTGCTCGATCATGCGGGCGATGCGTTGCGCGAGCGGGATGCCACGCCGCTTGATGCCGACCAGGCCGACGTTTTTCGCGCCGTTGTTGCGTTCGACGATCTCGTGCGCCAGGCGCACCAGCGTCCGCTCAATCTCGCTGGCGGACATCAGCCGGCCTTTTTCGCGGATGCGCGGCGTGGCCGAGGTCGGTTTTTCGAGAGTCGGGGAGTCGGCGTTGGCGGTGTTCGGGTCGCTCATGATGTGACGATTTTAGCAGCGGTGTGGGCCCGGATGGCTACCCGCGTTTGGCGCGCAGCGAGCCTGCGAATGCACCCAGCGTCGTGGTTACCACGATCAGCAGCATCGCGGCGCCCAGAAACAGCAGAAGGAACATGGTCGCGTGAAACTCGGGCACAAAGGTGAAGCTCGTAACACTGTCGGCGGAACTGCCATATTGCGCCTGCGCGTTGGCTCGCACCTGATCGAAGACGATAGCCATTTGCTTGTCGAACTCGCCCAGAGCGTGGAGCCGTCGCGCAAGGAACAGGCCCAGCGTATCGACGAACAGCATCGCGAAGCCCGTGGTCACGCCGCACAGCAGGCCTACTCGCGCTCCGAAGCTGGTGGAAATCGGCACCTGCGGGCTGCGCGCATGAAATAGCGCCAGCACGGCGATGGGGCTGGCGGTCGCCCACAGCCAGGCCAGCAGCAGCACCGGAGCCGCCACCAGCGATACCAGCGACAAACCACCAGCGACCAGGGCGGCAAGCCCGACAAAGCGGATCGCATCGCGCCAGACCCACGAGCGGCCAGAGTGGCTCGCGGCCTTGGGCGTCGCCGCGCTTTCGAGCGCTTCCGCTTCGGCCTGCTGACGCAGCTCCTCGGACAGCCGTACCTGGGGCGCACCGCACGCTCCGCAATAAACGAGAGTCCCTGCGTCATGGGAGGGCAAATCGGCCTGACAACGATGGCACCGGAGAGCGTTCACTTCTAACGAAGCTACGCGAGCGTGCCTCCGGCGGCAACCACGCCAGGCCGCGACACTGCCTAATCCGACTTCTTCCCGTCGTTATTCAGGTTGAGGTTGCCGGGAAGCTCCAGCGCGACAAGCTCCATCTGCGTACCGCCATCGTGCGGCTCAATCGAGACGATGTGCTGCCGTTGCTTGCTGCCCGTGCGCAGATCGGTTTTTGCGCCTTTGCCCGCGGCGGCACTGCTGGCGCCGAGCTGGATGCCGCTGTTGAACTGCACGCCTTTGTGGTCGTCCGAGCAGGTGAGCCCTTCGGCGGTGCGCGCCGGCTCGCCCACCGGAGCATCGTTGCGGCACTGGATCACCACGCCGTAGCGGCTGAGATCCTTTTTATAGAACGCCAGCACCTTATCGGGAGCGTCCGCGGTGGTGTAGCTGACAGCCTTGACGCCCAGGTGAAAGCTGCCGAAGCTCAGGTTGACGTCGGCGGCGGAGTCGTCGTCGTCCTGCTTCTTTTTGACCACCGCTCCCGGGTACGGCGTAACGCCCACCCCCGCGACCGCAACGCTGTCATCCGTTTTTACCTGCATAGAGCCGAACGGTGTGCCGATATCGACATGGTGGTTGTTGCCGTCATGCGCGTTAGTGACATGGCAGCCAGTCAGCAGCCCCAGAACGGCAGAAGAAAGCAGAAAGGCACGGACGTGGGGCAAGGCAGAAGCTCGGTGCAACATACGGCGAACCCTCCGGAGCAGGCGTGGTCGCGGGGGCGAAACCCGCTTTCGACTACAGCATACGTTGCGGGCAACGCGCCGGTTCCACGCGGTAGCCCGTTTATCGCGAGACGAGATAATCAGCACGCATCTTTTTGCTGCCAGGGGGTTTACACTTCGGGGGCGCTGAGAAGCCGACCTCCGCGAAGGAGCTGCATCCAGATCGGAAAGCAGGAGCTGCATCCATGAAGACCACCGCGAAACCAACGACCTTTGTTCCGCCCTCCGTACGGCGGCTACTGCCCTTTGCCGTAGGCGCGCTTTTTCTCACCGCGCCCGGCGTCTTGCAGGCGCAGGGGAACCCCGGGTATGCCAACAGTTCGCAGGCGCTCGACGACGCGCAGCAGGTTGGGCAGCTTGTCGACCCGCCTTCGCGGGTGGCGCGGCTAAGTGGGCTGGGGGGCAGCGTCTCCTTTGAGCCGGCCGGTGCCAACGACTTCAGCGCAGCGGAGCTCAACTACCCGTTGACCTCCGGCGATCGCCTGTATGCGGGCAACGGATCGCGTGCCGAGCTCGAAGCCGGGCAGTTGACCCTGCGGCTCGGCCCCTTCGCCGATGCGACCGTCACCTCGCTGACAGATGCGGTGGCGCAGTTCGGCCTGGCGCAGGGCAGCGCCCACCTGCGCGCCTACGCTTTGGATCCGAACACGGTCACCGAGCTCGACACGCCCAACGCGTCCGTGACGCTGCTGCAGCCGGGGGATTACCGCGTCGACGTGTATCCGCAGGACAACGTGACCGTGATCACTGTCTTTTTCGGCAGCGTGCAGATCGATGGCGACGGCGTGCAGCAGACGCTCACCAATGGACAGAGTCTGCGCATCGGAGCCGACGGCTCTTTCCGCGGCAACGCGCCGGTGGCGCAGTCTGTGCAACGCGCGCGGCCGGACGATCTGGACCGCTTTTCCGCGCAGCGCGACGCCCTGTACCAGCAGCAGTTCCAGCAGAATGGCACCAACATCAATCCCGACACAATCGGGTATGCCGATCTCGGCCAATACGGCGACTGGGCGCAGGCCCCGGCTCCGGATGGGGGCGACCCTTCGGCATACAGCGGCGACTACGGCGGTGGCGCGGTGTGGTTCCCGCGCAATGTCGCGGCGGATTGGCAGCCCTACAGCGTCGGCCACTGGGCCTACGTAGCGCCTTGGGGATGGACGTGGATTGAAGCCGAACCATGGGGATTTGCGCCGTTCCACTACGGTCGCTGGGCGCGCTTCGGCGGCGACGGCGGCAGTCCACGCTGGGGATGGATTCCGGGTCCGCCGGTCATCCATCCGGTGTATTCGCCCGCGCTGGTGGTGTTTGTCGGTGGTGGCGGTCTTCGTGTGGGCGGTGGTGGTGGAGGTATCGCCGCCTGGTTCCCGTTGGGGCCGCGCGAGGTGTACCAACCGCCGTACCGAACCGGTCCGGGCTATGTGAACCGCATCAACGTGACAAACATTTACAACCGGAATACGGTTGAGGTTCGGAACGTATACAACAACCGGACGGTGAACGTGTATGACCGTGGCGGACCTGCTCGGGGAGGTCCGGAGCAGGGACGGCCGGAGGGTGGCCTTCCGGGCGGCAATGCCGCTTCCGGAAACTACGGCCCGGGCGGCGGATTCCACCGTTCTCCCGGTGACGGCGGCGCTCCGCAATACGCCAATCGCAGCATCGCGACCGTGGCCGTGCCGCAGGAAACCTTCGCGGCCGGCCGGCCGGTGAACGCGAATGTCCTTCGCGTCGACCCGCGCCAGATGGCCGCCGCTCCGGTCGAAAGCCGTGCTCCCGTGGCGGCGGCGCGGCCGGCGCGCGCTGCGGTGGCACCGGACGCCCAGCCCACGGCGCGGTCGCGGCCCGTGCTGGCAAACGGGGGCGCGGCGGCGGGAAGGGCTCCCGGCGCTTTCGGCGGCTCTCCGGGACGGAACGATCCCGCAAGCGGGTATCCGGATCGGAACGACCCGGCAAGAAACGACCCGGCACGAAACGACCCGGCACGAAACGACCCGGCGCGCCATGCAGGGGAGTTCCCCCGCTCCACGCAGGCTCCCGCCTCGCAGCCCGGCCCGTACCAGCCCCGGACCGGGGCCGCGGCACCCGTGCAAACGTCACCCCCGGCACAGCCTCAGCCCAGGCAGCCGCCGGCGCAGCAACCCGGCCAGCCAACCGCCGTGGGAAACCGTTACAACCCAAACACCTACCCGAACACAAACTCGAACGACGGCCCCAAGACGCCGCCTGCGGTCGTCCGGCAGCCCGGTCCGGTGGAAACTCCGCGCTCCGGTCAGCAGCCGCAAACGGTCCCGGCACCGCTGCTCGCCCCCGCCTCCGGTGCCGGTCCCAAGGCGCCGAACGCCCCAGCGCGGCAGAACGGCCCGGTGCCGGCTCCGCAAACTCCTCCGCAGCGAGCTCCGCAGACGCAAGCTCCTCCACCGCAGGCCCCGCAGCAACCCGCGCCCCGGCAGCAGGCCCCGC
>CALMON010000263.1:0-229 GCA_937871785.1 uncultured Granulicella sp.
GGTCGCCGGCATCCGCTACCGCGCGCGCCGGCTGAACGCTGCGCTCCATCCCACGATCCCGGTGCATACGCCGCTGGTGTTCGACGTGATTGACGCCGCCGCAGGCAAGTCGCTGGGCCGCTGCACGTACTTTGCCGGCCCGCCGGACGGCTCCGTGCACACGACCCGCGCGGCGGATGCGGCGGAGGCTCGCGCGCGGCGGCTGGAGCGGGTTGTAAATTAGCCCAAC
>CALMON010000263.1:239-13865 GCA_937871785.1 uncultured Granulicella sp.
CACCCATGACAGCCCCGCCGCTCGAACCGAACCCGGTATTCCCGAGAACGCTGGACCTGCGCTGGTTTCCCGCGAACGAGCCTGCGGAAGACGGGAGCGCGGCCCAGTGAATCACGGCGATCTGTACCAGTCTCCGCTGCGCTACGGCGGCACCTTCGATGAGGCCGCGGTCGACAGCGCCACGCCGCGGCCGCACTGGGCGCGGCTGATGGAGCAGCTTCGCGAACTGGGTCCCGACGAACTGGCCGAGCGGTTCGCGCGGGCGGAGCGCCGCATCCGCGAAAACGGCATCACCTACAACATGTACGGGGACCCCGAAGGCGCCAACCGGCCGTGGAAAATCGACCTTGTTCCGCTACTGATTCAGGCTGCCGAGTGGCGCACCATTGAAGCCGGCGTCAAGCAGCGCGCGGAGCTGTTGAACCGGCTGCTGGAGGATGTGTACGGCCCGCAAACCCTGCTGCGCGACGGGCATTTTCCGGCGGCGCTGCTGTTCGGCAACTCGGCGTTTCTGCGGCCGCTCGCAGGGGTATCGGTGCCGAAGCAGAGTTACCTCCATATGCTGGCGGTCGACCTCGCACGGTCGCCGGATGGCTCGTGGTGGGTGCTGGCCAACCGCACACAGGCACCTTCGGGCAGCGGCTATGCTCTGGAAAACCGGCTGATCGTGGCGGATATGCTGCCGGAAATCTTCCGCACCTCAAACGTGCAGCGGCTGGCGCCGTTCTTCCGAGCGCAACGTGAAGCGCTGACGCGGCTCGCGGGCAAGCCGAATCCGCGCATCGTGCTGCTGACGCCGGGGCCGCACAACGAGACGTATTTCGAGCACTCGTACCTTGCGAAATACCTTGACTTCACGCTGGTCGAAGGCGCCGACCTGACCGTGCGCGACCACTGCGTATATCTCAAAACCGTCGGCGGGCTGGAGCAGGTGGACGTGATCCTGCGGCGCGTGGATGACGACTTCTGCGATCCGCTGGAGCTTCGCGGCGACTCGCTGCTGGGCGTTTCGGGCTTGGTGGAAGCTGTGGTCGCGGGCAACGTGAAGGTGGCAAACGCGCTGGGCAGCGGCGTGATCGAATCACCCGCCATCCTGCCGTTTCTGCCCGGTTTGGCGAAGCATCTGCTCGGCGAAGAGTTAAAGCTGCCCTCGGTTGCTACGTGGTGGTGCGGGCAGGAAAGCGCTCTCGAATGGGTGGTGAACCACCTTGACTCCGTGGTCGTCAAAGCGGCGTTTCCTTCGGTGCAGATGGACGTGGTGTTCGGGTCGGAGCTCAATGCCGAGCAGCGCGAAAAGCTGGTCGCGCGGCTGCGTGCGAGGCCGTACGAGTATGTAGCGCAGGAACAGGTGTCGCTTTCGACCGCGCCCGTGTGGGAGCATGACGCGCTGACTTCGCGCAGTGTGGTGCTGCGCACCTATGCGCTGAACGCCGGCGACGGATGGCAGGTGTTTCCGGGCGGCCTGGTGCGCGTGGCCGACGCGCACGGGACCTCCGTCGTGATGCAGCGCGGCGGTCACAGTAAGGATGCGTGGGTGCTTTCGGACGCTCCCGTCGACGCGTTCAGCCTGTTGCCGCGCCCGAATGAGCCGCTGGAACTGCGGCGCGTGTCGCGCGTGGTGCCGAGCAGCGTGGCCGACAACACGTTCTGGCTGGGCCGCTACGTGGAGCGAGCGGAAAACCAGGCCCGCATCCTGCGGTCCATGGTTCCGCGCGTGCACCAGGCCGACGAAACGCAGCTGGGCAGCCTCCTCTGCCTGCATCGCTGCCTGGGCACGCGCTACAGCAAGCTGCCGAAGACACGGCGTAAGCCGCTGACGTTTGCGCTGTTCGAAAAGGAGCTGCTTTCGCTGTTGACCGACCGCAAACGCCCCGACAGCCTGCCCGCTACTCTGGCCGAAGTCGCCCGCATCGGCGGCAACGTGCGCGAGCGGCTTTCGGCGGACATGATGCTGCTGATCGGGCAGTTGCGAAGCTCCATGCATCTGGAGCGCGGAGCGAAGCTGACCGACTACGCGCCCATGCTCACCAAGTGCCTGGAGTTGCTTTCCTCTTTTTCCGGGCTGGAGCGCGAAAACCTGATTCGCGGCTCGGGATGGCTGTTTATGAGCCTCGGCCGCCGGTTGGAACGGGCGATGTATCTCACCAAGGAGTTACGGCAGATCACCAAGCCGCTGGCCATCGGCGACTGGAGCTACCTGGAAGCGCTGCTGCAGGTAGCCGATAGTTCCATGACCTACCGCGCGCGCTATTACACGACGCTGCAGCCGCTCGCGGTCATGGACGTGCTCATGGCGGATGGTACCAATCCTCGTTCGCTCGACTTTCAGTTGGAGCATTTATTGGACCTATATCGTAAGCTGCCACGCCATCTCGACGCGGATCTGCAGGCGATGGAAAATGCGATAGCATCGATGCGGGAATTGGACTTGCAAACGATGACTTTTCCGGATCAGGCAGACACCAGAAAGAGCAGGAAGCCGGTGCCCGCAAGCGGCTTTGCGCAGTTGGAACAGTTTTTTGCCGACCTTGAAAATCTGCTTCCTTCCTGGTCGAATAATGTGTCGAGTCACTATTTCAGCCACGCGAGAACGCTCCCGATTACGATGGGTCTCGACTAAGTCGTACGAAGCGAACATGGCGAAGCAGCTCGCTGTTCTAAACAGGCGGAACCTATGGAATACAACGTAAGTCATCGCACAACCTATCAATATTCCTACCCTGTTTCCGTGGGGGATCATATTGCCTGCCTGAAACCCAGGTCGTTTGCGCATAACCGGCTTTTGCAAAATCAGCTTACGATCAGGCCGACGCCGGCGACTTATAGCGAGCGAACAGATTTCTTCGGGAATTGCCTTTGTTTTTTCACCATTGAAGAGCCCCACAAAGAATTGCTGGTCGAGTCACGTAGCCGCATGGTCGTCGACTGGGACCGCGAGGCTCGTCACGCTTCGTCGCGACCCTGGGAAGAGTCGACGCGCCCTGTTGCGGAGGACCACAGCGATACCGGGCTGGAAGCTTATCAATTTCAATTCGAGTCACCCCGCATCCGGCTGCGGCCGGAGTTTGCGGCGTATGCGCTCGAGTCCTTTACACGCGGCAGGTCGATGCGCGAAGCGTTGATGGACCTGACGTCGCGCATCCACGCCGACTTCACGTTCGATTCCAAGGTGACCACCGTGCGTACGCCCACCGAAGAAGTGTTTCGCAAGCGCCGCGGTGTGTGCCAGGATTTTGCGCATCTGCAGATCGCCTGTCTGCGGTCGATCCACCTGGCGGCGCGCTATGTGAGTGGCTATCTGCGGACCTACCCGCCTCCGGGGCGTCCGCGGCTGATCGGAGCGGATGCGTCGCACGCCTGGGTTTCAGCCTATAGCCGCGATCTTGGCTGGCTGGATGTCGACCCAACCAACAATGTCGCGCCGACGGATGGCCACGTTACTCTGGGCTGGGGGCGAGACTACGGCGATGTAAGTCCCTTGCGCGGTCTCATTCTCGGTGGCGGCGGAAACACGCTCAAGGTAGAAGTGGATATAGAGCCGGTAAGCGAGTAAGTGCTTAATGGCTTAGGTTCTAAATTGTTCGTTCTAAGTGTGGAGGAATATATGGTAGTCGCAGTGTTGTTGGGGTCGGTACGTACGGAGCGGATGGGGGCTCGCGTTGCGAAGTGGGTCGTAGCGCAATTGGAAGGTCGTGGACACGACGCGGTTTTGGTCGACCCGCTTGCGTTGAAGCTCCCTGTCCTCGATAAAGTCTGGAAAGAACTGAAGAAGTCGGATGCTCCTGAAGACGTGGCGTTGCGCGAAAAACTGCAGCCGTTGGCCGATCTTTACGAGCGTGCCGATGGATTTGCCATCGTAAGCGCGGAATATAACCACAGCGTACCGTCGGCGTTATCGAACTTGCTGGATTATTTTCTGGAAGAGTATTTCTACCGTCCGTCCGCCATCATCTGCTACTCGTCCACACCCTTTGGCGGTGTGCGCGCGGCGATGCAACTGCGGGCGCTGCTGCCCGAGGTAGGAATGCCATCGATCCCGTCGTTGCAACCGATACCGAGCGTGGGCACCGCGCTTTCCGAGGAGGGCGGGGCTTTGACTCAGCAACTTGCCGAGAAATCGGGAAAGTTCTACGACGAGTTCGACTGGTACATGACCGCCTTCAAACTAGGCCTGGAAGCGAACGACCCTCGGAAGAAAGCGGCTTCCTAGAAGCAGCTTTCCGCTGCGTCAAAGGGGAGGGAGTCGCTGCGCGCGGGCGACAGCCAAGTACGGCGACTCCGATGGACAAAGTGCAAGATTGGATTTAGTCTAAGCAAGTCGTGGATTCCGAACTCATCAAGCAACGGCTAGAAAGTGCAGGGTTACGCTGCACGCCGCAGCGTTACGCCGTCATGGCCGTGTTGATGGAGCAGACCGTCCATCCGACCGCCATTGAGATTTTTGAGGCGGTCAATCGGCTCGACCCACGCTCTTCGCGCTCCACCACCTACAACAATCTGCGCGACCTGGTGCAGGTCGGCCTGGTGCGCGAAGTTGCGCTCGAAGGCCGGGCCGCGCGCTTCGACCTGAAAGCGCAGCGTCACAACCATTTCATTTGCGACCGCTGCGGCGTCGTCGAGGATATGGAATGGTATGACGTGCCGCAGCCCGACCCGGATGCGATCGGTCAGCGCGTGCTGCGCGACTTCGAACTCATTTTGCGCGGGCTTTGCGTCCCTTGCGCCCAGCAACCTTCCCCCTCGCCCATCTCAAGCTAACGAACTCACCCTGTTTTAAGGAGCCATCATGGAGCAGCAATTCGATCACGGAGTAGGAGAGCCGATACCGGCAAACCACATCGAGCAGGGCGTGCCCCGCGAAGCCAAGTGCCCATTTCTGGGTGAGGCTCGCACTACGACCATGGCCGGCTCAAAGACCAACGCGGACTGGTGGCCGAATCAGCTT
The DNA here is from genome assembly GCA_937871785.1 of uncultured Granulicella sp. Lineage (GTDB taxonomy): Bacteria > Acidobacteriota > Terriglobia > Terriglobales > Acidobacteriaceae > Granulicella. Next base: position 5,185 of record CALMON010000263.1, read on the forward strand.
AATCTTAAGGTTCTCAACCAGAACTCGCCGCTCAACAACCCCTTCAACAAGCAGGCGAAGTCGCCGTTCAACTACGCCGACGCGTTTAAGACCCTGGATCTGAACGCCGTGATCGCGGATCTGAACGCGCTGATGACCGACTCGCAGAGCTGGTGGCCGGCGGACTACGGCCATTACGGCCCCTTCTTCGTCCGGATGGCCTGGCACAGCGCCGGCACGTACCGCATTACGGACGGCCGTGGCGGCTCCGGTAGCGGCGCCCAGCGGTTTGCGCCGCTTGATAGCTGGCCCGACAACGCGAACCTTGATAAGGCGCGCCGCCTGCTCTGGCCGATCAAGCAGAAGTATGGGCAGAAGATTTCCTGGGCCGACCTGATCGTGCTGACCGGCAATGTTGCTCTGGAATCCATGGGCTTCAAGACCTTTGGCTTTGCCGGCGGCCGCGAAGACGTGTGGGAGCCGGAAGAGGACGTGTACTGGGGCTCGGAAGGCAAGTGGCTTGAGGACAAACGCTATACCGGCGACCGCGAACTGGAGAATCCCCTCGCCGCCGTGCAGATGGGGCTCATCTATGTGAACCCGGAAGGCCCCAACAGCAACCCGGACCCGCTCGGGTCCGCGCGCGACATTCGCCAGACCTTTGGGCGCATGGCAATGAACGATATGGAAACCGTCGCTCTGGTGGCCGGCGGCCATACCTTCGGCAAAGCCCACGGCGCGGCCGACCCCGGCAAGTTCCTGGGCACGGAGCCTGAGGGTGCGGACCTCGAAGAGCAGGGCTTCGGCTGGAACAACACGTTTGGCAGCGGCAAGGGAACGGAGACGATCACCAGCGGACTCGAGGGTGCGTGGACAGCGTTTCCGACGCGCTGGGATAACGGCTACTACGAAAACCTCTTTGGCTTTGAGTGGGAGCTCACCAAGAGCCCTGCGGGAGCGTTCCAGTGGACGCCGAAAAACGGTGGCGGCGCCAATTCCGTTCCCGACGCGCAGGACGGCACCAAGCGCCACGCGCCTATCATGTTCACCACCGACATGGCCCTGATCAAGGACCCGGCGTACGCAAAAATTTCGCGCCGCTACTATGAGCACCCGGAAGAGTTCGCGGACGCCTTTGCGCGGGCCTGGTTCAAGTTGACGCACCGCGATATGGGTCCGGTCGCCCGCTATCTTGGCCCCCTGGCGCCGAAGGAGCCACAGCTCTGGCAGGACCCGCTTCCAGCGGTCGACCACGAGCTGGTTTCGGAAAGCGACATTGAGGAGCTGAAAAGCAAGATCCTCGCTTCCAAGTTGACGATTCCGCAGTTGGTCACGACGGCGTGGGCGTCCGCTTCCACCTACCGTGGCAGCGATCGCCGCGGCGGTGCCAATGGGTCGCGCATCCGTCTTGAGCCGCAGAAGTACTGGGAAGTGAACCAGCCCGGGGAGCTGGCCAGGGTGCTTGAAGCTCTGGACGCGCTCCGGACGGAGTTCAACGTCAAGGACGCCGCGAAGCAGGCCGGTAAGGGCATATGTCTCGCCGACATCATAGTGCTAGGCGGCTCCGCGGCCATTGAGCAGTCGGCCAAGAAAGCCGGTCACGACGTCAAGGTTCCCTTTATGCCGGGCCGCGTGGATGCCTCGCAGGACGCGACCGACGTCGAATCGTTCGAAGTGCTGGAGCCGAAGCTTGACGGCTTCCGCAACTACACCAAGGACGGCATGGAGGATGTGGTGGCCGAGATGCTGCTCGACAAAGCCAACCATCTGAACCTGACCGCCCCGGAATTGACTGTGCTGGTCGGCGGCATGCGCGTGCTCGATACGAACTTCGGACACACCGCGCACGGCGTCTTCACCAGCCGACCGGAAACCCTGACCAACGACTTCTTCGTCAATCTGCTCGATATGAGCACGAAGTGGACGAAGTCGACTACACAGCCGGGCGTTCTCGACGGCAACGATCGCGCAACCGGTATGCCGAAATGGACGGGCACCGTCGCCGACCTTGTTTTCGGCTCGAATTCCCAACTGCGAGCGCTTGCCGAGTTCTACGCGGCCAGCGATGCTCAGGAGGTGTTTGTGCGCGACTTCGTGGCGGCCTGGGTGAAGGTGATGAACCTGGATCGCTACGATCTCGCCTAACTCGACGACCTGAACTCGACGATTTGAGCTAGACGACTTGAGCTAGACGATAAACGCCTTGCTGAGCAACACCACAACCTCCTCGGAGACGCCGAACATCGGCCATTCCGGGGAGGCTTGCTGTTTAGCGCCGAAAGCACGTCTCCTTCGGGGTGCAATGGTCTTGATAAGATGGCCAAAGGCATTTACGGACGGCTTGTGGCGAACGGCATGATGTGGCAGCGGACGGACGAAGCACTCGCGGAGTGGAACAATCGTCTGGCGGCGGTCGCGGAAAGTGTGTTGCAGTTGCAAGGGGACGCGGCCTACCAGTTTCTGAATGGCGCGGGCAGCCGGTCCGCACCGCGTCCGGACGGTCTGACGGCGGCTCAGGCAGAGCCGGCCCTGCGCGCCATGCTTACGTTTCATGAGCAATTTGCGCTGCTGCAGGCCATGCTGGCGCAAGCCGCTGCTTTGCGCGCCTCCGCGCCCAGGCTTTTCGGAGCGGAACACAGGCTGGCCGAGCTGCAGCATCTGCTGACCGGCAAGTCTGTCCGGCTGGCCGGCAAGCCCAACGCGGGGACTGCTACGGACGAAACTGTTTCTCTGAACGACCTGATGAATAGCATGAACGGCTCCCTGGCCGAGGCGCGTACGCTGACGCAGGCGGTGAGCCGCGCGCAAGGCGAAATGGCCGCGAGCATGGATGAGGCGCAGTCGCGCCTGCAGCAGATGGGGAGTCTGCCTCCGGGATCCACTTCCGCGCAGGCCGTTGCCATAGGCAGCGCGGCCCACCTGCTGAGGGACCTTCGCGCCAAGCTGCAGACCGACCCGCTGGGCGCGGCGGCGGATTGGCGGCAGCAGGTAGAGCCGCTGCTGGCGCGGGCTGCCGAGGCGTTTGCGCGAGCGGAGGGGAATCGCACGAAGCTGCTCGCGGCGCGCACTCTGTTCGAGCAACTCGCAGACATGCAGCAGGGAAGCCGCGCGGCCCGTGCCGAGGCGCAGTTGAAAGTGGCGAGCTGCGAGACGTTGCCGCTGCCGGTGGCCGACGGGACGCTGCACGGCTTGAGTGAGTGGTTGCAGCGGCTGGAATCTGGACAGACGGAAGAGAACGTCGACGCGATGACGTCGGGCCTGCGTCACTGGATGGTCGCGGCCGAAACGTGTGCGGCGGAATCGCGGCGTATTCTGACTGCGTGCCGCGCTCCGGTCGAGCAGCGCAATGAATTGCGCGGACGCCTGCAGGCGTTGAAGGCCAAGGCCAGGGCCTACGGCGTCGCCGAACTGCCGCGGCTTGCCGAGCAGGCAGGGGAGGCCGAGGCCTGTTTGTACACGCGGCCTTCGGACCTGCGTCGTGCGGCCGCCGCTGTGGCTGCGTTTGAGAACGCGCTAGGGCTCTCGCGAAAGGAAGTGGTGCGACCATGAACGGTGACTCCTGTCAACGGCCCGGATGTTCCGGAACGATTGAAGACGGGTATTGCAATCTATGCGGGCACGCCGCGGTGAAGGGGGCGGCGGCTGCTTCGGCGACGGCCGCTTCGGCGAGAGCTTCGGTCGCAACAGGATCGGTCGCAACAGGATCGGTCGCAACAGGATCAGTCGCAGCAAGCCCGGCTGCTACCAGCGCGGCTTCTTCGGCGACGCGTTCGGCAGCCATCACGACCGGCACGGGGTCCAGCCCGATCAGCCGCGCCGTGCCGGGTTCGCACCGCACCCGGCACTCTTCGGCGCCGTCCACCCGCCGGCAGCTTGGCGCGGGGCTGATCACGCTGCCGGACATGCCGTCCATCGAGCCGGAACGCGCCATCATGCTGGACCCGCGCGTGCCGGAACACAAGCGTTTTTGCGGCAAATGCGACGCTCCGCTGAAGCGCGAGGCCGGTTTCTGCGGCAAATGCGGCACACGCTACAGTTTTGTACCCAGCCTCAAAGCCGGAGACCTGGTGGCGAGCCAGTACGAGGTTCGCGGTCCTATCGCGTTTGGCGGGCTCGGCTGGATTTACCTTGCGTTCGACAAGTTACTTTCGCGATATGTCGTGCTGAAGGGCCTGCTCAACACGCAGGATGAGTCTGCCGCGGCCGCAGCCGTGGCGGAGCGGCAGTTTCTTGCCGCGGTGAAGCATCCCAACATCGTCGGCATTTACAACTTCGTGCAGGCCGGCGGCGAAGGCTTCATCGTAATGGAATACGTTGGGGGCAAAACGTTGAAGCAGATTCGCCAGGAACGCGGACCGCTGCCGCCGGCCGAGGCTGTGGCCTATATCCATCGCATTCTCACGGCGTTTGCGTACCTGCACCGGCTGGGGCTGGTGTACTGCGACTTCAAGCCCGACAACATGATGCTGGAGCGCGACGACGTCAAGCTGATCGACCTGGGCGGCGTGCGGCGCATTGACGATGCCAAGGGCGATATCTATGGCACGGTGGGCTACTCGGCTCCCGAAGCTGGTGCCGGACCGACGGTGGCGTCTGATCTGTTCACGATCGGCCGCACGCTGGCCGTCCTGCTTACGGACATTCGCGGCTTCACCAAGGACCATCGCTACACGCTGCCCGGCCCGCAGGAAGAGCCGAAGTTTGCCGGGCAGGAGTCGTTATATCGCGCGCTGTTGAAGGCCACCGCGCAAAACGCCGACGACCGGTTTGAGTCTGCTGAAGAAATGGCGGAGCAACTGCTCGGCGTGCTGCGGGAAACGGTGGCGGTTGAAACAGGCGTGCCCAAACCCGGCGCAAGCGTGTACTTCGGTCCGGACCCGCTGGCGCTCGAGTCCGGGAACGAGATGGCCTCCGTCGCGCCGGATCCACAGTACCTGCCCATGCCCGCGATGGATCTTGAAGACCCGGGAGCGCAGCTGGTTGCCAGCGCGGTAAGTGCCAATGAGGTCGATAAGCAGATTGCGGCGCTGCGACTGGTGAGCCGGCAAATGCCGAAATCACGCGAGGCCCGCCTTCGGCTCGCGGCCGCGCTTTCCGACACGGCCGAGTACGGCGAAGCCGAAAGTGTTTTGAAAACTTTGGGTGAAGAAGATGCCTGGGATTGGCGGGTGCTCTGGTACCGGGGGCGCATGCAACTCGCGCAGGGCAAGCCGTCCGAAGCCCGCAGTTTGTTCGATCAGGTGTACTTCGATCTTCCCGGTGAGCTCGCGCCCAAGCTGGCTTTGGGGTTGGCGGCGGAGCTGGGCGGCGATCTCGACGTGGCAGGCAGGATGTACGGCCTGGTTTCGAGCACGGACCCGGGGTTCGTTTCGGCCGTGTTCGGGTTGGCGCGCTGCCGCTTCGGCCAAGACGATCGTCACGCCGCGGTCGCTGCCCTGGAGCGCATTCCGCCATCGTCGGCGCTGTACGTGCGGTCGCGTGTAGAGGCGACGCGGGTGCTGATCCGCCGTGACCGGGCAAACCTTGCTTCCGGGGCCGCGCCCGGTGTCGGAACCGGCGTCATGGCGGGGCCGGCTTCAGACGATCTCGCCTCCGCTTCCAGGCTCGCGCAAACGCTTTCGCTGGTGGGGGTCAACCAGTTTTCGCTGGCCAGCCAGATTTTGGCGTCGGCTCTGGATCAGCTTGAAGCCAAAGCCGTAACGGCAAACCCGTCGACGAGCATTCTCGGTCATGCGCTGGCGGAAGAGCCCCTGCGGTTGGGCCTTGAAAGCTCGTTCCGCTCCCTGGCCCACTTTGCGCCACCGGGCGCTGAACGCATCCGGCTGGTGGATCAGGCCAACGCCATCCGCCCGCGCACCTTGTTCTAGGCCATACGCGAAAAGGAAATCCGCCCCATGCATTGTCCCTTCTGCACCGCCGATGTGCCCGATGACGACCTGTTCTGCGAGAGCTGCGGGCACAGCCTGAAAGCGGCGTCTGCGCCTGCGTCGTCGATTTCAGCGGGGTGTATCTGCGGCGCGGCCGCTGGCGAAGTCGACGCAGACGGCTTCTGCATGGTGTGCGGCAAGCGGGTCGTGCGGCCAGCCTCCGATCACGTCGAAGAGGTGCTTTCGCCGCTGTGCGCCGCGGTCAGCGATCGTGGCCTGCGGCACGACCGCAATGAGGACCGGTTCGGCATCGTGCAGGTCGGCGGCTCGTATGCGCTCGCGGTGTGTGACGGCGTATCGACCACACGCACCTCGGAGGTGGCCTCGCAGGCAGTTGCGGCCGGTGTGCTGGAGTTTCTGGCAAACGCGCTGCGCGAGGATGCGGTGGGCGATCCGGTGGCCGTCATGCGCGCCGCTATCGCTGCCGGAGCAGCCGCGCTGCGGACGCTGCAGCCGCAAGGCAGCGTCGAAAATCTGCCGTCGACGACCGTGGTCGCGGCGCTTGTGACCGGGGGCGAAGCCACGATCGGCTGGGCAGGGGACAGCCGGGCTTATTGGTGCCATCCGCCGGCGATCGCGGCGTGGACGAAGGACCATTCCTGGGTCAACGAGATTGTCGCGGCGGGTCGCCTGTCTGTGCCCGAAGCGGAGCAGGCGCCGCAGGCGCACGCCATCACCCGCTGGATCGGCGCGGACTCCGACTGTGAGCCCGAGATCGTTCGCTATCCGCTGCAGGCCCCGGGTATGCTGCTGTTGTGTACGGACGGCGTGTGGAATTACGCGCCCACCCCGGAGGCGATGGTAAAGCTGGTGACGGAGGCCGGCGGGCTGGGTCGCGTGGCTCAGGGTCCTGACGCGCTCGCCGTCGCACGGTACCTGGTCGAGTTCGCCAATCGCAGCGGCGGCCATGACAACAGCACGGTGGCTTTGTTGCGGGTGGAACCCGTGGCCGCCGGCGGAAGCGTCGCACCAGCAGGCGGAAAGTAAACGAACGGGCAGCAAAGGGGAGTGACATGGCAGGCGAGTTCAGGGCGGAAACCTTTCAAAACGAGTTCCTGCCGGCGGGCACGGGCGAGGTCCACGCCATCATGACCGTGACCGCGGGGGAAGACACGGGGGCGACCCAAAGCGGGCGCGTTTTCGGCATCCTGTGCGATGTGTCAGGGTCTATGGAGGGCGGGAAAATCGTCGCAGCAAGGGCCGCGATGGCGAAGCTGGTCGATCTGCTGCCGCCGGATTGCAGCTTTTTCGTGGTGACGGGAGCGGATGAAGCCCACCTGCTGTCTCCGCTGGCGCGCGCGGACGCCGGAGCCAAGGCACGCGCGCAGGCGGCTATCCGTGACGTGAAAGCTTCGGGCGGAACGCGCATTTCTTCGTGGCTGCAAGCGGCTCTGGCGCAGTTCGGGGCCGGTCCTCAGGGAGTGCGGCAGGCGGTGCTGCTGACCGACGGCCAGAACGACCAGAGCGACGGCCCTCCGCTGGAGCAGGTGCTGCGCCAATGCGAAGGCGTGTTCCAATGCGACTGCCGGGGCGTGGGCACGGACTGGCAGGTGGAGCAGCTGCGTCGCATTGCCGGCACGCTGCTGGGCACGACCGACATCATTCGATCTCCGGCGGAAATCGAGGGGGATTTCCGGACGATTTTGCAAAAGAGCCTGGGGAAAACTGTGAGCGACGTGTTTCTGCGCCTATGGACACCGCAGGGAGCTCACGTGAAATTCTGCAAGGAAGTCAGTCCGGAGATCGTCGACCTGACGGGCCGCTCTCGGGAATTGCGGCCGCAGCTTCGTGAATATCCGACAGGCTCCTGGGGCAAGGGCGAGGCGCGCGACTTTCATTTCTGCATTGAGGTGACTCCGGGTGCGGTCGGCGATGAGGTGCTGGCCGGCCGCGCCAGCCTGGTCTACACCTCGCAGGGAGTGGAAAACAAAGTCGCCGAGGCACGCATCCTCGCGGTATGGACCGAGGACGAAGCGAAGTCGACCCGCATCAACCACGTCGTTGCGCACTATACCGGGCAGGCGGAGCTGGCGCAGTCGATCCAGGCAGGGCTTGACGCTCGCGAGCACGGCGACACGGAGCGCGCGACCGCGCTGCTGGGCAGGGCGGTCAAAATTGCGAACGACTCCGGCAACGAAGCCACCGCCAAGCTGTTGCGGGGCGTCGTCGACGTGCAGGACGCGGAGAAGGGAACGGTGCGCCTGCGCCAGACCGTTGCCAAAGAAGATTCGATGGCGCTTGAAACCCGCTCCACCAAGACCGCAAGGATCACGAAAACCGAGTAACGGAAAGCAGCCATGAACACGTTTGTCTGCCCCAAAGGGCACCTTTCGACCGAACCGGATTACTGCTCGGAATGCGGCGCCCGCATAGACGTCGTCGCGGCTCCCCAGGGGCCGCCGCCCCCGATGGAAAACTGCCCGGACTGCAACACGCCGCGCGAAAATAGCGGCGTGGTGTTCTGCGAAATCTGCGGCTACAACTTCGCGACCGGCGCTCACGGCGGCCTGGGCATGAGTCCGCAGGCTGCTCCCGTGTCCGCGCTTTCTGAGCCTCAGCCGGCGTTTCCGCCTGCCGCTGCCCCGCCGCGGATCGCTGCATCCGGCTGGACCGCAACCGTAAGCGTCGAGGCGACGCCCCATCAGCCCGGAAGTCCGGAGCCGCCTTCCGGTGTTGCGCCGCAGGTAGTTGCGCTCACCGCGCCGGTTAGCCTGATCGGCCGGCGGAGCGAAGCGCGCGGCGTTTTTCCGGAGATCGCCATCAGCCGGGACGACG
>CALMON010000264.1:0-5400 GCA_937871785.1 uncultured Granulicella sp.
GAGCGAATCGGCCTCAGTCAGTCAGGAATGACCCGGTGTCCAAAGTGCTGAGCGCGAAGCGAACGCCATCCTCTTTGAACGGAATCGTTCCAAGATTGAACTCACCGACGCGGGGCGATCCTACGACGAGTTTGCCCGAATTTCGATTGCTGCTGGAGAGCGTGCTATGCGTTCGGCAAAGGAGAGTCGCGAAGGTGCAGACAGTGTTCTTCAGATCGGAAAGTCTCCGGACCTCGACCCGGTCCTTGTGGAAATCCTTTACTCCATCCGCTTGCCGCTCTTCCCGACGCTAGACATCGGCGTACACAGCGAGTCGTCGTCGGATTTGGCGCATGACCTTATGAGCGCAAACCTAGACGTTGCCCTCATAACTCAACCAGAATCGAATGCGAAACTTACGATGACCAAGCTGGCGGAGACGCCCATGCACATCGTGCTCCCACGCGAACATCTGTTGGCTTCTAAAAACGTTATCAAGCTGACTGATCTTCGCGACGAACGCTGGATCATCTATCAGCAGCGCACGCACCCACTCTTATACGAGCGTATTATGAGGCGAATGCATGAGGAGAGTATTCATCCCAAGCGCATTGACCGCATCCTCTATCGGATGAGGCAGAGCATCTTCTCCTTGCGAACCGTGGGGTTGCCTTCCTCACAAAGGCGAATGCGCTCAAGCTGAACGGAGAGAGGCTCATCGCTAAGCCGCTCGAGGAATCGGTCCTCTGCCTGGACGAATGGATCGCCCCACGGGCGCACGATTCATCGAGGCGCGTAAGCGACTTCGTTCGTGCGTTTGTCACGCGGTCTACGCTTGTCTTGAAACCGTCACAGATGGTTCTTCCGCTTGGTAAAGGGGCTTTGCCTTCGGCATCGTGCTCACCGTCGTAACACTGTTACAGTTCGTCCGCCGCAAAGAAACTCATCGGCTTTCGATAGAGCTTGCAGATCGCCCAAAGCTCTGCCACGTCGATAGCGCGCTCACCAGATTCGCACTTGTTCATGTACGAATGCGCCATACCTAATTGCAGTGAAACCTCCAGTTGAGTGAGGCCCGCTTCCTGCCTTGCAGAAATTAGTTTTGACAAGACTCCGGCGTAGTAATCTCTCATCGCGGGACTGCGCCCTTTCGAGATTTCCGAGCATCCGGTTTCGCTTTTCCTGCCACACCTGAAGTGTGGTGAACGGTTGACCTGATCCCCTAATAAGGGACATCATGAACGCGTGGAGGTGAGCGGCAAACAATGTCGGAACAAAAGCTAGAATTCCCTGAAGTTGTCGGAGAGTCGGTGGCTGAATTGGCGGTGACCGAAGACCCAGAGTTTGGGAAAGAAGTCCTAGTCAGGTTCTCAGATGGGACTCAACTGTCTATTGCCGTAGGGACCCGTCTGACCGTCGACGCCCGCTACTGCCACGAAGAAACTCCGGATCGGCCGATTTTGCATAAGACTGCGAACTAGCCGGATCAATGTGCAGATCGAATGCGGTTGAGCGCTCGCTTCACACTAGAGGCGCCTTATGCGCTTCAACTAGACTACGGCTGACGCTCCTCATCCTCTCCACAACTCACCGCCTCGCGTCTGATCTCGGCTATTACTGCACAAGAAACCCGCCCGCCTCCAAACGGAAGAGCGTTCGTTCGGCGAAGCCTATGTCTTCTGCCCCGAGGCCGACAGTCGCATATCGCTTCTGGAGCAACTCCTGTGCCTTTTGCCGACTACGGCATCAGCGCATTTCAGAAGTCGTATTCAGCCCAATCTTACTCACTACAGCAGACTGTCGATCTTCATTGGTAAGGATGTAAGTCGTCTTCCTGTGGCATGGTAGATCGCATTTGAAACGGCGGCAGCTGTGCCGATGACACCGATCTCTCCCATGCCCTTAATGCCCAACGGGTGCCCGCGGCGGTCGTCTTCCTCTATAAGAATGGCCTCAATCCCGCTTGTATCTGCGTTTACCGGTACAAGGGCCTCGCCAAGATTGCCATTCATCCACAACCCGCTCCTCTGGTCGAGCGAGCTTTCTTCCATCAGTGCCTGCCCGAGGCCCCACACCATGCCACCCAGCAGTTGGCTTCGCACAAGCATCGGATTAAGTGCGCGACCGCCGGCGAAGGCGCCGACAAGCCGGTCCACCTTTAGGTGCATCGTATCTGGATCGACGAGCACCTTGACGAATTGGGCACCGAAGACGCAGCGTCCGTACTTATGGGGCAGCGTCGGAAGCTGCGGCGGCCGTCCTGTGATGGCTTCCTCTTCAATCGGTGTGTCCAGGCGCATGGCCGCTGCCGCAACCAACTCCCTCGCCCCATCTTTCGCCACGATGAACTCACCATCGATGGCAAGATCATCGACATGTTGCCGATGGAGTGGCGACGCCCGATTCTTCACTACCGCTTTGAACAGTGTCTTCTGAACCTTTATGGCTGCTTCGGCAATGGCTGCTCCGTTCGTCAATGCACCCATTGAACCTACCGCCATGGAACCATAGGGCAGCCGCGTATCTCCCCACTCCAGTTGCACTGAAGCAAGCGGCAGGCCAAGGTGGTCTGCCGCTACTTGGGTCATGGAGGTCAGCATCCCCTGGCCGATCTCATGGACGGCGCTCTTCACTGTCGCCTTGCCTGTCGGATACAACGTAATGCTCGCGACGGCGGGAAGCATCCGCGTCGGATAGATGGAAGTTGCCATGCCAAACCCGACGAGGTGACGGCCCTCGCGCATAGAGCCGACTTGCGGGTTGCGTTCAGACCAGCCGATTCGCGTCGCGGCTTCCTGATAGCACTGCTTCAAGGACTTACTCGACCACTCGTGGCCTGTGTCAGGCTCCACATCCGCGTGGTTCCGCAGCCGCATTTCGAACGGATCGATGCCGGCCTTTTCCGCCAACATATCCATTGCGATCTCTAACGCGAATTGGCCAAGACTCGCCCCAGGTCCCCGCATCCAGCCGGGAGCGTTTGTATCCAGGCGCGCACTCCGGTTGTTCACGCCGATATTCTTGCAGGCGTAGGCTTTCATGGTGTTTTCGCTGACAGGCTCGACGAAGCTGCCGCCTGCACCCTGGGCGGTTTGCACGTCCTGCAGGATGGCTTCGAGATTGCCATGGATATCCGCACCCATGCGCAATCTCTGTCGCGACTGGCCGCGGAAGGGCATCATGGAAAACGTCTGTTCGCGCGACAGAACAAGCTTCACCGGACGCCCAACCATCCTGGCTGCCATCGGCGCCAGCAAGGTATGTATGTTGGCCTGTTTACTGCCGAAGGCACCGCCCGCCAGCGGTGTAATGACGCGCACTTTGTTGTCGAATTCGAGGCCGCCCAGCACTTGTCCGATAATCCGCGGCAAACGTTCTTTCAAACCGAAGCCGAAGGCCTGCCCAAGTATCACGGCGTCGCCATAGCAAAACTGCGAAGGCATGCGGATCGTTAGCCCACCATCCTCTTCCCACGTCGCGATGATCGCTCCCGGTTCCATAGCGTTGTGATGATGAGGCGAGCTGTCGGTTGTGATGTCCACCCGATGGGTTGAAAGGCCATAAACTTTTTCCGGATCGCCGATCTGCTCCTTGCCTTTTTCCATGGCGCCAACCTGCTTGGCGTCGGCAAGCCGATCGGTGCCCTGTTGCAACGTAAACGCGGGTTTGGTCTCGGCTTCGCTGTAAGTGACCTTCACGAGCAACGCAGCGTTGCGCGCATGGTCCAGCGAATCGGCCACAACCAATGCGATACATTGACCGCCATAGTGCAGCTTGCTGTCCTGCAGCGGCAGCAGGTCGCCTATCTCTGTCCCGTTCAGCGATAGCACCGTCTTCAAACGCGGTGTATTCTCGTGGGTCAGCACGGCATGAACGCCTGGGCTCGCGAGCGCCGCCTGTGTGTCGATCGAAAGCACGGAACCAGTCGACTGCGCGCTGGTAACGCAGTACGCAACGTCGATTTCCCGCTCAAGACGGTCGCTGTAGAAATCGCCGGCGTATACGGCCCTGCCCATGACCTTGTCACGCCCTTCCACGCGGCGTGGGGCTTTCTTATAAGCTTCTGAAGCTACGACTGCCGTGTGCTCCCCTATGTTCATGACGGATCCTCTAAGCGATGCGTTTGTCGGATTGCGACTGTGGTGTGCCGGCAGCAGCCTGATGACATGCGCGGACGATGGCTCTGCGCGCCAGCGGAATCTTAAAATCATTACCGCCGTGTCCAACAGCGCCGTCGATCAAAGCATCCGCGAAGCGAATAAATACGTCCCGGGAAGGCGACTCTCCTTCAAGCGCGGTCTCGGCAGCTGGGATCCGCCACGGCTTCGGCGCTACGCCCCCAAGCGCTACGCGAGCTTCCTTGATCAACCCTGCTTCCATGCGCATCACTACGGCGACGGAGACCAGTGCAAACGCATAGGACTGCCGATCTCTCAGCTTGAGGTAGGTATAGTGGTCGGCGAACCCCTGCGCCGGCAAATCGATTGCAGTGACCAACTCCCCGGGCCGCAAAGTGTTGTCACGCCAGGGCTCATCCTCAGGCAGCCGGTGATACTCGCCGATGGGAATGACGCGATCACCATCCCTGCCGCTTACCTGCACTTGAACATTCAGCACTGCGAGAGCCACGCACATATCGGACGGGTGCGTGGCGATGCAGGCAGCGCTCATGCCAAGAATGCCATTCACGCGATTGACTCCCCCGATCGCTCCGCAACCCGAGTGCGGTTCGCGCTTATTACATGGACTTGCAACGTTGTAAAAGTAATAGCAGCGTGTCCGCTGGTTCAGATTGCCGCCGTTCGTGGCGGCATTGCGAAGTTGAGCACTTGCGCCTGAAAGGATGGCACTGGACAGGATAGGGTAACGCTCCTTCACGCGAGCGTCGTAGGCCGTCTCGGCGTTTGTGACCAGAGACCCGAGGCGTAAACCACCACCGTGAAGCTCGCGGATTTCTCCGAGCGGCAAGCGGTTGATGTCGACCAGTTTGACGGGTCGTTCCACGTCGTACTTGAACAAGTCGACGAGGTTCGTCCCGCCTGCAATGAAATGGTCGGATGGGTTCGCTCTCTCTGTGAGGGCGTCGTTGAGGCTCTTCGCGCGCACAAACTGGAACGGTCTCACTGGCCAGCCCCTTTCGGAAGCTGCGTCATGATGGCATCGACAATGTTGCCGTAAGCGGAACAGCGGCAGAGATTGCCGCTCATAAGCTCCTGCACTTCTTCGCGCGATCTTGCGTGACCTTCGCTGAGCAGGCCCACCGCGGAGCATATCTGGCCAGGTGTGCAATAGCCGCACTGGAAGGCGTCATGTTCAAGGAAGGCAGCCTGAAGTGGATGGAGATTGTCGCCGTCCGCAAGCCCCTCGATCGTGGTGATCTCGGCACCATCTACAAGAACAGCAAGCGTCACGAAGCTGTAG
>CALMON010000264.1:5479-6977 GCA_937871785.1 uncultured Granulicella sp.
CCTTCTTGGTGCCTGTGAAGAACAACTGTTCCCGCAGCAGGTCGAGGAGTGTGACCCAGGGTTCTACGTCCACTCTGACGGGAGATTTGTTCACCGTAAGATCGATGCCGAGCTTCTCAGAAATCTGCAGACCGTTTGTCATGCATCCCTTTCTCCACTGTGTGTTGGGTGATTCTCAGATCTTCAGCTACGAAGATGGGCGACCAGCTTTGGAAAAAGTTTGCCGGCATTGCCGTGCATTACGTTCTCCCGCAAGCTGCCGGAAAGCTGGGGGCTTTTATCAAGCTCATCGGCCACTGTCCTACAAAGTGCGAGAGCGGTGTAGGGCCAGTCGCTTCCGTACAGGATGCGATTCGGATCGGCCACCTGCAGCAACGAACCCAGGAGCTCCGGTAACGGTGCTCCGGCCAGATCGAAATAAAGCTTTTTGAGCTCGCTATGCAGGTTTGGAGACTTGTGCGCGGACTTCGCTTCAAAGAAGGGCATCTGCAAATCGACACGGCTTGCCAGAACTGAAAGAGCTGCGCCTGCGTGAGGCACGATCACCCGCAGGTTCGGATAGCGCAGTGTGACTCCCGAGAGGATCATGTTCGTGATCGTCCGAGTTGTCTCAAACATGAACTCAAGCATCGGTTCGGGATAGCCTAGGGTCAGCGATTGGCAGCCCTGGCACTTGGGTGAGGTGGGGTGAACGAAGATCACGGCAGCCCTGTCGTTGAGCGCCTGATAATAAGGCTCCAGCCGCGCATCGCCCAGATACATGCCCTCCTGCTTCGATTCGACCACGATACCGTCGGCGCCCAGTTCATCGAGTGCCTGGCATGCTTCCGCCACCGCTGTCTGCACGTTTGGCAAAGAGGTTGACGCGAACCAGCCAAAGCGTGACGGGTGTGCTCGTTGCAGACGAGCCGCCTCCTCATTGGTTCTTACGGCAAGCTCGTGGGCTACCGTATCATCTCCGAAGTGGACCCCGGGCGACGAGACAGAAAGGATGGACGCTGCAATGCCGAGCCCGTCCATCATCCCAAGCGCGCCTTCCTCGCTCCATTCAGGGATTGCCGGCATGCCGTCAGGCTTCTTTTGGCCTGCCTCCCTGAGCGCCGCTGAGTAGAACTCTGGCAGAAAATGCGCGTGTACATCGATGCGTGGAATCAAACGAAGTCCTCGAGAGTGAAGCGAATCAGCCTAGCTAAACTGCGAACGAAGAGCCATGGCGACGAGGGCAGGACCGACAAACACCCCGGCTGCTACAGGCAGTTCCTCTTCAACGCTGTACCCGGCGTCTTTCACGCCGAGGTACATGTTGAGTCCTGTCCCGATCGCCCATAGCGGAAGAAAGACGAGCGTTCCTTGCGTCATGCCCCGCCTTCCGTTCAGAAGGCGTCCGCCGAGAATACATAGGGCAAGAAGCCCGGCGCCGGCACTTACGACTTTAACTGTTTTTTTTTTTTTATACTGCTTCGTTGGAGTTTTACATGTATGGTTTCGTCGGCAGCGT
>CALMON010000265.1:0-10428 GCA_937871785.1 uncultured Granulicella sp.
GTACGTGAGTTCGAGGTAAACACCGGTGTGTATTCGGCGGAATTCGGCCGCGCGGTGGGTGGTGTTATCAACTCGGTGACCAAGAGCGGCACCAACCAGATCCACGGTGAGGCGTACTTCTACCATCGCGACTCGGATTGGGGCGCTTTTAACAATTACGTGTACAACGTAGCGTATAACCCGGCAACCGGTACGGCGGTCAAGGTGCCTTTCAAGGCTAAGGATAAGCGCAACCAGTACGGCTTCGGTCTCGGCGGCCCGCTCATCAAGGACAAGCTGTTTGGTTTCTACGCATTCGATCAGTTCCAGCGTCACTTTCCGGGAACCGGCACCGCGCAGGCGCTGACCTTCTTCAACCCGCTCAGCACGGCGGATGCCACAACCCTCGCGACCTCGATTTACAACTCGACTGGCAATGCGAGCTACAACCCTGCCAGCGGTGCCGGGGCAGCGACTCTCGCCCAGCAGGCCTACAACAACTACATTGCGCTGGCGAATTCCGACCTCGGCCAAGTGCCCCGTATCGGCGATCAAACCATCAACACCCCGAAGATCGACTACCAGATCCGCCCGAATCATCGCTTGACTTTGCTGTACCACCGCTTGCGTTGGGACTCACCCGGCGGCGTGCAAACGCAATCCAACGTGTTCTATGCGAAGGAAGGTTTCGCAACCGACTTCGTCAAGCTGGATTACGGAGTGGCGCGTCTGGTCTCAAACTATGGCAGCAACTTCACCAACGAACTCCGCTATCAGTATGGCCGCGAACTGAATGACGAAGGCGCTCTGCCGAACAATCAGTTCACGAATCAAGTCCTCAGCAATGCCACGGGTATCGCTCCCCAGGTGAACCTAAACAATAGCCAGAACGGTTTTATTGCCGGCCAGCCGTACTACGCATTTCGCCCGGCGCTGCCGGATGAGCGCAAATGGCAGATCGGTGACACCGCAATCACGCAGTTGGGCCGCAACGCCGTCAAAGCCGGTCTGGATATCGTGCACAACTACGATCTGCAGATCACCACCGGATTTAGCGGCTACTCGCCTAACGGTACTTTTAATTACACCTCGATCCTGAGTTCCGCGCGTGACATTCTGTCGCGTCCCGGTGTTCTTAGCGGGAACTCCGCGACACTCGGCCAGGCTACAGCCACGGGCGGCGGCGGCGGTTGCGGCACCGGGAGCGGTGCCACCTATATTCCCGTCGGGTGCTATAGCTATTACCGCCAGACCCTCAGCCCGACGCCGTTCGGCTTGAACAATCTGGGCGGGCAGGGTTTCGACATCGCGACGACCGACTACGGCTTCTTCGTGCAGGACGACTGGAAAGCCATGCCGAACCTCACGCTCAACCTCGGTGTGCGGTATGACTTTGAGGCGATTCCCAACGAGCAGTCGCAGTTGATCCAGCCAAACAACCCAGGCAGCAACCAGAGTGTCAGCGATAAGAACAATATTTCGCCCCGCATCGGTTTCTCCTACGATCCGTATGGCCTGGGCAAGACGGTCGTGCGTGGCGGCTTCGGCTTGTACTACGGCCGCATCCCCAACGTGAACCTGTTGGGAGCCCGCTTCAACTCGGGCTCGCCGAACGGCCAGCTTGGTTACAACTTCTCCTCGCCTTCCATTGCCGGTGCGCCCCTCTTTGCACAGCGTCCGTCGGACGCGGCCATCCGTGCATCGGGTCTTGCGCCGGACATCACCAATATTGGACCGAACTTCCAGAACCCCTACACGGAAGAGTTTGACCTTTCCGTGCAGCAAAACCTCGGTTTGAACACCGTCCTTTCGGTTACGTATCTCGGCGCGCTGGGCCGTGAGTTGCCGAACTCGCTGAACCTGAACCTGAACCCGGCGAACGGCTACACGGCATACTACACCGTGACTCCGGCCGCTGGCACCGCGACCTGCGGGCCCATTGCTTGCGGTACAGTGCTGCCTGAGAAGGTGTACGGTCAGCGCGCTGTAGGTCAGACCACTGCGGCCACGCTGAATCCGTCGTATGGCAACATCTTCACCGGCCTCAGCAACATTAACTCCAACTACCATGGCGCCTCGGTCGATGTGACGCATCGCGCGGGCAAGTTCATCAGTTACGACGCGACGTACACTTGGTCGCACGCCCTGGACTACAACCAGTCGTCCGTGACCGGCTTCAGCTTCAACGGGTTCTTTGACCCGTATGGCAATGGCCGCGCGAACTACGGCAACTCGTACCTGAATGTGCGTCACCGCGCCACAGGCTGGGCGATCCTGAACATCCCGGGCATCTCGGCGCACAACGCACTGCGGTACGCCACCAACGGCTGGTCGGTAAAGCCAGCGTTCCAGATGCAGTCTGGTCTGCCGTACAACTCGGCCGTCAATGGAACGACAGCCCCCGCACAATGCGCGGCTGCCGGTTGCTTGCAGGCGACGAACTCGGGTCTTTCCGGCCTGGGCGTCACCTATATCCCGCAACTGGGCCGCAACACGAACCAATACCCGCGTGACATCGTGCTCGACCTGCGCATCCAGAAGGACTTTCCCATCACAGAGAAGCTCAGCTTCCAATTGATTGGCGAGGCCTTCAACGTGGCCAATCACCAGAACGTCACCACGGTCGTCACCACGGCGTACAACCTGACCAACGGCGCTACACCGGCGACAGCCGCTTCTGGTTCGCCGACGGGCACGCTGACCTACCAGCCGCTGACGGCGACCGGTGGTTTCGGTTTCGTCAATTCGACGAACTCGAACTTCGCCTACAGCCCTCGCAACATCCAGGTGGGCGGCCGGTTGTTCTTCTAGAACTTTCCGGTTCGTTCGAAACCCTTTACAGGGCGGTGGCTTCGGCTGCCGCCCTTTCTTTTTGCTGCCAACTTCATTTATTCCTCTGTAAACACCCTCCGCTTTCTCACAAGAACCTTTCCCAAAAGACACACCACGATTTACTTCGACAGGAACTTCGGAGCGCGTTCCGGGCACGGAGCGCAACATCTTCCAGTTCCGGCGCGAGCTGATCCTGGATGTCCGTATCTCCAAGCACTTCAAAATTGCGGATCGCGTCAACGCGGAGTTGCTGGCCGGAAGCTTCAACATTGCCAACCACCTGAACCAGACGGCTGTCGCCAGTACAGCGGCCTATGGTGTCTCGAACGGAACGGCAGGAACCCTGGCGAACCCGGCGGGTACAGCCAACGTCTTGTCGAACGACGCGGCCAACTTCGGCGTGTTCAGCCCGCAAACGTTTCTCGGCAACGCGAACAACAACTTCATCTACACACCTCGGCAGGTACAACTGGGCGCGCGCCTCCAGTTTTAGCCTGATGGACGTTGGCAGGGCGGCGGCTTCGGCTGCCGCCCTTTCCTTTTGAGGCGAAGCGCTGCATTTGGAATTTTGGGCGGGAGCAAGTAGGCTTCGGGTATCCCGAGGAATTGTGGTGCATCGCAGAGCTGTACAGCCACCCCCGAAAGCCGCTGCCGTCCTGCGTCCGGTTCGGGGCATCTCCCGCTTGACGCCCATGGCCTGGGTGCATGCGGCCACCGTTTTGCTTCTTTCTATGAGCAGCGCCGGTCAGGCGCAGACTGCAGTCGACGGCGCCATTTCAGGGCTGGTGGCCTCCGCAAACACGACTGAGGTCGTCCGGATCGTGCGCGTGGCCCCCGACGGGAGTGAATCGCTCGAGCGGGTTGTGCCTGTCCGCAGCGATGGCCGCTTTCTCGCACTGCGGGTTCCTGCCGGGACGTACCGCGTGGAGCCGTCGCTTTTTGGCCGAATGACGACTTCCCAAACGGTGACCGTGGTTGTCGGGTCCGTTTCAGACGTGGACTTGGGCCATCGCCTCACCCAGGCTGCAAAGAACGCGAAGATCGCGGATGAGGCCGAGGACCCCTGGGACGGCCCTGACGAGGCGGTTCCGGTCGATGAGCCGCGGGCCGAAGACGCGCGCGACGCGGATGCTGCGGAGCAGGCTTCTCGCGGCGAGCAGCACCCTTCGGCGGGCGCGCTGTTCAGCGTTCGCGGTCTCGCGCCCACGCAGAACCGCACACTCGTCGATGGACTTTCCGGCGACCAGGCGTTCCGCGGTGGCACCCGCGGGAATGCATCCGGCGGTCCGCGCTCCGACGCGTTTTCTGCGGGAAGTTCCGGATCGGTGCGAAGCGGGTCCGCCGCCTTCACAGCCGACTACGGCGGCGCTGCCGGTGTTGCGACTGCGGTTTCGACGGTGGAACGCTCGGCCGGGGGAGCACTGCACGGGGCCGCGGCGTACACGGTCGCGTCGAACGCCTTGGCTGCGACAAATCCCTTTGCCGTGGTGGCCCACTACCGTGACGGCGTCGTTGCGACGAGTCTCGTAAAGCCGGAAGATGTAGACCAGACCTTCAGCGGCCGGGGTGGCGGAGTGTTTGCGGCAAGGCGGCTCGGCGGTCGGCTGGCGGGTTCGCTCGCCGTTGAGGAAGCGCGGCGCAGCTTCCCGGCGCAGGCCTCCCCGGCGACGGTCGGCTTTTATGCTCTGACCGCCTCGCAAGCCGCGCTGCTGGCGACGCGCGGGCTTAGCCGTCAGGCGGTCAATGCGGCGTTGAACTATCTCGACGGGCTTACGGGGCCTGTCGTCCGCGAAGCCGATCGCGGCCTGGAGGCCGCTCGCCTGGGCCTCACTCTCGGCGCGCACGACCTGCTGACGGCGAGCTATACCCGGGAGCGGCTCCATGCGCCTGCCGGCAGCGGCACGGGCGCGGCGACCGCCGTGGTGGCACGCGGGGCGGCGAGTGTCGGCGACGAAACCGTGCGGGTGGACGCCGTGACTGGCCGCTGGCTGCACACGTTTGGCGGTCGCACGGGCGGCCGGGCGGCGCCCAACGAAGTACGCGGGCAGTTCGCGCGCGACTTTGAGTTTGAAACCGCGCGGCCGCCACTCGCCGCCGAGCCGGCGATCGGCCCCGGGGGCTTCGCTCCGCAGGTGGCCATTTACGATGGCAGCGGCGGAGGCGCGGCGTTCACGTACGGCACGCCGGCCGCGCTGGGACGGCGGGCGTATCCGGAGGAGAGCCGCGTCGAGATAGCCGATATCGCGCAGCTTGCCCTCGGTCGCCACGTTTTCTCCGCTGGAGCCGACTGGAGCCGTATTTCCGAGCGCATCGACGCGTTGAACGACGAGGACGGCAGCTACATCTACGACAGCGTCGCCGGAACCGAAGGGCGCAACGGCGGCCTGGTCGACTGGATCACCGACTACACCTTCAACGTGCGCACGATCCCGAACGGCGGCTGCCCGTCGATCAACGCGGCGCAGCACTTCTTTTGCTTCCGCAGCTATGCGCAGAGCTTTGGGCAGTCGGCGGTGCGTTTCAATCTGCAGGAGTTTACCGGCTTTGCGCAGGACCGCTGGCGCGTTCGGCCAGGCCTGGCTATCGACTTCGGCGCCAGGTATGAGTATCTTCTGCTGCCGTTTCCACAACGGCCGAACCCAGCGCTGGACGCCGTCTTTGGAGCCTCCGGGGCGACCGGCACGTTTCCGGAGGACCGCAACAACGTCGGCCCGCGGGTTGGTCTCGGCTGGGCTCCGCGTGAAGGGCGCTTCGGTTCCGTGCGGCTTGGCTACGGCGCGTTTGCCGGGCGTTTGCCGGGAACGACCGTGCGCGCGGCGCTGGTCGATACGGCTTTGCCAGCGGCCGCCACCCATATCCGCATCACGCCCGAAACCGTCACGGCGTGTCCGCAGGTGACCAACCAGGGATTCGGTTTCCCGTGCGCTTACACGGCAGCGCCTCCGGCTGCCGTCGCCGCGACGACCTCGGCCACGGTGTTCGCGCGCGGATTCCGGCTGCCGGTGGTGCAGGTAGCGGCGCTGACGCTGGAGCGCGGCTGGCCCGGGGTCGACGTGCGCGCCACCTATACCGGGGCCTGGGCGACGCAATTGCCGAAGACGACCGATCTGAACATCGGCCCGAGTAGCGGCTTGGGCCGCTTCGTCCTGCAGGGTGGCAACGGCCGCGTAGGCGTTCGCAACGGCGAAGCTTTCGTCGTTCCGGTCTATGCGGCTCGTGTTTCAACGCAGTATGGAGCCGTCACCGAACTTGAGTCAAACAGCAATGCAACGTGGAACGCGCTCACGGTCGAAGCGCGCGGCCGGCTGTTTGGAGGACTGAGACGCGGCGGACTCACGGCGCGTGGCGTGTATACCTGGTCGAAGGCTCTCGACTATGGCGCGGAGCAGGGGGCTGTACCGCAGCGCGACGGGCAATTCGACCCCTTCGACGTGCGTTACGACAAGGGCGTCGCCGACACCAACGTACCGCAGCGGTTCAGCGGCGATCTCGTCTGGCGCACGGAGCTGCGTCGCGGTCCGGAGTGGCTGCGAGCGGCGGCAGCCGGCTGGCGGCTCGCCGGAATCGGCTCCGCCGCGAGCGGGCGTGCCTACGGCTATCAGGTTTTCGGCGGCACGCACCTAAGCGGCGGCGGTTACAGCCTCAACGGCTCGGGCGGCAGCGCGTATCTGCCGACCGTCGGCCGCAATACCCTGCGAACCCCGGCGCGCTTCCGGGTGGACGCGCGCGTGGCTCGTCCGTTTCGGGCGACGGAGCGGTTGCGGGGCGAAGCTTTCGCCGAGGCGACCAATCTCACCAACCACGTCAGCGTGTCGCGGGTAAACGACCGCGCCTTTCTTGCCGGCACGGCGGTAGGCGGGGTGACGCCGCTGGTGTTCCAGGACGCCGCAACCGTCACGGCGGAAGGCCTGCCGACGACGCCATTTGGAGCCCCGACCTCCTCGACACTTGGCGGAGTGGGCGAGCGCCGCGTCCGGATTGGACTGCGGCTGGAGTTTTAGCCGGGCAGGGTGCGATTCACCCCCGGCGCGCATCCAACGCATGTAGTCAATGCGATAGTCAGACTTTTGCAGCGCAGCTGCACGACCAGAACGAGAGGGCCCGAACGATGAACCTGATAGCGCTGGCCGAACATCACGGCTATGCAGCCACGTTCATTATTCTTCTCGGCAGCGCGCTTGGGTTGCCGCTGCCCTTGTCCCTGGTGCTGCTTACGGCGGGCGCAGCCGCCCACAACGGCTCGCTGCTGCTGCCGCTGGTGATTCTGGCTGGCTGGTCGGCGGCGGTGATCGGTGACACGGTCATGTACCTTGGCGGGCGCTATACGGGCTGGTGGCTGCTGGCGTGGATCTGCCGCATCAGCGTCAACCCGGAAAACTGCATCTTCGGCTCGGCCAAGCAATTTTACGATCGTGGCCCCAAGACGCTGTTGTTCGCCAAGTTCGTTCCCGGGCTCGGCACCGTAGCCGCGCCTTTGGCGGGCAGCCTCAACATGAAGATGACGCGCTTCCTGCGGCTCGATATGACGGGAGTGCTCGGCTACGTGACAGCCTGGACGGTGACAGGCTACTTGTTCAGCCCGTTTATTACGCTCATTCTCCTGTGGGTGCAGCGCGTGGGCCATGTGACGGCCGCGACTACGATGATCGCGGTCGCCAGCTATGGCGGCTGGCTGTTGTACAACTCGTTGCGCGATCGCCGCTACAACAGCGTGGAGCGGGTCGCCGCGCAGGAGTTGTGGACCCGTATGCGCGAGGCCACGCATGAAAAGCTGGTGGTGATCGCCGACGTGCGCAGCCACGGCTACTATGATCCGGGCATGCTGCGGATCAAGAACTCGATTCGCGTTGAGCCGAGCCGTTTGAAAGAAGAGCTGATCGCGCTGCGGGAATTCATGGCTCCTGAGTGTGAGATCTACCTGTACTGCAGTTGCGCTCGCGAGGCCACCAGCGTCCGCGTGGCGCACATGCTGGAGCAGGAAAATTGTTCCACCAAGGTGATCCGGGGCGGTCTGAAGGCGTGGTTGAAGGCCGGTGGGCCGACCGAGCCTGTTCCTGAAGGTGACGTCGAGCATCTGCCGCGCTTTGATTGAGAAAGGTGTTCGCGCTGCCCAAACGCTATTACAACGGTCCTGTGTCGGACCACTTCGACGGCACGCGCTTTTTCCATCCCGGGTTGCCGCCAGCGGATAAATCGCTGCTCGACGTGCTGCGCTGGAAGCGGACGAGCCATCCCGCGCGCTGGCCGCAGAAGGTCAGCGCCGTCATCCCGGCGCATCCGGAGCCACGCGTCGACGGTCTGCGCATCACGCATGTGGGGCATTCGTCGTATCTGGTGCAGGTGGCCGGGCGGAATCTGCTGGTGGACCCGGTATGGTCCGAGCGGGCAAGCCCGCTGCGCTGGGCCGGGCCGCAGCGGCACACGGCTCCGGGTATTCTTCTGGGCGACCTGCCTCCTCTCGACGCCGTACTCGTGACCCACAACCATTACGACCACATGGACGTCTCCACACTTGCGGAGCTTTGGAAGACGCACCGCGCGCATGTGCTGACGCCGCTCGGCAACGACACCATCCTGCGCAAGGCGATTCCCGGAATCGTTGTTGAAGCCGGAGACTGGTGGGACGGTTCCGACCTCGGCGACGGGCTGACCGCCGGAAAGCTGCGTGTCACTATTGTGCCGGCCTACCATTGGTCGTCGCGCGGCTTAGGCGACCGGCGCATGGCCTTGTGGGGCGGGTTTGTGATCGAGAGTGCGGCGGGGGTGGTGTACTGCGCTGGAGATACGGCCTGGCGCGACGGTGCCATCTTTACGGAGATCGCCCGGCGCTTTCCAGCGCCCGATGTGGCGGTGCTGCCAGTCGGCGCGTACGCTCCGCGCTGGTTCATGAGCACGCAACACTGCAACCCGGACGAGGCTGTGCAGATGGCTCGGGTGCTGGGGGCAAAGCAGGTTCTGGGAGTGCATTGGGGCACGTTTCAACTGACTGACGAGCCCTGGGACGAGCCTCCGCGGCTGCTGGCGGAAGCGGTTCGTCCGGCGGAATGCGACGCGGCGAGGTTCCAGGCGCTGGTGCCCGGAACTGTGTGGCCACCGTTGCGGGACGATTCCCCGTACGCGCATTGAGACACTCAAAACTGACAACCCGGAACTGAACAAGGGTCGCTCAGAGCGACGAGGTTTCGAGCCGTGAGCTACGAGTGTTCTTCGAAGGCAATCGACGGCCGGGTCCGCGCGGCCATGGCCGGGATCAGCAGAAGAACGGCGGCGATGGTGGTCACCATGCCTCCGACGACTACGCGGGCGAGCGGCTGTTGCGCCTGCGCGCCGATGCCGTTCATGATCGCCGCGGGCATCAGGCCGAGTCCGGCGGACAGGCAGGCCATCAGCACGGGGCGAAGCTCGTCCATGGCTCCAAATCGGATCGCGCCGAAGCGGCTGGCCTCGGCAATCGTCGGCCCGGCGTTTGCCCGCTCGCGTTGGGCGCGGCGGATGCCGGAAAGAAACACCACCGCCGCCAGCGTCGCGACGCCGGTGAGCGAGGTGAAGCCGACCGCCGCCGAAATACTGAACGAGGTGTGCGTCAGGAGCAGCGAAAGGATGCCGCCGATCGCGCAGAAGGGCAGCGTGGCGAGCACGATGATGGCGTCCGACCAGCGCTGGAATTGCAGGTACAGCAGCAAGAAGATGACGGCGAGCGAGATGGGGATAATGACCGCGAGGCGTTGCTGCTCCTTGCGCAGCGAGTCGAACTCGCCCGCGAAGGTATAGGTGTAGCCTTGCGGCAGCTTGATCTTGTGCGTGAGCTGCGATTGGAGATCGGTAATGGTGTCGGCGAGGTCGCGGCCGCGCACGCTGAACTTGATGGGGATGTAACGGCGGCCGCCTTCGCGGTAAATCTGGAAGCTGCCTTCGCGGATGCCGACGTTCGCGATCTGCGACAGCTCGACGCGGCCGCCGTCTGGCGTAGGCAGCGTGATGTGGCCGATGGCGTCCGGCCCCGAGCGATACTGCTGTGGGAAGCGGACCGTAATGTCGAAGCGGCGGTCGCCTTCGATCATCTGCGTGACGGGCGCGCCGCCGACCGCGGCGCCGATGGCGGCGTTGACGTCGGCCGGCGCGATGCCGTAGCGTGCCGCCGCCGCGCGGTTCACGTCGATCACAAGGCTGGGCTGGCCGTTGACGGTAAATACGCCGGCGTCGGCCACGCCGCGCACCTGGCTCATGGCACCGACGATCTGGTCGGCGAGCCGGGTAAGCTCGTCGAGATTGTCGCCGAAGAGCTTTAGCGAGTTTTCACCCTTGACGCCGCTCATGGCTTCTTCCACGTTGTCCTGAATGGTTTGCGAAAAGCCGAAAACGACCCCGGGATACTTTGAAAAGACCTGCTGCATCTGCTCGATGAGCTCGTCTTTATCGCCGTGAAGAGCCTTCGGCCACTTGTCGGACGGCTTGAGGTCGACCCCGAACTCGAGATTGTTGAAGGTCGTCACGTCGGTGCCGTCGTCGGGGCGGCCGATCTGCGAAACCACCTGCGTGACCTCGGGGAATTGGCGCAGGTCGGCGCGAAGCTGGTCGGCGAGCGCGGCCCCGCGCTCAAACGAGATGTCCTGCGGC
>CALMON010000265.1:10438-20151 GCA_937871785.1 uncultured Granulicella sp.
CGGAAGTGCGGCAGGCCGTGTTCCTGCGCATCTGGCAGACCGCGTCGAGCTACGCTCCGGAGACGGCGCCGGCCGGTGTCTGGATGAATTCGATCGCCCGCAATCGGTCCATCGATGTCCTGCGGCAGCGTGGCGCGAATCCAGAGATTGCCTTCTTCAAGCGGCGGCATAAACTCGCCGCCGATGGCAAAGACGAACAGCAGCACCGCGCCCACGAGCGAAAGCCCGGCGGCCGTCCACAGCAGCCGGGTGTGGCGCATCGCGTAGTCGAATGCGCGCGCGTAGTAGCGGCCGAAAAACCGGCTCAGGATGGTGCCCTCCGCGGCGTGATCGACCACATGCGGAGCGGCGGCACCAACCGCGATTGCAGACACCTTCGGCGCGAGCACGGCGCTCAGCACCGGCGCGAAAATCAACGCAAACATCAGCGCGCCGATCAGCGCAAAACCGTAGGTGACCGACATCGGCGCGAAGATTTTGCCGGGGACGCCTTCCATCGTAAACAGCGGGATAAAGGCGACCAGGATGATGAGGGTGGAAAACAGAACAGGCCGGCCGGCGTCCGTAACGCCCTGCACGATAGAAGGCGCGGCAGGCTCGCCAGGGGCGCGGCGCGACAAGCGGCGGAACACGCTTTCAAGCACAACAATGGAGGCGTCGACGAGGATGCCGAAGTCGATGGCGCCGATCGAAATCAGGTTGGCGGAGCGGCCGGTAAGCACCATCATCGAGAACGAAAACAGTACCGCGAACGGGATGGTGGCCGCCGCAATCAGCGTGGTACGCAGGTCGCCCAGCATCAGCAGCAGGATCAGCGTGACGAGCACAAGCCCGGTGATGATGACGTGCTTGACCGTGTGCGTGGTCTGGTCGATCAGGCGGGTGCGGTCGTAGATGGTGCTGATGTGCATGCCCGGGGGCAGAAGCGTGCCGGTGTTGAGCTCGTGGATGCGCTTCTTCAGCCCATCGAGCGCGGGCAGGCTTTCGCCGCCCTTTTGCAGCAGCACAATGGCTTCGACGATGTCTTTCTGATCGGGCTGACCGGCGACGCCGCGGCCGATCTTGCCAAAGCGCGGTTGATAGCCTTCGTGCACTGTCGCCACATCGCGCACCAGCACGGGTGTGCCGTTCTTCTGGGCGATGACGATGTTCGCAATGTCGTCCATGCCGTGCAGCAGGCCGAGCGAGCGGACGTTGATGTTCTGGTCGCCGACCGTAAGATAGTTGCCCCCGGCATTGGCGTTCGAGTTGGCGATGGCTGCCGTCAGTTGCGGCAGCGTAACGCCATGAGCGAGCAGTTTTTCGGGGTCGGGCTCTACCTGATACTGCTTGGTGGTGCCGCCGAAGGTGGTGATATCGACCACGCCGGGCACCTGCTTCAGCTCGCGGCGCACCAGCCAGTCCTGCGTTTCCTTCAACTGGTTGAGCGTGTAGGGTCCCTCAAGCTGATAGCGGTAAATCTCGCCGATGGGCGACCATGGCGAAAGCTGCGGCTGCAGGTTGCTGGGCAGCGTCAGCGTTTGCAGGCGCGCCAGCACCTCCTGCCGGTCGTGGAACAGGTCCGACGAGAAGCGGAAATAGAGCTTCACGTCCGACAGGCCGAAGATGCTGATCGACCGCACCTGTTCGAGCTCCGGCGTGCCGTTCAGCGTTTGCTCCACCTGCGCGGTGACCTGCTGCTCCATTTCTTCAGCCGACCACGCGGGGTTTTGCGTGATGATTTCGACCAGCGGCGGCGACGGGTCGGGGTAGGCTTCGACGTCGAGCTTAAGCGCGCCAAGCGTGCCCGCGGCCAGCGCGGCGGCCAGCACGATCAGCACGATGGTGCGGTAGCGGAGAAGAACGTTCAGGTAGCCGCCCATGGTCAGTCCGCCACCGGCTGGCGCAGAAACGCCGCGCCTTCCGTTACGACCTGGTCGCCGTCGCGCAGGCCGCGCAGAATCTCCACCTGGTCGCCACTGCTCGTGTGGACGACCGCTCCGGTCGTCACCTGCCGGGTGCTGTACTTGCCAGCGCCGGCCGGCACGTAGACTTCGGCGACCTCGCCGTCATGCAGCACAGCCGCGAGCGGCAGCAGGATGTGCGTCGCCGTTGGACGCGCGATGTTGAGGTTGGCAAACATTTGCGGCTTGTAGCGGTGGCCGGGGTTTGCGAGCACCACGCGCACCTTGACGGCGTGGGTGGCGGGGTCGAGCGCGTCGCCGATGTTGCTGATTGTGCCGTGAAGGGTTTCGTTTGCATAAGCCGGGAAGGTGATGCCGACCGGGTCGCCGCGATGCACAAGTCCGAGGTCCTGTTCGTAAAGGTCGCCGGTCACCCAGACGGTATCAAGATCGGCGACGGTAGCGATGCCGGCGGTCGTTTCAAGCGAGCGCTGCAGCTCCCCGGCGGACGTGCCGATGTCGAGCACGGTGCCCGAAATCGGCGCGGTGACGACCGTGATGTCGCTGTTGCCTGTTTCTGAAAAGCCCAGCTCGTGGATACGCTGGCGGGAGCGCTCCTGCTCGGAATGCGCGGCGGCGTCGGTGGCCTGCAGGTCCTGCAGTTCGGCCTGCGGCAGCACTTCATGCGCGTAGAGCAGCTTGCCGCGGGTGAGCGCGCCGTCCGCACGGACGACTTCAATGTGGGCCTTTTCGAAATCCGCGCGCGCCTGCGCCACATCGCCCGACTGCAACTGCGCCACGGCCTGGCCCTTTTTCACTTCCTGCCCGGGGGTCAGGGTCATGTTCAGCAGGCGGCCGCTCAGCGGCGCGTAGATGTGCACGAGGTGCTCGGGGTCGGCTTCCACGCGGCCCGGAATCGTCAGGGTATCGGTAGTGCTTTGCGTGTGGACGGTCGCCAGCTTGATACCGGCGATGGCAGGCTGGTCGGGCAGCGCTTCGGTCTTGTGCCGGCAGCCGGTCAGCAGCAGAAGCCCCAGCCCTGCAGGCCACATTGCCGCCGCGAAGGCCTTTTGCCCTCGCCCCTTTTGTTCCCTGTTCTTCATCATGGCAGGATCTCCGTGTGGGCCGCGTAGCTCAGTTGTTCGAGCGCGAGCAGCAGTTGCAGGTCGGCGTTGAGCGCGGTGAGGTTGACCTGGCGGTAGTCGGCCAGCGCGCTCAGGTAATCGAGCAGCGTGGTGTTGCCGTTGCGGTAGCTGAACTCGATGTTGTCGCGCACGTGGGCGGCTTCGGCCAGGTACTTGCGGCGGTAGCGCGCGGCCTGGGTTTGCGCGGTCTGGTACCCGGCCCAGGCGGTGTCCACGTCGGCGAGCACCTGGTTGCGCGAGGCCGTCAGCGCCAGCCGGCTGCTTTCTAGCTCAAAGGCCGAGCGTGCCTTTTCGCCCTGGTTACGGTCAAACAAGCGCAGGGGAAGATTGACGCTGCCGCCCACGGTGCTGGCGCGGCCGCTGTGCTCGTAGTCGGCTTCGACCGTGGGGTCGGCGGTGCCGTTGGCGCGGGCCAGGCGAATGGCGGCGGAGTTCACCTCGGTTTGCGCTTCGGCGGCTTTAAGGTCGGGACGGTTGCTCAGCGCGGCGGCGTGGAGGTCGTCGAGCGTCAGCGTCACCGGGGGAGGGTCCAGCGTGCCAACAATGGCGAACCCCGGCGCCGCGGTGGGGAGTCCCAGCAGCGTTTGCAGCGCGATATTGCCTTGCAGGAGGTTGAGTTGCGCGTTTTCAAGATCGGACTCGAAGCCAGCCAGTTGCAGCTCGATACGATCGAAGTCGGTCTGGTCGACCGCGCCGGCGTCGAGCCGAAACTTCATCAGCTCCACGGTGTGCTGGTAGCCGGCGAGGTTTTCGCGCGAAATCGCGAGCGCCGCCTGCGCGTACACCGTGCGCGAAAACGCCTGGCGCACAGCCAGGTCGACCCCGCGGCGCTGGTCGTCGAGCTGGAAGCCGGTGAGCGCGGTAGTGGCGCGGGCGTTGTCGAGCCGCGCGTCGCGCTTGTGGCCGCGCTCAAAAAGTCGTTGCACGCCGGCCGACTCCACCGGGGGGCCGTTGGGGTCTTCCAGCCCTGTGCTGAGCGCCTGGCCCGTAAAGACCAGATTGGGGTTCTGGCGCAGGCCGGCGGTGATTTCAAGCGCGCGCACCGCGGCCAGGTGCTGCGCGGCGGCGGCAAGCGTCGGGTTGGCGCGGTGAGCGAGATCCAGAGCCTGCGCGAGCGTCAGGGGGGTGCCGGCAGTGGGAAGCGGACTTGCAGCAGCGGCAGGCGCAGGAGAAAAAGCCGGTGCTGTAGCCGGAACGGGGGCCTGCGGCAACGGCGGCGGCGATGGTGCCTGCGCGTGTGCCAGGCCCGAAGCCAGCAGCAGGAAAAACAGGGTTTGTCTACGCACAGGGACTCCAAAGCGGACGTGGCGGGGAGGGCATCGGCACGCGGGCGAAAGATGGGGCGCGGACAAGTACAGACGGGGAGCGGGCTTAGACCGCGAAGCGGGGCTGGGGGACGGGGACCGAACCTGGGGCAGGCGGAGGTCTGAGCCGCTGCGCGCGCATCAGCCACACGGCGTTCGGCCGGGAGTTCCAGCCGATTTGCCGCGCGCTGAGCGGCTTGGGCGCAAACGCCCACGTCAGCAGCAGGAAGCACGCGCTCAGCAGTGACACAGCCTCAAGCCCCAGGGCTCCGCCTTCGGACGCCAGGTGCCAGGCCTGCGCGGCGAGCGGAAGAGGTGCCTGCCGGTTGTCGAGCTTGTCGTCCGTCAGCGAGACGACGGGAAGCAGCAGCAGGCAAAGCAGCGCGGCGGTCGTCAGCGCTGATTTGTGGGAAGCGGTGCCGGTGCCGTTCGCGCTTCTGTGCCCGGCGTCGCGGCGCAGGCCCGCCAGTGTGATCGCAAACACGATCCCGGCCAGGCACAGCCACACGAGATTGGACGCTGTTTCCACAGGTGCTCCTAGAATACCCGGCTCGACCCCGGTTGCGGTGATTCCCCAAGCAAGAGTTCGACATCAGATAGCCATGGGCCTTTCCGAAACGATGCCACGCACGGACTTTCCGGCAAATACAGCGGCTTCCGCCGAGGCCGAGATCGCATTTCCTTTTGTCAACACCTACGCCCGGCTGCCGCAGACGTTCCATCGCCGGACCGACCCGGTGCGGGTGGCAGCTCCGAAGCTGATCCGGGTAAACGATGCGCTGGCGCGGCAGCTCGGGCTCGATCCGGAAGCCCTGCGCAGCCCCGCGGGCGTTGAAGTGCTGGCCGGCAATCGCCTGGCTGCGGGCTCGGAGCCGCTGGCGATCGCCTACGCGGGGCACCAGTTCGGGAATTTCGTGCCGCAGCTTGGCGACGGCCGCGCCAACCTGCTCGGCGAAGTAGTCGGGCTCGACGGCAAACGGTATGACATCCAGCTTAAGGGCTCCGGGCCGACGCCATTTTCGCGCCGCGGTGATGGCCGCGCGGCGCTGGGGCCGGTGCTGCGCGAGTACATTCTGAGTGAAGCGATGGCGGGGCTCGGCGTTCCGTCCACGCGCGCTCTCGCCGCCGTCACTACCGGGCAGGTCGTGCTGCGCGAAACACCGCAGCCGGGAGCGGTCTTCACTCGCGTGGCGGCGAGCCACCTGCGCGTGGGAACCTTTCAGTATTTCGCCGCTCGCGGCGATGTTGCAGGGCTGCGCATGCTGGCTGCCTACGCCATGGCGCGGCATTACCCTGAAGCTGGCGAGACCGACCGGCCGTACGCCGCGTTTTTGCGCGGTGTGATCGGCCGCCAGGCGCGGCTGGTCGCGCAGTGGATGAACTTCGGCTTCATCCATGGCGTCATGAACACGGACAATACTTCGATCTCGGGCGAAACGATCGACTACGGACCGTGCGCGTTTCTGGAGGCGTATGAGCCCGGCAAGGTGTTCAGCTCGATCGACCGCGGCGGCCGGTACGCTTATGGCAACCAGCCGAACGCGGCGCACTGGAACCTGACGCGCCTGGCCGAAGCCCTGCTGCCGCTGCTGGAAGAAGAAGCCGGCGGCGACGAAGCCGGGATGACGGCGGCGGTGGACGCGCTCGCGACGTTTGCCCCGGAATACGAGGGGGCCCGCTACGCCGGGCTGCGCCGCAAGCTGGGGCTCGCCGTAGACGGAAACTGGGAGCGCGACGGCGACGCCGCGCTGGCGGAAGACCTGCTCACGTGCATGGCCGAAAGTCGTGCGGACTTCACCCTGACCTTCCGGGGTCTGTGTGAGAGCGCCGTGTCCTCTGCCGCCGACGAAGAAGTCCGCGCGCTGTTCGCCGACCCCGCGGCGTTCGATGCCTGGGCCGTCCGCTGGCGGCTGCGGTTGCAGGGAGAATCGGGGCGTCCCGAAGACCACGCGGCCACGATGCGCGAGGTCAATCCGGCGTTTATTCCGCGCAATCACTTTGTTCAGGAAGTGATTGAGGCTGCGGAGCAGCGGAAGGATTTCTCACCGTTTGAAGAACTTCTGCGGGTAGGCGCGCACCCGTTCGACGATCAGCCGGAGCATGCGCGGTACACGATTCCGGCGCGGCCCGAGCAGTGTGTCCGGCAGACGTTTTGCGGAACGTAACGGAAGCACCGGGCTCAGCCCCGGACCGCTCCCGTACCTCCCAAACCCTTGGGACGGTTCAGTGACGGGTTGTCAGTTCCCAGTTTGAGTAAGGGTCAGCCTTGAAAGGCGACTTACCCATAACGACCGCCGCACGCGCTTGCCGTGCCCTTGGCGACTTCTTTCCCCCGCTCGCCCGTCTGCGCGGTATTCTAGGGCCAGACCCCATGGCCCTGCCCTCGTCCCTTGGAAGCACGCCCGCTCCCTCCGCCCTGCGGAGGCCGTTGCTGCTGTTTCTCGCGCTTCTGGTGCCCGTTGCCTACCTGGCCATGCGCTACGACCGTTACAACGTCGACGGCGACGCGGTGTCGTACATGGACATCGCCGACCTGCTGCACGCGCATCACTGGGCCGGAGCCGTAAACGCCTATTGGCATCCACTGTACCCGGCGATGCTGTGGCTCGGGCAGGTGCTGTTCCACCCCGCCACGCGCTACACCGAGCTGAACGCGTATTACTGGATCAACCTGCTCATCTTTTTCGCGCAGGTCGCGGCGATGCTCTTCTTCACGACCGCGCTTTACCGTCTGCGGGAGCGGCCCGCGCCACGGACTGTTATCGAACCCGCGCCGCTGCTTTCGCTGAACGCCCTGCGCCTGCTCGGTCTCGCGCTGATCGTCATTTCCAGCCAACGCGAGCTTTCGATGGGCCGCGTGCGTCCGGACGCCCTGCTGCAGGCGCTGATCCTCACCGGCCTCGGCGCACTCATGAGCACGCTCGCCGCGAACTCCGCCCGACTCCCTTTCCTGTATCCCGCGCTGATGGGACTCGCGTTTGGGCTGGCCTATCTGGCGAAGTCGTTCGCCTTTGTGCTTGCCTTTCTGTCGGTCGGCATCCTGGTGCTGTTCGCCGCGTTTGTGCAGCGGCAGCGGCTCACGCGCGCTCTCGTCGCGGGCGCGGTGGCGTTCGTCGTGTTTGCCGCGGTCGCCGGGCCCTATGTCGCCGCGCTTTCGAAACAGAAGCACCGCCTCGACTTCGGCGACTCCGGCTCGCTCAATTACGCGTGGTATGTGGGCGGCACGGAAAAAATGCACCTGGAGCCGTGGATGACGAACGACTTCGGTTCGGCCGAAGTCCACCTCATCCATCCGGAGCGGCAGTTGCTGGCCTCGCCCGGCGTATACAGCTACAAGCAGTTGCCGTACGGCACCTATCCCGCGTGGTTCGACACGACATTTTTCAACGACCACATCGTCCCGCACATGAGCGTGCACGGGCTCATCCGCCGCGACTCGCGCAACCTCGCGCTGGTGTTCCGCTACCTGCTCAACCACCCGGAGCCGCTGATTTTGCTCACGGTCCTGCTGTTTGCCGGGGCACGCCTGCGGCCGGGGCTGCGCAACCGATTCTGGGTTGTCTCGGTGGCTCTGGGGCTGGCGATGTGGGTGCTGTACGGGATGGTCAACGTCGAAGAACGCTATGTGACCGTGGCGTATCTTGCGGTGGTGCTGCCGCTGTTTGCCGCGCTGCAGATTTCCGCGTCCGCCAGTTTGGAAGCAAGTCGGACCCGGCTGCTTCCGGCCTCCAGCCTGCGGCCCGCGGCATCGGCGCTGGTGGTGCTGATGGCGTTTCTGGCGCTCGGCGAAAGCCTTCGCGAAGCGCTGCAGGAGCGGCGCGACGAGTCAGTCCAAAGCCTTACGCACGGCTGGTCGAACCCCGCCATTTTCGATTCGGCGGCGGCGCTCAACGCCATGGGTGTCCGCCCCGGTGACGAGATCGCCTGCGTGGGCACGACGGCCTGCCTGTACGATAACTACTGGGCACGTCTGGCGGGCGTGCGGGTGCTGACCGAAATCTACAAGCCCGACGCCGAGCACCTGATCGAGCAGCTGGGGGCCACGCCGAACCTCGCCGCCACCTACGACGTGGTCCGGCAACAAGGCGCGCGCGTGCTGGTCGGGTACTTTGACCCCGGTGACATGAACGCGTCGCACCCCGCGTCGGCCGGCTGGGTGCGGCTCGGCGAAACCAAGTTGTACGCTCTTCCGCTCAACCTGCCGGGCTACCCGGCTCCTGCTGGAATCTCCGGCAACGAGGCTGCCAAGTGATCGACGACCAAAGTCCCGCCGCGCTTGCCAAGGCTGAAGCCGCCGCCACCGGGCTGACGGCCGCGGACCTGTGGGCGGCTGCCAGCCATGAAGCCGCCGACCGCGAAACGCCCGTCGAGCTGACCGTGGTAATGCCGTGCCTGAACGAGGCCGAAACCCTGGCCGTTTGCGTCGATAAAGCGCTAGCCGCGCTGCGCGAAAATGGGATTTCCGGGGAGGTTGTGGTGGCCGATAACGGCTCCACCGACGGCTCGCAGGGGATCGCCACGGACCACGGCGCGCGGGTGGTTCCGGTGCCCGTGCGCGGCTATGGCGCGGCGTTGAACGCGGGCATTGTCGCGGCCCGGGGAACGTACGTGCTGATGGCCGATGCCGACGACAGCTACAACTTCGCGCACATCCCACGCTTCCTTGCCGAGTTGCGCAAGGGCGCCGATCTCGTCATGGGCAACCGCTTTGCCGGCGGCATTGGCCCCGGAGCGATGCCGCCGCTGCACCGTTACCTGGGCAACCCGGTGCTCAGCTTCATGGGTCGCACGCTGTTTCACGCGCCCATCGGCGATTTCCATTGCGGCATTCGCGCGTTTTCGCGCGACGCGTACGACCGTCTCGCGCTGCGCACCACGGGCATGGAGTTCGCCAGCGAAATGGTGGTGAAGTCGTCGCTGCTGAAGCAGCGCATGGTGGAAGTGCCGACCACCCTGCAAAAGGACGGCCGCTCGCGCCCGCCGCACCTGAAGACCTGGCGCGATGGCTGGCGCCACTTCCGTTTTCTGCTGATGTATTCGCCGCGCTGGCTGTTTCTGCTTCCCGGCCTGGCGCTGATGCTGTTCGGCTTTGCGCTGATGGCCTGGCTGCTGCCGGCGGAGCGGCCGCTGGGCCATATTAATCTTGGGGTCGACACGCTGGCCTACGCCGCCGCCGCCGTCCTGCTCGGGTTCCAACTGGTCTTTTTCGGCGTGGCCGCCAAGGTGTTCGCCACGACCGAGGGCCTGTTGCCCGCGGACGAAAGCTTCGACCGCTGGTTCCGGTTTGTTACGCTCGAAACGGGGCTGATCGTTGGGGTGGTGCTGGTGCTGGTGGGGTTGGGGATTGCGATTTCCTCGGTCGCGTCGTGGGCGCACACGGG
>CALMON010000266.1 GCA_937871785.1 uncultured Granulicella sp.
CGGTTGGTTGGTGGTCGTGGACCCAGGCCTTCGACCTAGGCTGGTATGTCGGCGGGCCTTCGGCCCTTTCTTAGTCGTCGGGGTCTGTGTTTCGCTCCTGCTGATGAATCCTCTCCACGGAGAATGACCTCGCCATTTTGTGAGTCGGTAGCAGTAAGCCCAAAATGCATACAGCCGCTCCGAGAGAGATTGAAAATACGAGCGCCGTTGAACACCTCACACGCTTGTACGCTCTTACAGGTGGTTCGTCTTCAGACTTTGTGAACCAGCTAGTCAGCTGATTGTGACTTAGAACCGAACGCCAAATAGCTAAGGCAAAGACAAGAAGCGGATAGATCGATGCGAACCATTCCCTAGCCCAATCGAAATACAGGATTGTGATCATCAGCAATAACGGCAATGTCGCACGTACGTACTTCAAGAAGACGAAGCTCGCCAAGAAGAGTAGATCGCGTATGAATTTCATTTACCTATTACTCCACGACTGCTTACTCCAAGATTGCTACCGAATTCATATCGTCACCGCGCCTTCACTGGCGCTGCTTACGCTGTTGGCGTACTTGGCGAACACGCCGCGTTTGTACCGGGGCTCGGGAGCTTTGAAGGTGGCAAGGCGTCTAGCGATCTCCTCGTCGGAAACGTTGAGCGTGAGCTTGCGGTTGGGGATGTCGAAGGTGATCGTGTCACCTTCGTGGACGGCGGCGATGGGACCACCGAGCTGCGCTTCCGGTGCAACGTGACCCGCCATGAGGCCGCGTGTGGCTCCGCTGAAGCGGCCGTCTGTGAGGAGAGCGACGGTTTCCGAAAGCTCCGGGATGCCCTTGATGGCGGCGGTGACGGCGAGCATTTCGCGCATGCCGGGGCCACCGCGCGGACCTTCGTAGCGGATGACCAGAACATCGCTCGGGTTGATGCGGCCTTCGTTAATGGCGGCGAAGCAGAGGTCTTCCGAGTCAAAGACGCGCGCGGTACCGGTGTGGTTCAGGCGCTCGTGGCCGGCGACCTTGATGACACAGCCTTCCGGCGCGAGGTTGCCATGCAGGATGACGAGGCCGCCGGTCTGTTTTAAAGGATCGGACCATTCACGGATCACGGGCTGGCCAGGCGTTTCAATAGCGGCGTCGGCTTCTTCGAACAGCGTGCGACCGCTGACGGTGGGTTGATCGTGGAGGATGCCGCGCTGCTTCATGCGCCGCGCCAGCAGGCGCGAACCGCCGGCGTCCTGGTAGTCCTTCGCGACGTACTTGCCGCCGGGGGACAGATCGCAGATAAACGGCGTGCGCTCGCTGATGGTGTCGAACTCGTCCATGGTGAGCGGGATATCGAGCTCGCGCGCGATGGCGATGAGGTGCAGCACGGCGTTGGTTGAGCCGCCCGAAGCGCAGACCGCGGCAATGGCGTTTTCGATGGCTTCACGCGTGAGAATGTGGCGTGGCCGGATGCCTTGGCGGGCGAGTTCCATGACTTGCCGACCGGCTTCGCGGCTGGCTTCGTGCTTTTCGGCGGACATGGCAGGCACGCCGGTGATCATCATCGGCGAGATGCCGAGAAACTCACCCGCCATCGCCATGGTGTTGGCGGTGAATTGCCCGCCGCAGGCCCCGGGGCCGGGGCAAGCGGCGGCTTCGACGGCTTCGAGTTGGTCGTCGTTGATCTTGCCGGCGGCGTGCGAGCCGATGGCTTCGAAGACGTTGAGGATGGTGATGTCCTTGTGCGTACCGTCGGCCTGCGCGAGCCGACCCGGCGCGATCGAGCCGCCGTAGAGCATCAGGCCGGGGATGTCGACGCGCGCGAGCGCCATGATGGCGGCTGGCATATTCTTGTCGCAGCCGGCGATGCAGACGAGGCCGTCGAAGCTGTTGCCGCGGGCTACCAACTCGATTGAGTCGGCGATCACTTCGCGCGAGATCAGCGACGCCTTCATGCCTTCGGTGCCCATGGTGATGCCGTCGGAAATCGTGACGGTGTTGAACTCCATGGGCGTGCCGCCGGCTTCGCGGATGCCTTGCTTGACGGCCTCGGCGACCTGACGCAGGTGAAAGTTGCACGGGCCGATCTCGGTCCAGGTGTTGGCAATCCCGATGATGGGTTTGTGCAGGTCTTCTTTGCTGAAGCCGACGCCGCGCAGGTAGCTGCGGGCTGCGGCGCGCGAGGGTCCTTCAGTCAGGGCGATGGATTTTGTTTTCCCGGGTACAGGTTCGTTGCTCATCTTGGTCCTTGTGGCGATAGCGTAGCTGCGGGGCTTAACCTCGGCAGGTGTACGGGCCGAAGCTGCCGATGACGTTGCCGTTTTCAACATTGCTGTCGATCACGTACAACTTGTAGCTTTCGCCCCCAGGAGCAACGCGCACGATGACGTGGCCCCCTTGCGACTTGAGCTGCGGAGCGAAGCGGCGGTTGAGCAGGGCGTTGGCCTGCAGGAGTTCGAGCGCGAAAACGTCGTGCGTTCCCTTCGAGTTGCTTGAATCCCAGGCGCCCAGCATCCTTTGCATCTGCGCGGAGCCGGGATGGCCGATGTCCCACGAAGGGATGATGTAGGCCTGCGCGTCGAGTGTGTTGGTGAAAGCCGGACCGCAGGCGTCGAAGTAGCCGTGGTGGTCGGCGACGGCGACTTCCGTAGGACCGGAGGCGCGCGCAACCGGGGTCTCGATATCCTGCTCCGGATGGCGGCCATCTTCGGTGTCCGAGGTCAGGTCGCCTCCGGTGAAGTAGCTGAAGCGGCCGTATTCAAAGCGCAGCGCGGTCGAGAAAAGGTTTTCGTAGCCGTGCTCGTTGCTGGCAGTAGGGAGAGCGTCGAGGTGCGCTTCCACCGCATTGGTGTCGCGGTTCCACACGTTGCCGTTTGCCGCCAGAATGCGGACGCGAAAGCCGAATTGCGCGGTCTGCTGGCGCTGCTGGACGATCTGCGTCGTCGAGCCCACGCGAGCGGCCTCGACCCTCTGCCCGGCGTCGAGACGAGCTTGCAGGAACGCGAGATATGTCTTCGCAAACGTGGCCGTGGACGGCTGCTGGCTGACGGCGTAGCGAGGAAAACCGCGGTCGATGCAGGTGCTGATGGAGATGGCGGCGGCGACATCGGCAAGGCCGTCGACGTGATCGTTGTGGATGTGCGTGGCGAGGAAGTAGTCGAGCCGCTGCGGCTAGCCGGTGTGCGTGGGCAGGTGCGCGAGCGCGTAACGGCCGAGCCACTCACCGGGGCGGCGCTTGTCGTTGGGCCGCGCGGGCGCGAGCGTGCCCGGCGTGGCGGAGGCGACCGCGCCGGCGTCGATCATCATCGTGGTGCCGTCGGGGAAGATGAGCAGCGTGGAGTTGCCGCGGCCGGTGTCGATGTGGTGGATGTCGAAGCAGCCTTCGCTCCAGGGTGGCAGCGTGACCGGTGCCGGTGCGGCCGCTCGCGCCGCCAGCCCGCGGCCGCGCAGGGCCGCGCTCGCCGATAAGCAGGCAAAGGAGCGAAGGAGCTTGCGGCGATTAAGTTGGCGAGACTGCTTCATGGTGGTCAAAGGAACTTACTTGCTGCAACAGCCGACGCAGACAGGTTGATGGTAGTGGACGAGCCACGCGCCGGGGGCGGGAAGCAGAAGGCTGGCGAAAACGATGAAGCATACATCCACGGTGCGACTGGTCTGGCAAACCCCAGCCTGGCGGGAAACAAAGGTAGCGCACGCTCTAATTCTTTTGGTTCTTGGGTAGAAGAGCTCCTGGAATTTTGCCGGAGGCTAGGGTATTGAGATCCGATAGCAGTTGTGCTGTCGCAGCATCGATATTGCGTTGAATGGCAGCACTTCTTAGCGCAGGTTGCACCGACTGATCGAGAGTCCAAAGCAATGCGTGCAGCTTGCAATCGAAGATCGCGAGACGGAAACCACTGAAGGAAGCGTTCTCAAGAAGTGAAAACTCCATGCAGAGCTCTGCTGCAGCGGGTGTGGCTACCAGTTGATAGCGACCGGTGCCTGCGATCGCCTGGTACAGGCTCGTATAGAGAACACGGGTTTGCTCGCGTTGCACATCCGTTTGCGCGGGCGCGCCCGCGAATGCAAGGAACGCGGTGTGAGACGATCCGATTTGGGCGGGAGCCGGCGCGGGTGACTGCGCGACGGCCGTGAGGCCACACAGGAAAAGCAGGATGCTGAGAAGTCGTTTCATGCGTTCACCGGCTTCGGCGCGAGCCAGAACTCGTTGTCGTGCTTGGACTCGAAGCGGTCGAGCGCCTCGACATGTTGCAAGGTCAGGCCGATGTCGTCGAGGCCGTTCAATAGACAATGCTTGCGGAACGGGTCGATCTCAAAGGTCGCGTGGAAGCCCTCGTCATCCGTGACCGTCTGCTCGGTAAGATTGATAGTGATCAGGTGCTTCGGGTTGGTGGTCGAGCGGCCGATGAGGGTTTCAACGTCAGCGTCCGAAAGACGGACGAGGATGATGCCGTTTTTGCCGGCGTTTGAGAAGAAGATGTCCGCGAAGCTGGGCGCGATGACGGCGAGGAAGCCATATTGGTTGATGGCCCAGGCGGCGTGCTCGCGAGACGAGCCGCAGCCGAAATTCTTTTCGGCGAGCAGGATCTGCGAGCCCTTGTATTCGGGCTTGTTGAGCACGAAATCCTTCTTCTCGCTGACGTGGTCGGGCGTGTCGAGGTCGTAGCGCCAGTCATAGAACAGGAAGTTCTCGTAGCCGGTGCGCTCGATGCGCTTGAGGAATTGCTTGGGGAGGATCTGGTCGGTGTCGATGTTGGGCAGCGGCAGGGGGACGGCTGTAGAGGTGAGGATGTTGATCGGGGTCATGGTT
>CALMON010000267.1:0-1341 GCA_937871785.1 uncultured Granulicella sp.
GGATGCGGCTTGCCTTCACGCACATCGTCCGCCGTCACCAGCCGGTCCGGCACGGCGAGCCCCGCCGCTCCCAGCCGCGCGACCACCAGCTCCTTGCGCGCCGACGTCACGATCACCCCGCGGTCCGGCGGCAAGGAGCGCAAAAGCTCCGCCGCGCCGGGCAGCGCCACCACGCCGTCTAGGTCGGCCACTTCCATCTCATCGATACGCCGCAGCGCGACCCGCACAGCCGCTTCGTCGAGGTCAGGCCGAAGCAGGCGGATGATATCCACCGCGCGAGTTCCATGCGGGATGTCGAGCGTCGCCGCGTCCGCCACGCTGTACTCAGCCGCCCAGCGCCGCCAGCTCCGGCGCACGCTGCCCAGTGAATCCGCCAGCACGCCGTCCATGTCGAACAGCAGCCCAGCGCACCGAACGGTCGACGCGGCCATCAGGCTTCCCCTGCCAGCACGAACGCCTCGGCCGCTTGCAGCACCTGGTCGACGCTCGCCTGCGAGCAGCTTTCGCAGTACACGCGGAGTAGCGGTTCGGTGCCGCTTGCGCGCAGCAGCAGCCACGTTTCGGCGGCGTTTTCGAGTCCTGCGCACGCTGGATTTTCCAGAAAAAACTTGATCCCGTCCAGCGTTTCCACGCGCAACACTTTCAGCCCGGCGATCTCGCTCACCCCGGCCGAGCCACGCTGTATCGCGGACTGCTTCAGCTCGTCATTGATGTGCATGTCGAGCCGCCCATAATGATGCTCGCCGTACTCCGCTTGCAGCGCCGCAACCAGCTCGCCGAGAGTCTTGCCTTCGTCCGCCATCACGTTGGCCAGCAGCAAGCTGTTCAACAGCCCATCGCGCTCCGGCAGATGCTTTGAAATACCCACGCCGCCCGACTCTTCGCCGCCGATCAGAACCTCGCGCTCCAGCATCAGATCGCACACATATTTGAA
The DNA here is from genome assembly GCA_937871785.1 of uncultured Granulicella sp. Lineage (GTDB taxonomy): Bacteria > Acidobacteriota > Terriglobia > Terriglobales > Acidobacteriaceae > Granulicella. The sequence continues at coordinate 935 of CALMON010000267.1, forward strand.
GCCGATGCCATGCTCCACCAGCTCGCGCCCATGCTTCGCGGCGATGCGGTCGAGCATTTTGGTCGTGTTGAAGGCGCGTGTGACCGCGCCTGGCCAGCCCTTGCGCTTGAGGAGCCACTGCAGCAGGATCGCGAAGATCTTGTGCGCATCCACCACGTTGCCGTGCTCATCGACTGCGCCAATCCGGTCCGCATCGCCGTCGGTAATCAGCCCGGCGCTGCACTTGTGCTCGACGACGGCCTTCTGCGTCGCCGCGATGTGCGGCAGAATCGGCTCCGGATTGATGCCCGGGAAGGCTGGATTCACTTCGCTGCGGAACTCGACAAACGGTATTCCGGCCCGTGCGAAAATACCCGCCACATATCCCTTGCCCGCCCCGTACATCGTGTCGATCAGGAAGCGGTAGC
>CALMON010000267.1:1351-9294 GCA_937871785.1 uncultured Granulicella sp.
ACTTGATCTTCGGCAGATCGATAAAGGCTTCCAGCGCTGCGACATAGGGCGGCTCAAAATCGACCTCGGTGATGGCCGCGGACGTCGCCGCCCCGGGCAGCGGCTTCAGCAGGTTGGCCTCGATCGCCTTAATGATCGAAGGACTCCCCGACCCACCATAGCTCGCCTTATACTTCACACCGTTCCACTCCGCCGGATTGTGGCTCGACGTAATCATCACACCGCCCGCGGCTCCGCGCCCACGAACGGCGAACGACAACTCCGGAGTCGGCGTCACCTTATCGGCCAGCCAGACAGGAATGCCCGCTTTTGAAAGCACCTCCGCGACGACGCGCGCAAAGCTTCGCGAGCCGAACCGCGTGTCGTACCCGACGCACACACCTGCCGCCGCATTTCCTTCCGCCAGCACATAATGCGCAACCGCCCGCGCCGCCACCCGCACGTTCGCATAGGTAAAGTCGTCGGCGATAATACCCCGCCAGCCGTCCGTACCGAACTTCACCACTGTTGTTTCGCTCATGAGTCTCCAACCCTCAGCCCGTGCTTCCCAGAGCCAGAGTTCCTGCTTGTTCTCTTCCGCGGATCAGCGGAGCGCCGCCGCTACACCAGATCCAGCCGCCCCGCGTTCTTCAGCTCCGCAACCACCTTGCCCACATCCTGCGACCCGTCACGGGTTGTAATCAGCAGCGCGTCGTCCGTTTCGACGACCACAAGGTCTTTGACGCCTACCAACGCAACCGCCTTACCCGGCGAATAGACATAGCAGCCCGAGGAATTAATCTGCACCTCATGTGCGGCTTCCACTACGTTCGCGTTCACGACATTCGTGTTTTCGGAAACAAACTCATGCAGCGCCGCCCACGATCCCAGGTCGTTCCACGCAAAATCCGCCGGCAGGCAATACAGCTCGCTTTCCGCTTCGCCTTTGTGCGAGCGCGGCTCCAGTACGGCGTAGTCGATCGAAATCGATTCGCACTGCGCGTATAAGTCGGCAAACACCTGCTCAAAGTGCGGTGTTCCGTAGGCCGCGGCAATCCTTTCGAGCAATGGAGCCATCTTCGGAGCGTGTTCGCGGATGGCCCCGGTCAGCGTGCGCGCCGACCAGAGAAACATACCGCTGTTCCATACATAATTGCCGGACCGCATGAACCCACGTGCGGTTTGCGCGTCCGGCTTTTCCGTAAATCGCCGCACCCGGCGCACCGGAATCGCTTCACCGCCAACGGTCGTCGGAGTCACCGCGGCGCCCAGCTCGATATAGCCGTATCCCGTCTCCGCGCGCGTCGGAGGAACGCCCAGCACAACCATTTTCGCGCCCGAACATGCCAGCTTGATGCCCGCTCGCAGGATCATGTGAAAACGCGCGACATTGCCGATCGTGTGGTCTGAAGGAAACACGCCGATCACCGCGTCGGGCGTTTCGCGTTCCAGCAGAAACGCCGCCAAAGCGCAGGCTGGAGCCGTATTGCGGGCTTCAGGCTCGCGCAAGATCCTGTCCGCCGGCACCTCCGGCAATTGCCCGCCGATGATGCCCGCCAGCAGATCGTTCGTAATCACCCATTCATCATGGTCGGGCACCACATCTTCAAGCCGCGCCAAAGTCTGCTGGATCATTGTGCGCTCGCCGTCCAGTTGCAGCACCTGCTTCGCGCGGGCGCGCCGGCTCCTCGGCCAGAACCGTGTCCCGCTGCCGCCCGCCAGCACCACCGCTGCAAATACCTGATGCGTCCCGTTCTTGATGGGAGTTCCCCTTTCGGTCTGAAGCCCGTGCGCCTACTGTAAGTTGCCGAGAAATTCGCGAATACGCTCAACGCCCTTGTCGATCACATCCGCACTCACCGCATAGGACAGGCGAATATGTTCGCTAGTCCCAAACGCCTCACCCGGCACCGTGACGACGCGCGCTTCGGTCAACAGCCGCGCGGCCACGTCGCTCGCGCTTTTGATGCCGCCCTTGCCAAAGAAGGCAGACACATTCGGATACACGTAAAACGCGCCCTCGGGTACCGTGCACGTCAAGCCGGGGATCGTTTGGAAGCCGGCGAGAATGCGGTCGCGCAGTGTGATGTAGTCCGCGCGCATGTCAAGGACACACTGCTGGCTGGCCGTCAGGGCCGCAATGGACGCGCGCTGCACCATGCTCGCCGTGTTCGACGTGCTCTGCGACTGCAGCTTGCCCATCGCCGCAATGATCGGCTTCGGTCCCAACGCAAAGCCAGCGCGCCAGCCCGTCATTGCGTACGTTTTCGACAGTGACCCGAGAACAACCACGTGTTCCTTACAATCCGTAAACGATGCTCCGCTCAGAAGCTCCCCGTTGAACGACAGGTACACGTAGCACTCGTCAAGCAACACGTAAATTCCATGCTTGTGCGCCAGCCGCACGATGCCTTCGAGGTCCTCGCGGCTTACAACAGCCCCCGAAGGATTCGATGGCGTATTCAGTATGATTGCCTTCGTCTTAGCGGTGATTGCCGCTTCGATCATCTTCGCGGTAATCCGAAAGTTTTCCTTCTCGTCGCTCTCGACCAGCACCACCGTGCCGCCCGCATACTGGATGATGTCCTTGAAGCTCACCCAGTACGGCACGGGCAGAATGACCTCGTCGCCGTGATCCACCAGCACCTGGATGGCGTTGAACAGCGCCAGCTTGCCGCCCGTCGTAAACACGCATTCGTCGACGGCGTACTCCGTGCCGAAATCCGCCTTGTGCCGGTCCACCACGGCTTTGCGAACCTCAGGCACGCCCGCGACCGCGGTGTAGCGCGTAAAGTTTTTCTCGATGGCCTCAATGGCCGCATCTTTTATGTGCCTGGGCGTCGCAAAATGCGGCTCGCCCGCACCGAAATCCGCGAGGTCGAGGCCCGCCGCCTTCATCTTCAATGCCTCGGCCGTAATCGCCATCGTCGCCGACACTTCAATGCGGTCGATGCGGTCGGCAACGGTCTTTGTCATGGTCGCTGAACTCATGCCGTTTAGTTTACCGCGTCGCGCAGAACCCTTCGACGACCTTCGCGTCCATTCCGTAGCATCGCCGAGGAACCTGCGCTGGTTCTCCGGCTACAGCCTTTTGCGAAGCACCCAGGTTGTCATGCACCGGAAGTCCTGCACGACCGTGGTCTTCAACGGGTCCACCATCACGGCGTCCAACTGCGCGGTCATGTCCATCAAGGCTGCCTCGTCGACAAGGAACCACTCCGACCCGTCGCCGATGCGGTACACGTTCGCCCGTATTCGTTCGAAGCCCATGCCAATACGAGACCCCAGCCGCACAAACAGCAGCCCTCCCGGCCGCAGCACTCGCCAAAGCTCTTCCACCATCGTCAAAAAGTGCCGTTCGTCGCGCGCAAAGTGGAGTACGGAGTTACACACCACCACATCCGCAAACGCGGCCGCATAGGGCAGCTTTTCAAGCACGCCAACCGTAACATTCGACGCCGGAAGTTCCGGTGCAAGCTCCCGCGCCAGAGCGCGAACATGCTCCACGGCTTCGGGATTGCCGTCGATACCGAACACCTCACAGCCACTCCGCAACAAGTAAACGAGATTGCGCCCGTACCCACAACCTGCATCCAGAACACGCATTCCGGGTGCGATATTCCCACGCAGAATCTGATCGAACACGTAAATATCGATTTGCCCAAACTGGTCCTGAATCGTCACCGCATCCTGTCTTCCTCGATCGCTTCAGCCTACCCCACGAAGTCACTCAGCGCTCGACGCTCTCTGCTCCATGCTCTTACAGACACGTTCGTCGCATCGACTACCTAAATGCGACTTTGGCTTTCAGCCGTTCCATCACCAGGGGAGGCACCAGCGCTTCAACATCCCCACCCAGGCGAAACACTCCTTTGATCAGCCGCGAACTGACATAGGTGTATTTCTCGGCGGGCATCATGAATAATGTCTCAATATCAGGATTCAACTTACGATTCATCATCGCCATCTGGAATTCATACTCATAGTCCGAAATGGCCCGGATACCGCGCAAGACGGCCTTTGCCTTTTGTTCCCGCGCAAAGTCGACCAGCAATCCATCAAAGGTTGCGACGGTTACGTTTCCGAAGGAGTGGGTTGCTTCGCGAATCATTTCCGCGCGCTCCGGAACGGTAAAGAGCGGCTCACCTTTTTCTGAATTGCGCAGCACCGCGACAACCAGTTCATCCACAATCTTTGCACCGCGCATGATCAAGTCGAGATGACCATTCGTCAAAGGATCGAACGTACCGGGATAAATGGCTTTTACAGTATGCATGGTTGTTTTCTACTTTCAGATTGCGACGCAGAACAATATTGCCGAAAGCCTGTCGACACGCGCACGCAGAACGAAGCGCGCTATTTCCCTTCGCGCGGAACATAGTAATTTCGAATATAGTCACCTATGCCCTCTTCCAAAGAGGTGAAGGCCTTCTTATAGCCTGCGGCTCGTAGCTTAGCAACTTTGGATTGCGTGAAGTACTGGTACTTTCCCTTCAGCACCTCGGGCATTTCTATAAATTCGATTTTCTTTTCCAGTCCCATTGCGGAGTACACCGCCGTTACCAGGTCGACCCAGGTTCTGGGCTCCCCAGTGCCGCAATTGAACAGCCCCCCGGGTGCCCCAAACGGCTGCAGCGCGAAGTGGAGTGTGATATCGACGGCATCCTTCACATAAACGAAATCCCGCATTTGTTCGCCATCGTTGAACTCCGGACGATAGCTCTTGAAAAGCTTCACCACGCCAAGGCTTCGGATCTGCTCATAGCTCTTCGAAACGACCGAACGCATGTCCCCTTTGTGGTCCTCATAGGGTCCAAACACGTTGTAATACTTCAATCCAACAATATTGCGGAAATACCCATGACGTAACGCCCATGCGTCGAACATCTGCTTGGAATATCCGTACATATTCAGCGGTGTCAGCGTAGGTGTTACCTCATCGGCGTCGTCATATCCTTCCGCTCCGTCACCGTAGGTGGCCGCGCTGGACGCATACACAAAGCGCACCTCGTGCTCGAGACTCCAATTACAAAGCACCCTCGTGTACTGGTAATTATTGCGAAGCAGATAATCGGCGTCTTTCTCTGTCGTCGCACTGCACGCACCCAGGTGAATCAAAGCGCGCGCATTGGCAAACTCCCCCTGCTCCAGCAGACCCAGAAAGTCCTCAGGTGACACAAGATCCTCATACCGCAGCCCGACCAGGTTCTTCCACTTCTCATCCTTGCCCAGTTCGTCGACCAGAATCAGATTGTCTTCGCCGCGCGCATTCAGTTCCGCGACGACGTTCCGTCCGATAAACCCCGCCGCGCCAGTCACGATGATCAGATTGTTCATGTTCCCCATCGTAACGGATGCGCCGCCGTTTCCCCCCTTATTTCAAACCTTTCAGCAACTCGCGCGAAATCACAATCCGCTGGATTTCACTCGTTCCTTCGCCGATGGTGCAGAGCTTCACGTCGCGGTAGAACTTTTCCGCCGGGTAGTCCTTAATGAAGCCGTACCCACCATGAATCTGCACGCCCTCCTCACAGATCCGGCAGGCCGCCTCGCTGGCATACAGCTTCGCCATCGCCGACTCCATCGTCACCTTCTGCCCGGCGTCTTTCATGCGCGCCGCCCGCATCGTCAACAACCATGCGGCATCGAGCTCCGTCGCCATCGTCGCCAGCTTGAACTGGATCGCCTGAAAATCCGCAATCGCCTTGCCGAACTGGTGCCGCTCCGTTGCGTACTTCAACGCTGCATCGAGCGCCCCGCGAGCCATGCCCAGCGCCAGCGCCGCAATCGAAATCCTGCCCCCATCGAGAACCCGCATCGCGTCTTTGAACCCTTCGCCTTCGCGGCCGATCAGGTTCTCCTCCGGCACCACGCAGTCCTCGAAGATGAGCTCCGCTGTGTCACTCGCCCGCAGTCCCAGCTTGTTTTCCTTTTTGCCCGGCCGGAACCCCGGAGTTCCGCGCTCCACCAGAAAGGCCGACACCCCGCCATGCGTTCCCTTCGCCGGGTCTGTATTCGCCAGCACCACGGCGCAGTCCGCATAGCTGCCGTTGGTGATGAAATTTTTCGATCCGTTGAGCACCCAGCCGCCCTCGCCGCGCACAGCCCGAGTACGCATTCCGCCAGCATCCGACCCCGACCCGGGCTCGGTCAGCCCCCACGCGCCCAGCCACTCTCCGGCTGCCAGCTTCGTCACCCAGCGCTGCCGCTGGGCGTCATTGCCTGCCAGCATGATGTGATTGGTGCAAAGCGAGTTGTGCGACGCCACAATAATGCCGATGCTGCCGTCGACGCGCGAAAGCTCTTCGATGGCCAGCACGTATTCCACATAACCCATCCCCGCGCCGCCAAGCTCTTCCGGGAAGATCACGCCCATCAGGCCCAGTTCCCCCAGCTGCTTGACGACGGCTGCCGGAAACGTCCCCGCTTCATCCCACTCCGAAACATGCGGCCGCACTTCCTTTTCCGCAAACGCCCGCACCACGCGCCGCAACTCTTCCTGCTCGTCCGTCAGCCCAAACATCGCCATTCCCTTACTCCTTGCAACGCCTCAAAACCTATCACACCGAGCCAACACATGCCCCCCGGGTGCGGTCGGCTCACTGTGACCACCAGTCACATCCACCCTCCCAGGCATCCCTTCACCGCAAAATCGGGGGTGTGGAACGGCACAGGTGTCGTCGGGCGCTTTGCGGCGTCTAAGAAACCCAGAAAAGTATCCTGCAAGATGCGTCCCGGGCTCCGTTCTGTTCAGTAGCGGCACACACCGCCAGCGTCAATCTCAAAGGAAGCGTCCACCATGCGCCCTGCCTCGCCCGCCCTCACCGCTGCTCTGCTTGCCCTTGCCTCCGTGTCGCCCGCGCGCCACGCCGACGCCCAACAAAACGCCGCGGCCCCCATGCACCTGTCGCACCCGTCCGCCTCCCGCGCAGTCGCCACACCCGGTCCCGACCGTCCTACCTCTCTGCCGGTCACGCGCGTTTCTCTGTACAAGAACGGCGTCGGCTTTTTCGAGCACACCGGCCATGTCACCGGCAATGCCGACGTGTCCATCGACTTCACGAGCGGCCAACTCAATGACGTTCTTCAGTCGCTCACAGCCATAGATCTCAACGGCGGTCGTATTTCCGGAGCCGACTATAATTCCACAACGCCCCTGGACCAGCAACTCAAGACACTCCCTCTGGCTCTCGATGGCAGCCCGACCATCGCTGGCTTCTACTCTTCGATCCGCGGTTCTCGTGTTGAAGTTCGGTTAGGACCGGCGGCCATCACCGGACGGCTCCTTTCCGTGGAAACCGGCCAAACGATCGGTGGGTCGAGACACTCCGCAGCCGATGTCGCGAGTGACGACGCTCCGCAGAAGCTCTTAATCACCATCATTTCGGACGCCGGCGATGTACGCACTCTCGCCGTCACCACTAACACAACCGTGCGCCTTCTCGACTCCGCGCTGGAGGCGAACGTCACCCGCTACCTTAAGCTTCTCGACGCGAACCGCTCCCAGGGACTGCGTCACTTGACCCTGGAAGATCTCGGAACGGGCACCCGCGAACTGCGCGTCTCGTACATCTCCGAAGTTCCTATCTGGAAATCCACCTACCGCATCCTTTTTACCGGATCGAACAAAAACACCGCCACGCTCCAGGGCTGGTCCGTAGTGGACAACACGACTGGAACGGATTGGATCAACGTCCATCTTTCTCTGGTAGCCGGAGCGCCCCAAAGCTTTATTCAGCCGCTTTCCCAACCGATCTACTCGCACCGTCCGGAAATCGCTGTCGCACAGGAAGCTCAACTGACCCCGCAAACATTTGAGAGCGGAAGCGTCAACGGCAGAGTCGACGGAGGCATCAGTGGCATGGTAACCGACGCTTCCGGGGCCGTCATCCCGAACGCGACAGTCACCGTGATCAACACCGCGACCGGTGCGCGCAGCACCCTCCACACCCACCCGGCCGGCC
>CALMON010000268.1 GCA_937871785.1 uncultured Granulicella sp.
ATCTTCTGTGACGCCAAAGGGATCGCACGCTCAAGTTCTGAAAAGCGCAGCGTCTTCTTATCGAAAAGATGGAAGAGGATCATCATTTTCCAGCGCCCCTCTATAAGTTTGAAAGCTTCTTCCGCCGCGTCACCGGACCAGTCTTCTTTCGTATGCCCGCGTGGTTCCTTTACCTTACTTTTGGGTGGGTACCCGACTTTCTCGTGCGTTCTTGTCATATCGTTAGCTTACTCCTAATCTCAAGGGTGAGCACCTCACTCTGCGGACCTTCGCACGCATTTCCCTCTTCCATGCACGCAACAGCAGTTTCCACCTCAGGAGTTCCATGAATAACCATTCAACCGCAGACCAGAACCAACCAAACCATATGAGCGCCAACCGTCGGAGTTTTCTTAAGGGCGCGACCGCCGCTGGCTTGGGTCTTACAGGTTTAGCGCTCTCGTCCGCTGCCACTAGCTTCGCGCAGGATAGTCCTACGATTGGCACGGATCCCGGGGCTCACATGATGAACCCCAGTAACGTGAAGGAGTTTGGGATGGCTGTCATCGGTCGCGCAGAGCTTTCGCTGGTGACGAGCAAGATCGCGGTCGAACGCGCATCCAAGCCCGACGCCAAGGAGTTCGCAGGCTTTGAGCTGACCGAAGCGATCGCCGTTACGACCGTGTTGAAAGACCTTGGCACGCCGATCCCAACCATGACAGCGAAAGCCAAGGCAACGCTGGAAAAGATTCAGAATGCTCCTGCCGGTCCTGAGTTTGACAAGGCATACATTGCGGCTCAGTTGGAAAACCATGAAGAACTTCGGGATTTGACCCAGGCTTATCTTGGGCACCCGGCTCCGCCGAAAAGCAACATGGCAGAAGGCCAGGGACGGCATCTTGGAACACTATCGCTCGCCGTTTTCAAAGAGCACGTAGCAATAACGCAGCGGATCTTGCAAGAGCTCCAGGCCGGAGCGTAAATATTACCCCGCAACGCCGGTGCTCTGGGCATATTCTCGAGCACCGGCAATATCACAGGACCTCGTATCTGCCGACATTGACGGCAGACCGGGAACTCAGGAGTGGCCAGCTAACAGCCAATTGGGTCGGTAACGAAAAACGCATTTGTAGCAAGTTACGCCGCCAGTCACCCTGCCTCAACCCCACGGGAGCGGGTCGGTCCTATCGAAGTCGGCTCATGCACCGGACAGATGCTCACGCTTCGTGAGCTCGGATATCTAGTCCGTAGCGCCGGTCATACTTCGTTGCCGAGGCGGTCAAGAGAGAACGGATGCATCGCGCCGTTCGGCCCTGTGCCCCTACCACCTTGCCTAAATCAGACGCGGTGAGCCTCACACGCACCGTGCTTAGGCCATCTACGTCGCACACTTCGACAGAGATGGATTCCTCGTCGTCGACCAGAGCCCGTGCTATTTCGAGAACAAGCCGCCGGGTTGTTTCGTCCGCGATCTTGCGGATCTCTTCACTCTGATCCTTATAGGGGGTCATCGCTAACTCCTGGACAGGGTCTAGATCAATCGTCTGCGGTACGCCCCCGCAAACGGCCCTTTTACCCGTGGTCGGGGAGTTCGAAACCGACAACAACAGGGGTGCTGTGACCTTTAGCCGCGAAGCCTGGACATACGTCACAGGCTCCCCGACGCCAAAGGCGAAGGGAGTTCCTAAGCATGCCGGTGAGGGCACACTCTGTTGTTGTGGGGTTTCGACACCCCAGGGTGGTGCGTGGCCACCCCACCTTCATCATTGCCAAAAACCCGTAAAAATCCAAACCCCGAGCGGCCAGCCGTTCGGTATGGCCTCTCGTCGTCAATTCAGCTACGCGACTCTAAGCAGCGCTTTTCTTCAGGACCCGCGGCTCACCTTGATCCCACCGATACAGCATGATCTCCGCTTCCAGCTCGGTCTTTTGAGTGAAATGGATGTTCAACTCCGTTTCATCTAAGAACACCACGCGAATTCCACGTTCGCACGGGGCGACGGTGTAGACCGCTATGGAGCTGATGCACTTTCCTGCTACGTTTTCAACTGCTGTCTCTGAGGATTGAATGTCCATTGTGCGTCACCTTGATTCTCTGCGGTTGACGGAGAGCCTAAACGACATCGTGCGCGTTCGAGGTTCAGCAGCTTTGACTACGTTGTAGGCCGGCCTTGGAAGGCAGGTCCCGTTCATCCATACAGCTCTGACGAAGAAGGCAATCGCTTGGATGGCCGACCCGCTCATGAATGAAGCTGAGCCTCTGTTCGATAGCGCACCAACGGTATGGTCGTGCTGGAGCTGAACCAGTGAGCAGAAGCGCAGAAGCCCCGCCGTTTAGTCGCTCCAGATCAGTCGCAGGTGCGACCGAAAGCTTCAAGATTGCCTTAGATGGCAGCCTCTACTTCGCAAGAGAACGTCACGCACCGACCTCAGTTTGTTTCAAAGGAATGGGATCAACCGACTCGAAATCTATCGGGATAGACCGTGACATTGCCTTTGCAACTGTGAAGTTCAGCTGAACCTGCTCGTGGCCTCCAGGATGCTGCTCACGCCAAAGTTCCAGCAGCAGAGGCGGCATAGCCGACAGCACGGCTCTGGTTCTATGTACCTTTGCGTGACAAGCTGGGCAAAGCGACAGCATGAGGTTCAGTACGGACTTTCCGGGTACGCGATGATGCACGATGATCGAGCGTTTGGCGCGGCCTGAAGCGTCGCACACGCGACAGCGATAACCGTCTCGCTCCAGAACCGCTTCTCGCAAGCCCCCGAAATGCGCTTCGTCCTGTCTCCGAAGCGTGTAGCAGGTACTGCATAGTCCCTGCGCAAGGATCTTCTGCCGGCCGCACGGACAATGCATCGCAAGCTGTCTTCCCCGCTTCATCCCTGATCGCGCTCCGCAAGCATCCCGAGATTGATATCGACGGCGACCCAACCCTCTTTCCAAGGCTCCGTTCTTTCTGGATCGAATGCAATGCCGTTGGCCCTGGCCTCTTCGCCCGAGTCGAAGAGACTGCCCCAGGTGTGCTCGAAGTGATCCTCCCTGCCTTCGGCGAGAGCTTGCTTGTGCCGAGCCGACTCCAGAGCCTCGGTGTCGGCATCTTCCCATCCACAACGCCAGCAATGGTGTCCCGTCTCGGAATCCGGGATGTCCGAGAAGCGGGCGCGGTACCCCGCTGCATACTCTTCCCGATCCCAATGCTTCAATGCAGCCAGACCTGGATGAATCATGCTCGACCTCTAATCTTGCGCTTGGGATTACGATAGACCGTCGTCCGGTATAACCCAAAATCTCTCGCCAGAGGAGACCTGCTTTCACGTTGCCGAGCCGCTGCCGGAGGTACGCGGCTCTAGAACTTTTGTGTTGCTTTAGGGTCTTTGGCCTTCAGCGTGACCCGTAGCATAATGACTAAAAGTACTCTTCTGCAACGCAGTTCGGCTCAACTTGCTACGTTGCTTTGGGGTATACCCTAGTAAGACATTCGCACACCTGAACTGAAGCGGGAGCAGCGTACGTAGAGGCCCGACTCATGCTCTCACAACCATGGTTTTGACGAATCGGTAGTTCTTGCAAAGCCGGAATGCCCGCCCGCAACTTCGGCACGGGCGATAAGACAGGTGTTTAGCTGAAGGGTTACCCGAATATGATGACCAGTGTTGATTCGCTTGAAAATATTGAACTTAACTTCAGGTGGGGTCTTCTCCTGTTTCAGAAAAACTGTTACCTGAGTTTCCAAAATGCGTCGCTGCAAGGTGCGGGGAAGTTCACTGAACAACAGCTGCTCGTAGTCGCTTAAGAACTCGAGGCCGCGGAGACGGAGCGAACCATCAATGACAATCTGCCAAGAACGCCTGCTATTTCTTCAATCGCATGGAGCGTGACGGAGCATCCCGTTTCGTCTCTTATCATTTTGTGGATACTCCCGAAGTGACCGCACAGTCCTCCGATGCGACGGAAGCGATCAGACTACTCACTGAGCCCTAGTGAAAACCGGAAGGTGGCGCAACATTGAAACCGCGTCCTGAGATTTCCGA
>CALMON010000269.1:0-21215 GCA_937871785.1 uncultured Granulicella sp.
CCGCGATCCTCACCGCTTTGCGAGCCGTGGCGCCCACAACGGCCATTCGCGGCAACATCGATCGCTCCGGCCCGTGCGCCGGACTGCCGGCCACCGAAGCCGTCGAGCTCGCCGGCTGCCTGTTCTATCTTGTGCACTCGGTGGCCGAGCTCGACCTGAATCCTGAAGCCGCGGGCATCGCCTGTGTCGTCAGCGGCCACTCGCACAAACCCTCCCTTGAGCATCGACGCGGCGTTCTTTATCTGAACCCCGGCAGCGTGGGGGCAAGGCGCTTTGAGCTGCCCATCAGCATGGCTTTCGTGGACATCGGCAACCGGGTTCCGACCGCCCGCATGGTGGAAATAGCCGTCACGCCCAAGTGACGCGGATCGGGCCCTACAGGGCCGCCTGCGTCGCCTTCACGGGCGCAGGCTTTTCCGGCGGGATGGCCGGAAGCAAACGCCGGTTCGGCGTCGACTTGGGAGCGTCCGAAGGCACCGGGTGCCAGTCCAGAACGACGGAGTCGAGAATGCCGTCCATCTTCTTTTCAATATCCTGATATTGACGGATCGTCATTTCCAATGCCCCGCTGGAAATAGAACAGAAAGTGTTCACGGTCAGGTCGAAGCGATAGCAGGACCCCTTGCGGTACGCCGTGTACACCTCATCCCGCGATTCAATACACATGGCGCCGTGTTCGTCGTGGCCATGCAGAAAGTCGAGGCCGCCGATCGGCTCCGAATCGCGGTTGGCTTCCGCCCCGGTCATGGCCTGCAATGCGCACTCATGGTCATTGGTGTGGCGCTGCACACTGTAGTAGAAAAGCGCTCCGCTGAAGGTCGACAGCGGATACGGATTGAAGTCGATCGCCGCAACCCCGCGCATCTCCGTTTTCGGAGCCGCCGTCCGCGCGTCCAGATGGAATGTGCTCACCTGCAGGTCTTTCTGGACGAAGTTCCAACCCGCGGGCACCTGGAAGCGGACGCCGTAGTGCTTGTCGTGGAAGGGCTGCGCCACGGCGGTCGGCAAAGGAGCGCCCGGGACAGGAATAGGCTTGTTCTGCGCTACTTGCGCCTTCGCCGTCAACATTGAGCACCCAAGCACCGGCCAGCCAAGCAACGACCAGCCAAGCGTCGCTTTCGCCAAGCTGCGGGCAACTCCACTTCTCATACCGGCCTCGCCTCCCGCTCATCCTGTGCGTTCCGTCAGCGCCGCAGCCGGGGGTCAGCCAGCGTGTACGCCGCGTCGGTCAGCAGGTTCACCGCAATATACGTTAGCCCCACCGTCAGGATGCAGCCTTGCACTAGAGCATAGTCCCGATTCGAGATTGCCGACAACGTCAGGCGTCCCAACCCCGGCCAACTGAAGATGGTTTCCGTCACGATCGCTCCGGCGAGCAGCCCCCCAAACTGCAGGCCCACCACGGTCAGCACCGGGTTCAAGGCGTTCCGCAGCGCGTGCCGATACACCACGGTGCTCTCACTCAGGCCCTTGGCGCGCGCCGTGCGGATGTACTCCTGGCCCAGCTCTTCCAGCATCGACGTGCGCACCATACGGGTCAGCACGGCTGCCAAGCCCAGCCCAAGGGTAACCGCCGGGAGCGTGAGGTGACGCAGAAACGCCGCAGAGCCGCTGCCCGCGCCCGACACCGGGAACCAGCCCAGCCCAATGGCAAACACCAGAATCAGGATGGGCCCGAGAGCGAAATTGGGGAACGACAGCCCCGTCAGGCTCGTCACGCCAATCAGCCGATCGATCCAGCCATCGCGATGCCGCGCTGCCAGCACGCCAGCTGGAATCGCCAGGCCAACACCCAGAACGAACGCCGCCGCCGCCAGCGCAAGGGTATACGGGTATCGCTGCAGCAGCAGGTGCGTCACGGAGTCGTGCAGCCGCAGTGAGCTGCCCAGGTCACCGTGCAGCAGGCCGCGGCAATACTGCACGTATTGCGTGCGCAGTGGTAAATCGAGCTTCAGGGCGTGGCGCAGCGCATCCACGTCGGCACCCGAGGCCCCTTCGCCCAGCATCTGCACGACCGGGTCGCCCGGCACCAGGTGAATCAGCAGAAAGACGACCGTGATCACTACCCACAGAACAGGCACGGTCATAGCTGCCTTCTTTAAAATCTGCCCGTACGACCTCACACCGGCAGCGTTCACCGGCCCTCCCCTGCTGCCACCAGATTGATTTCTTCATCCCCGGCGACGGCTGTTGTTTTCTCTTCGATGCGCACGCGAGCGATGCGCTTGCCGGCCATTTCGGCGATGATGAAACGCCGCCCGTCCAGATCGAGCCGTTCGCCGGCTGCCGGGATGTGCCCCAGCTTGGCCAGCAGCAGGCCGGCCAGGGTTTCTACCCCGGCCTCGCGCGGCAGCTTCCAGCGCAATTGCGTTTGCAGGTCGCGCAGCATCGCCGACCCATCCAGAAGCAGGCCGCCGTCCGCAGCGGGCACCGGAATGCGGCTGCCAAGATCGAACTCGTCATCCAGTTCGCCGACGAGCTGCTCCAAGGCGTCTTCCGCGGTGACCAGGCCCACTGTGGACCCGAACTCATCGACTGCGATGGCGAGAAGCTGGCGACGCTCCTGAAACTCCTGTAGCAACTCGACCACGAGCTTGGTTTCCGGCACGACCAGCACGTCGCGCATCACCTGCCGTATCGTGAGACCCGACGGCGCCATGCCTCCAAGACCCTGGCTGACGCTGCGGAAATGCATCAGCCGAGCCACATCCTTCGAGTACACGACGCCGATAATGTTGTTCGTGCCCCCATGCTCGGGCCCGCTGCGTGCGTCGAACACGGGAATGCGCGAGTGCTGTTCGTCGATGATGCGCGCGCTCGCCAATTCCAGCGGCATGTCAACCGCGAGAGAAAATATCCTGCCGCGCGGCGTCATGATCTCGCGAACGACCACGTGGTTCAACTCAATGGCGCGGTGGATGATTTCTTCCTGGTACGCGGGCAGGAGACCGACTCGGCGCGTGGCCGAAGCGAGCGATTTCAGCTCTTCCGGGGAATGGGCTCCGCCTTCCCCGCGCAGAGGGGCGTTGAAAAGCTTCAAGACCAGGGTCGCCGACGAGTTCATTAGTTTGACCACAGGTCGGGTCATCCGGATGAACACGTCCATGGGTCCGGCCACAGCGAGCGCGATCCGCTCCGCGCGCTGTAAAGCCAACGACTTAGGAACCAGCTCTCCAAGTAAAACTTCAAAGTAAGTGATGGCGCAGAACGCCACAATAACGGCGATCGTGTGGGCGTACAGAAGGGCGTGAGCGTCGGCTCCGGGCAGCCAGGACAGCTTTGCCAATCCGCGCATGGTTGCCGCGGCAACGGCCGGTTCGCCGATGCCGCCGAGCGCCAGGGCGGCGATCGTAACGCCAAACTGCACCGCCGGCAGGAACTCTTCAATGTTGTTCTTGAGGGCCTGCACCGTGCGAGCGCCGGGGCGACCAAGGGCGATCATCTGCTCGATGCGCGTCTCTCGAACGCTCACCAGGGCAAACTCCGCCGCGACAAAGAAGCTGTTCATCAGGATAAAGAACGCAATGACGATCCCGTGAAACAGCAGCCACTCTAGCATGGATACCTCAGTTTACAACGGCTGCGCACAGCACGCGAACGCAGAAAGGCCCGCAGCGTAAACTGCGGGCCTTTCAACACCTCAAAAGCTTATGCGTTGACCGCGGCACCGGCGGTAATCACGCGGCCAAGGGCCTGATCGATGTGCTCTTTGGGCACGAAACCGACAATCTGCTCCGCCACCTTGCCACCCTTGAAGATCAACAGCGCCGGGATGCCGCGGATGCCGTATTTGCCGGGCGTCAGATTGTTCTTGTCGACGTCCATCTTCATGACCTTGAGTTTGCCCTGGTACTCGCCCGCTACCTGGTCTACGACGGGAGCGAGAGCGCGGCACGGACCGCACCAGGCTGCCCAAAAATCCACAAGCACCGGTGTTTCCGACTTCAATACCTGCGCCTCAAAGTCACTGTCGTTCACTTCGCTCACAAACTGTCCAGCCATGTCTCAACTCTCCTTCAAGGGACGATGTAGTCGCAATCCCCTCATAGTAGATGCGGGAACGGTGCAAAACGCTTCTCCGGGCAGGCGTTCTCCTACAGGTACTCGGCCGCGCCCGCGATTTGCAGGGACAGCACCTCCACGGCTCCGGAGCAGGCTTGTGTGATTTGCGCTCGGATGTCGTGCTCCTTCGCATCCTCTTCCAGAACCAAAAGCACCGAAGGCCCCGCTCCGCTCAGCGCCACGCCGGCGACGCCGTCCCTGCCGGCAAGCGGCGAAAGCGCGGCCAGGAGGGGGCACGCTACTCTCCGGAACGGTTGATGCATCTTGTCCTGCATGGCCACTCGGAGCCAGGCGAGGCGTTTCTGCGCGAAGGCTGCTACAAGCAGCGAGCTTCGTTGCACGTTGAACACAGCGTCCGCTTTCGGGTACGAGTCTGGCAGCAGAGCCCGCGCTTTCTTCGTCGCCAGGGCTGCCGGCTGCATGGCGAGCAGGATTCGCCAGCGGGCGTCGCCCGGGAATGTGGCGGCAACGATCTCGCCCGCGGACTCGGCCGACACCGTAAAGCCGCCGTACCAGCAGGCCGCTACATTGTCCGGATGGCCCTCCAGGCGGCTCGCTTCCGCGACGAGTGCCGAACCCTCGAGCTTCAACTCGCCGAAGTGGTTCGCCAGCGCGACCCCCGCCAACAGGGCCGCCGCGCTCGACCCGCACCCCATGCCGAGCGGGATTTCGTTTTGAAGACGCACCCGTAAAGGCGGCGCGGTCTTGCCCGCGCTGCGCAGGACGTCGCGATAGGTCGACAGGATGAGACTTTCCGCTAGATTGCCGCAGACGTCGGCGTTCCGGCCGCTGGCACTGAGGCTGAAAACGTCGCTTTCCTCGGCCTCGACGGTAAGCCAAAGGGACAAGGCCAGGCCTACAGCGTCGAACCCCGGCCCGAGATTGGCCGAAGTTGCCGGCAGTCTGAGGCGGAGCGGGGGTCTGCTCAAGCGGGTACCTGCCCTGCCTTCATGCGTTCATCGAGGAGTTTGAGAACGGCGTCGGCGGTCGGCTCCAGAACCACCGGTTCGCGCCGCAGCTCGGCGTATTCGTTGCGCTCGGCGGTCGAGGCACCGGCGAGTTCGTCGCGCGTCAGCAGCTCGCCGCGGTGGTACAGCATGGTGTACTCGGCATCCTTCAGGGTGTGGCCGGTCAGCAGCAGGACGGCCGTTTCTTCCTTGCCGACGAACCCCCGCGCCACCAGCTTCTTCAGCCCCGCGAGCGTCACCGCCGAGGCCGGTTCGCAGCCAATACCCTCCGCGCCGATTTCCGCTTTGGCCAGCGCAATCTCCTGTTCGGTCACTTCCTCGACCGTGCCACCGGTGCCGCGAAGCACCCGCACCGCCTTTTTCCAACTGGCCGGGTTGCCGATGCGAATCGCGGAAGCCCGCGTATCCGCCGTGACCGGGGTAAGGGTTTCGCCGCCGTCCTTCAGCATGGCGGTGTACAGCGGGTTGGCCCCGCTCGCCTGGATCACGCTGATCTTCGGCACGCGCTTGATGAAGCCGAGGTGCAGCATTTCGGCGAACCCCTTGCCGAGCGCGGAGCAGTTCGCCAGGTTGCCGCCGGGAACGATCACGTGGTGAGGCACCTGCCAGTCCATCTGCTCCAGGATTTCAAACGCCGGCGTCTTCTGACCCTCAAGCCGGTATGGATTGACCGAATTCAGCAGGTACACGGGAGCCCGCGCCACGATTTCCGTCAGCACCCGCACGCAGCCGTCGAAGTCCGTCCGCAACTGCAGCGTCGTTGAGCCATAGTCCATGGACTGCGACAGCTTGCCCCAGGCGATCTTGCCTTCGGGAATCAGCACCATGCTGCGCAGCCCGGCGCGCGCGGCATAGGCCGCCATGGCCGCACTGGTGTTGCCGGTGGAGGCACACGCGACCCACTTGTACCCTTGTGCGACAGCGACGCTTAGAGCCGCGGTCATGCCGGTGTCCTTGAAGCTCCCCGTCGGGTTCATACCCTGATGCTTGGCCAGAAGCCAGTTCAAGCCAAGCCGCGCGGCCGATTTCGGCAGCTCATAGAGTGGGGTGTTGCCTTCGCGCAGCGTCACAACCTGTTCCGGGAGCACGATGGGCAAAAGATCGCGAAATCGCCACACACCGCTCTGGTCCACCGCCATCGACGACGTGCGGCGCTCCCCCCACAGGTGCCGCAGCGCGCCGGGGTTGGGGCGAAAGCTGGCCGCGCCCTCCGCTTCCCAATTTTCGCTCCAGGGGTAGACGACCTCGTACAGCTCCCCGCAAACGATGCAGCGAAAGTTGCTGGTCGCCTCGATTCCGTCGATCCTTCGGGCGCAGCCGGTGCATCGTAGTTTGTGTGAAACTGAACTCATCGTTCCGGACATGGTGCCGCTCGCTGCTTCGTGGGCTGCCGGGCTCGTCAATACGCTCGTTTCGCTCATCCTCCCTAGGGTACCGTAAAGGCCCGCTGTCCGAACGGCTAGGCGTCGCGTCCGCACTCGCCGTGATGCTTCTTATCGCGCTTCCAGCCGCGCGGGCGCAGCAGCCGGCAGCACCGCAGCAGCAATTGCGCATTGCCGCCGCGGCCGACCTGCAGGTCGTGATGCCGATCCTGGTTGCCGCTTACGACCATGCCACCGGGGCGCATCTGATCGTTTCGTTTGGCTCCTCCGCAACACTTGCGCAGCAGATCGAAAACGGTGCCCCGCAGGACGTCTTTCTTTCCGCCGACTACAGCTACCCGGAGCAGGTGATTGCCGCCGGCCTTGGCGACGAGAAGGAGCCGACCGCCTACGCGCGCGGTGTGCTGGTGCTTTGGGCACGGAAAGACTCGCCGCTGCAGCCGTTGACGAACAACACACTGTACGACCCTCGTCTCACCAAGCTGGCGATCGCCAATCCCGATCACGCGCCCTATGGCCGTGCCGCAGAGGCCGCGATTCGTAAGCTGAACCTCGAGGACAAGCTGAAGCCGAAGCTGGTCGTCGCCGAAAACATTGCGCAGACCGCGCAGTTTGCGGAGTCCGGCAATGCGCAGCTCGCCCTGATTTCGCTCACCATCGCCAACTCGCCGCATTTTCGCGAGGTCGGCACCTTTGTGCGCCTGCCTTCAGAAGCGTACCCGGCCATTCGCCAATGCGCTGTGGTCATGAAGAACTCGCAAAACCGCTCGCTGGCCCACGACTTCCTTCGCTGGCTCACATCGGATGCCGTGCAGCAGAACCTGCCCAGGCTGGGTCTGGAGCCGGCGCAATAACGGCGCGTGCCGTGCGTCGGACCAACCGGATCGACAAGTCCGACGAGGAAAGATCTGAAATGCGGACGGACCTGATTTCAATCAACCAAAGCCCCGAATCCTTTGTCTTCGACGCAAACCGTCCTGTCCTGTTGGTGCATCGCTGGAGCCTGGCATGACCGAACTGAGCCATGTGGTCGATGGAGAGGCCTACAAGGTGTCTGTGGGTTGCCCGTCCTACCTGGCCTCGGGTGGTGCGGACGGCGCGACGCTGTCGCCGGAAGGCGCGGCCTATATCGGCACGCTGATCTCTTTGCGGGACGTTGGCAAGCAGGCCGCGGCCGCCGCCTTGCTGGGCACCTATAACGAAACCTGGCGCCCGGAGAATGATGCATTGCTGGATCGCGCCGCGTTCGAAGCGAGGCTAGCTGTGGCGAGCGTCGAGGTGCTGGACGAGCCAAACCGCGGCACCCTGTACTTTGCCGACGGCGACCTTTTCATGGGCCACTGGGTTGCCGTGTCGTTCGCGGGCGATGCGGTGACCTACGTGGAGTTGCTCGGGTAAGCGCTGCCGCAGGGTGGCGAGCTACACTAGCCGCACATGGACACGGCCGCGATCACGCTCACGCTGCGCCTGGCGGCCCTGACCACCGCGATCCTGCTGCTTGTGGCCACGCCGGTGGCGTATTGGATTTCGCTCGGAAGCGGGCCGCTGCGCCGCATCGTGCAGGCGCTGGTCGCGCTGCCGCTGGTGCTGCCGCCGACGGTCCTGGGGCTGTACCTTCTGGTCGGCCTTGGTCCGCTTACCGGGCTTGGGCGAGCGTTGATCGCCGTTCTCGGCCACCCGCTGGCCTTCACGTTTTCGGGGCTTGTGCTCGGGTCGCTTGTGTTTAGCCTGCCCTTTGCGGTGCAGCCGCTCGTCGCAGGCTTCGGTGGCGTCGACCGGAACCTGATCGACACCGCGCGCGTGCTGGGGGCTTCGCCGTGGGGAGTGTTTCGACGAGTCGCGCTGCCCCTGGCGAAGTCGGCATTTCTTACCAGCGCGGTGCTGACGTTTACCCACACCGTCGGCGAGTTCGGCGTCGTGTTGATGGTTGGCGGCGACATTCCCGGCGTCACGCGAACGCTGTCGATCGCGCTTTACGACCAGGTGCAGGAGATGAACTACGCCGGAGCCAATCGCACCGCGTTGTGGCTGGTCGCGCTCAGCTTTGTGGCGCTTCTGGTGCTGTACAGCCGCGCCGCCCCGAAGCTTTGGGAAACTTCGGGAAAGGCCCGCCGCCTTGTCTAGCCGAGATCCTATCCCGGCCAACGTCCATCACCTGTTTGCGATGGGTACCCGCCATCACTTCGTCAGCCTTTCGCTGCGCCTTTCCGCGCCGTGGACGCTGCTGTTCGGTCCGTCAGGAAGCGGCAAAAGCACGATCCTGCGCGGCTTTGCGGGTTTGGAAACTCATACGCTGATCGGCTTTGGCCGCCGCCGGCCAGACGGCGGATGGGAGGAGTTGGCGGAGATGCCCGAGTGGCGGCCGCCGCATCTGCGCCAGCTTGGCTGGGCACCGCAGCAGGCAACTCTTTTTCCTCACCTGACGGTGCGCGAAAACATTGCCTTCCCGGTTGACGCGCGGCGGCCACGCGGGGCCGCTGACCACATCGCGGAGATAACCGAGCTCTTCCGGCTCGGTCCGTTGCTCGACCGGCGACCGGCGCAGCTTTCCGGCGGCGAAGCGCAACGCGTCAACCTGGCGCGCGCCTTTGCCGTTCCCGACTGTCGCCTGATGCTGCTCGATGAACCGTTCTCGGGCACCGACCGAGCGCTGCGCGATGAGCTTCTACCCGCCATGCAGCACTGGCTTGCCGCCCGCCGCATCCCGGTGCTTTCCGTGAGCCACGATGTGGAAGAAGCCCTGCAACTCGGGGCCGAGGTCGTGCTGCTGCGTGCCGGAAGAGCCGTTGCCCAGGGACCGGCAGCCGTAATGCTGGCCGACGAGCGAGCGCGTATGCTGCGGACGCTCTCCTAAGGCCGGAACCTACTCCAGCGTGACCGGTTCCCGCTCCAATCGCACGCCAAACTTTCGCTCCACTCCCGCGACAATCTCTTGCTGGAACGCAAGCACATCAACATAATGAGCTCCGCCGCGATTCGTCAGCGCCAGGGTGTGCTTGCTTGAAATCCGCACCTGCCCCTCGCCATAGCCTTTTACGAAGCCGGCGTGTTCCAGCAGCCAGGCGGCCGGCAGCTTCATCGACCCGTCGCCGGCCGGCCAGTGGCGCATCTGCTCCAACCGCAGGCCTGCCGCCGCAGCCACACCTTGCGCCTGCTCCAAGGAGACGACCGGGTTCTTGAAGAACGATCCGGCGCTTCGGCAGTCGGGGTCGCCGTCGACGAGCAGCATGCCCTTGCTCTGCCGAATCTCCCGGACCGCTGCCGCGACCTCGCCCAGAGTCGGCTCGGGTTTGCCCGCGAACCGCTCGCGCAGCTCGGCGTAGGTCAGGGTTGGCTTGCCGCCGGGTGTCAACGAAAACTCCACCGAGGTCACGATGTATCGCCCGCGTGCGGTCGTGTTGAAGAGGCTTTCGCGGTACCGGAACCGGCAGTCGGCATGGCTCAACCAGCGGAACTCGTGCCGCTCGCGGTCGTACACGCGCACCTGCTGGATGGTCTGCGCCACTTCCTGTCCGTAGGCTCCGACATTCTGCACGGGTGTCCCCCCCGTGCTGCCCGGGATGCCTGCCAGGCACTCGATACCAGCGCAGTTCGTGCTGATCGCGAAGTCGACCAGATTGTCCCACGGCTCACCTGCCCCGACCCAGAACTGCGGAAACGACGGCTGATCCTTGGCCATGCCGCGCAGATCGACCTGCAGCACGACACCCGTATAGCCGCTGTCGGGCACCAGAAGGTTGCTGCCGCCGCCGAGCACAAAAAGCGGCAGGTCGCGCGCTTCGGCCCACGCGACCGCTTCGGCCACGTCCGCTTCCGTGTTCGCATGGGCAAACCAGCGCGCCGGTCCGCCGACGCCGAACGTCGTGTAAGGAGCAAGGGGGACGTGTTCCTGAATCTCCACGAGCTTGAGCGTACAACATTGAAGTGCTCGAAAAGCGCGGGCCAATTTGAATGCGACCAAACGCACGCCGTACAATCAAACTGCTGGAGCACGAATTTTGTAGCTGAACCTGTTTTACGGAGGCAACACCCATGTACCCAGAGTTGATGGTCATCCCGATGCGCGAAGAGCTTACCCGCGCCGGCGTTCAGGAAGCCCGCACCAGCGCCGATGTCGACACGGCGGTTTCGCAGCCCGGAACCACGATGGTCGTGGTGAACTCGATTTGCGGCTGCGCGGCGGGCAAAATGCGGCCCGGCGTCCGTCTCGCTCTGCAGCATGGCACCAGGCCGGACCATGCCGTGACCGTGTTTGCCGGTCAGGACCGCGAAGCGACGGACCGCGCCCGCAGCTATTTCCAGGGCCATCCGCCGACCTCGCCCGCTATCGCGATGTTCCGCGACGGCCAGCTTGTGTACCTGATGCAGCGCTCGGCGATCGAAACCTCGACCGCCCCGGCGATCGCGCAGGAACTGACCCGTGCGTTCGACACCTACTGCGCGAAGGCCACGGCCTAAGCGGCACCTTTGAGGGCTCTACGGCGGACGGCCTGATGGCTGTCCGCTTTGTTTTGCGGCGACCGCTCACCCACCGCCGCGCTTCGCCGATAAGGTTGCTGTATGCCAACGAGCCCCTATCGCGTGATTCCCTTTCCGCCGCCTGCCGCCTCCCTCACAGAAACTACCGGCGAGATCTTCCCCTCCGAAGAAGACGCCCTGCGCGGCCCCGGCGAGGTGATCAGCCGGGTGCGGTCGCAGCTTTCTCGCGTGTCCCCTTATTTTAGAGCGGTGGTGCTCTACGGTGAGTCTGGCACCGGGACCAAGGCCGTTGCCCGCCGGCTGCATCGCCTTTCCCCGGCAAGCGGGCTCGCCTTTCTCCCGCTCGACGCCCCGGCCGCCGAGCAGCTCGCGCGTGATGGTGCCGCGCTGGCTCTCGCAGGGGTGGGAACGGTTCTGCTCCGCCATGTGGAGGAACTCTCGCTTGAAGCGCAGCATTGGTTCCTGCGACGCTTGCGGCAGCGAGCCAATCCGATCCGGCTGGTTGCAAGCGCGCAAACCGACCTTCGCGCCTGCGTGAGCGCGGGGCGCTTTTCGCTCGACTTCGCCGATGCCCTGAGCGCCATCCGCATCGCAATGCCGCCGCTGCGGGAGCGTCCGGAAGATCTTGCCGATCTGGTCGCGGCCGCAGCCCGGCGACTCGGCCAAACGGCAGAGTGCCCAGGGTCTCTCCTTACCGAAAGCTTTCTGGCAGCCGCAGCAGACTACACCTGGCCGGGAAATCTGCCGGAACTCGACGCCGTGCTTTCGAAGCTGTTCGAAACCTTTTCGCAGGAACCCTGTACAGCCGAGGACCTCCGCGCAGCGCTCGCCGGCGACACGACAAGCGGCGTCCGCAACGCAAAACCCACTGCTATCCGGCTGATACGGCTTGAAGACGTGCAGCAGGAGCACATCCGCGGCGTGCTGATCGCCTGCCACGGCAATAAGCTGCGCGCGGCGGAAGTGCTCGGCATCAGCCGCTCGACGCTCTACCGCATGCTCGACAGCTACACCTCCGCGCGGTTACCGCTGGCGAGTTAGCGGAACAGGGCGGGCCCTGATAGCCTTGCATCATGAGTGAGGCTGTTCAGCCCGCCACAACCGGATCCCGCGCTGACGCCGAAGCACCGCTGCGCGTGGCGGTGCTGGGCTCGGGCAAAATGGGTGGCATCCTGATCCAGGCGTTCCTGAAAAGCGGCCTGGTCGCTGCCACCGACGCGTTTGCGACCGTAGCTCATCCGGAACGCGCGGATGCGCTCGGGCGGCAACTCGGCATTCAGGTAACGACCGACAACGTCGCCGCGGCGCAGTCGGCCGATGTGATCCTGCTTGGGGTCAAGCCGCTGCAGGTAGAAGCGCTCGTGCGGCAGATTCGCCCGGCGCTCTCCGCAGCGAAGCTTCTTATCTCCTTTGCCGCTTCGGTAAAGACCAGCGCCATTGAGCACGCGGCGGACGAGCCGGTCCCGGTGATTCGCGCCATGCCCAACACCCCCGCCATGCTGGGCGCGGGTATGACGGCCCTGTGCTCCGGCAGCTTCGCCCGGCCGGAACACCTGCTGCTGGCGGAGCGCATCTTCGCAACCGTCGGCCGCACCGCCGTGGTCGATGAGAAACACATGGACGCCGTCACAGGCCTGTCCGGCTCCGGCCCGGCATTCCTTTACATTGTGATCGAAGCTCTTGCCGAAGCCGGCGTCAACGTTGGCCTGCCGCGCGAAACGGCCACACTGCTGGCCGCGCAGACCACCTATGGTGCCGCGCGAATGGTACTCGAAACGGGTTCACACCCGGCCCTGCTTAAAGACGAAGTGACCACCCCGGCGGGCTGCACGGTCGACGGCATTCTCGAATTGGAAGAAGGCGGTCTGCGCGTGACGCTGATCAAAGCCGTCAAGCGAGCCACGCAGCGGGCGCGGGAACTGGCGGGTCAGGCATGATGTCCGCAGCAGTACGCTGGATTCGGAGCGGTCGCGGCCTGCCGACGTTTGCCTTGGCGACAGTCGTGGTGATGGTGCTCGTGATTCTTTGGGGAGCCGTCGTGCGCATCACGAGCTCCGGCGGCGGCTGCGGCAATCATTGGCCACTTTGCAATGGTGTTTACTTTCCGCAACACCCGCGCATGGCGACATTGATCGAGTTTACGCACCGCGCTACCACCGGCGTTTGCTCCACTCTGGCGCTGCTGGTGCTGGCGTGGACGTTTCTGGTGCCGTCCACCTCACGCATCGCGAGGACTGCGGCCGTCGTTTCGGTCGTCTTCCTCTTCATCGAAGCATTTCTGGGCCGCGCGCTGGTGATCCACGGCTACGTCGAGCGCAACACCTCGGACGCCCGCTCCATCATGCAGTGCGTTCATTTCACAAACACCATGGCTCTATTGGCCGCGTTTACGCTCACGTGGTGGTGGCTGCGCCCCCTGGTGCTGCCAGTGGCACCGCCTCACGAAGACGGCAAAACCTACCCTGCGCTCTCGGCGCTAAGCCTCCTGCTGGCCGTGTTGGTCGGGGCTACTGGGTCGGTCGCTGCGCTGGCCGACACGCTGTTCCCCTCCCCGAACCTCACAGCAGCTCTTCTCCAGGACTTCGCCGCAGGCGCGCCGCTGATCGTCCGGATGCGCTGGATTCACCCCACTGCCACTGTGCTGATGACTCTCATTCTCGGTTATCTTTGCGTCGTCCGGCGTACGGGGCTGGCGAAGACGGTGCTCGCCCTGCTCGGAAGCCAGATTGTGGCTGGTGTTCTTGACGTTTTGCTGCTCGCCCCAAGCTGGATGCAGATTGTTCACCTGCTCGGTGCGGACTTGTTCTGGATCGCTACCGTTCTGTTTTTGCTTGGCGAACTTCCGCACTGGATGCGGTCCTCAAACGTTCGTGAAACAGAAAAACGACCGAGCTTTGGCCCGGTCGCTTTGCCGCAACCTGTTGCGACTACTTCCCGGTAATCTTGTCGCCGAGCTTTTCCGTTCCGTGTACTGTGTCTTTGGTGCCGGTCTTCACGGCGTGGCCCGTATCCTTAGCGGCAACCGTGGTGCCATGCGCTGTTTTATGAGCGCCAACCTTGGTGTAATGGGTCGTTTTCCGAGCGCCGACCTTTGTGCCATGAACCGTGTCCTTGGCGGCGACCTTGGTGCCATGCCCTGTGGCGACGGCGGCGTTCTTGGTATCGCGACCGGCGGTGTCGGCGTCCTGTTTCACTTGCGCGACGGCACAGGTCGATAGGAGAAGCGTCCCCGCGAAAACCATTCCAGTCAGATTGCGAAATAGCATGTCTTTCTCCTGTAGGTCCAAACTCACCCTGTAGTCATAGGAACCAAATCAGCGGGTCTTAGTTGCTAGGCTCCGGAAATATGGTTGCGAACGTGCGGTAAGCGGCGACCTGGCGCCGTGTTGACGTTTCCTCTCCTGCATATACACTGGGAGGGTCGCGAACGCGGGGCGGTTAGCTCAGTTGGTTAGAGCGCCTGCCTTACAAGCAGGATGTCGGGGGTTCGAGTCCCTCACTGCCCACCATCTCCTTCGGTAAGCGACAATCTGGGAACCGCGCTCTCCACACCACGGCCCACCATTCTCTTGAAGGCGGCAATTCCAGCCACGCATGGCCGCTCGCCTCATCCTCAATGCAGACGACTTCGGCCTGACGCGCGGCATCAATCGCGCCATAGCCGAACTGCACCAGGCGTGTGCGCTTACCTCCGCGACGCTGATGGCGAACGGGCCCGCGTTTGCCGATGCCGTCGCTCTCGCGCTGGCGCACCCCTCGCTGGGTGTGGGGTGCCACGTTGTGCTGACCGACGGTGTGCCCGTGTCGCATCCGGCGGATATTCCTTCCCTGCTCGGCACCGATGGTAAGACGTTCCGGCCCTCGCTGGTGGATTTCCTGCTCGCCGTCCTTGCTGGCAAAGTCGACGAAGAAGACATCGTTCGCGAGGCGCTGGCGCAGGTGCAGAAGCTGCAGCGCGCCGGCATCGACGTCACCCACCTCGACACCCATAAGCATGCGCACATTCTGCCGCAGGTCGCGCGGCCCCTGCTGTTTGTAGCCGAGCGCTGCGGCGTCGGCGCGGTGCGCAGCCCGTTCGAGCAGCCCTGGAGCCTCGCCATCGGCCGGTCCGCGCTGATGCGCCGCCTGCAGGTCCGCCTGATCGCCTTTCTTCGCCCCCGCTTCGAAGCCCTTCCCCAACTGCGCAGCGGCACCGTCGTCTCGACCGATGGGACCCTCGGTATTTCCGCCACCGGCAACCTCGACGCCGAGACGCTGGCCAAAAGCCTGGCGGCGCTGCCGGATGGGACTTGGGAGCTTGTTTGCCACCCGGGCTACAACGACCGCGACCTCGACTCCGTCACCACGCGGCTGCGAGCTTCACGCGATATCGAACGCATGGCCCTGCTCGCAACCTTCGGCCCGCAATCGCTGCAACCTTCGCCAGTGGAACTCATCCACTATGGGAAGCTAGGCAACCTGGGACTGCTGCGCGACCTCGGCCAGCACTCACGAAACAGCGGTCACGAGCGCATTGTGTAGCGGCTCCAAACAAACGTACGGTGCGGAAACAGACATCCTTTATGAAGATCGGCATCACCTGCTATCCCACCTACGGCGGCTCGGGCGTGGTCGCGACCGAACTGGGCATCGAGCTCGCCGCCCGCGGTCACGACATCCATTTCATCACCTATTCGCAACCGTTTCGGCTGACCGGACGCGAAGCCAACATCTGTTACCACGAAGTGCCGGTGACCAACTACCCGCTTTTCGAGTACCCGCCGTACGATCTCGCGCTGGCCACCCGCATGGCGGAAGTGGCCGAGTTTTACTCGCTCGACATCCTGCATGTGCACTACGCGATTCCGCACAGCGTCAGTGCGCTGCTCGCCCGGCAAATGTTGGCGACCCGCGGCAAAGTCCTGCCGTTTATCACAACGCTGCATGGCACCGACATCACGCTCGTCGGGCTTGACCGCTCGTACCTGCCGATTACGCGCTTCGGCATCGACGAGTCCGACGGCGTCACGGCGATTTCAAGCCATCTGCGCGACCGCACGTATGAAGCCTTCGCCGTCAAACGCGAGATCGAAGTGATCCGCAACTTCGTCAACTGCGACCTGTATACGCGCAACCCGTCGCATGTGGCGCGCATGCGCCCGCGCTACGCGAAGCCGGAAGAAAAGCTGCTGGTGCATTTGTCGAACTTTCGACCAGTCAAGCGCGTGATCGATGTCGTCAAGGTGTTCAGCAAGGTGGCCGCCGCCATGCCGGCACGTTTGATGCTGATCGGCGACGGCCCGGATCGCTCCGCAGCCGAATACCTGGCCATGGAGCTTGGTATCGCGAACCGTATTCACTTTCTCGGCAAGCAGGAAAATGTCCACGACCTGCTCCCCTTGGCCGACCTGATGATCATGCCGAGCGAGATGGAGTCGTTCGGCCTGGCCGCGCTCGAGGCGATGGCCTGCCGTGTGCCGTCGATTTCCACCCGCGTCGGCGGCGTGCCGGAACTGATCGACGCCGGCTTGAACGGACGGCTGTTTGCCGTAGGCGACACCGACGGCATGGCTGCCGCCGCCATCGAGTTGCTGAGCGACACCGCCGCTCTTGAAACGATGGCCACCGCCGCCCGGCGAACCGCGCAGGACCATTTCTGCGCGTCGCGAATTATTCCGATGTACGAGGCGTACTACCGCAAGGTCATCGACGCGAGCAAAATCGCTGGCCACGGCAGCGAAGGATAAGGCGGGAGCGCGCTTGCTATTGGCGTAGGGTATCCCTCCGCACACGTCCCCATAGCCTTCCGCGGCCAGGGCTCCTATGCTTCGGGTACGACCTTTATTGCAGGTCCTTGGAGAAGGTGTATGCGGACGTCGATCCCTGCTGTTTTTGCTGCGTCCTTGCTGCTTCCGGCGGCAGCCCTGTCGGCGCAAACGTCGGGTGTGTCGCGCCCCGAAGCCATTGAAGAAACGATCTCGGCGACTCCGGTCACGACACCTGCTCCAACCGCGGCACCCGCCAGGCAGGCCGACTCGGCTGTCGTGTCCACAGCCGGGAGCAAGCCGGTGCTGCAGGTGCGGTCCGAACAGCCTCGCTACCTCGCGGAAAGCACCGCGCCGGAGAGCCGCCTGGAGGAGCGGAGGCTCCTCGACGACGACGGCCGCATGCCCGCTTCCACCGCGCCCGTCAATGCGGAAGACGCCGGCATCGTGACGACTTTTCCCAGCCTGAAGCATGGGCTGTCTGAAGGCACCATGATGCGCGTTCGCCTGAACGAACAGCTTTCTTCGAAGACCACCGTGAACGGCTCGCACTGGACCGGGCAGGTGACCAACGACATCGTCCGCGAAGGCCGCGTGATCATCCCCACCGGGACGACGATGGAAGGTCGCGTGACGGACCTCCACGGCGGTCGTCGCCTTGGCGGCGGCGCGAGCATGCACCTGGAGCCGGAACGCATCACGCTGCCCGACGGCACGGTGTACCACCTCAATGCCCGTGTTATCGATCTCGAAGATCGGCGCAGCAACCGCGTGAATGACGAAGGCACGATCATCCGCAGCGGTCATGCCAAAGCGACGCTGGCCGCCCTGAGCCTCACCACCGGCAGCGCCGCCGCAGCGGGGGCGGTGCTTGGCGGAGGTGTGGGAGCGATTGTGGGCGCCGGCGTGGGTGCGGGCATCGGCGTGGTGTGGTGGGTGCGCCGCGACCGCGCGGAAACTCTGCCCGAAGGTACCGAAATGGTCTTCAGCCTTGACCGCGCCATGCGCCTGACCCCAGCGGACGCCGAATGAAGTTGGCCTCGGGTATGTCTGGGCTTCAGCCCAGACATTGAACCGCGGTGATCGTCGGGCTGTAGCCCCTCAGAGCCATCGTCCTCAGGAGCTGCACGAACCTGCTCTAAACCGTTATCCTGCAGCTACAAACCGTCTGACGTGCTCTAGGGAGCGAAGTTACACCTTGATGAGAAAGGGTCTGCCGAACCATTCAAAACGAGTCGTTCAACTGCCCCATCAGGCGCTTCCAGTTCTTCTGGTTGCGCCTGTAGCTTTTTTTCAGATCTTCGAGGATGCGCTCAAAATCGTGGTTGTCCTGCATCGACCGCCACGCCGGATTTTTGCTGAACCACGGGTAGTTTTCGTTGCCCAGGTAGATCGCCCGTCGAAGCCAATGCAGCGCTTCGGACGCGTCGCCTTCCACCGCGAAGTAGGTCGCCAGCCGGTACGCCATCTCGCTGTCGGCCTCGGCAGCCGATAAAGTCTCCTCAAGAATGAAGCTGGCCGCGAGCGCTCGTTCGCCCATCTGCACGTAGCACATGGCGATCGTCGGGAACACGATGCGCAAGGAAGCGTCGTCATGCACAACGCCTTCCAGCACCTTGACCGCCTCGGGGAGCTGGCCGAGCCGCATGTACTGGTAGCCCTGCGAGATTCGCAGCAAAGGCTGCCTTGGCTCGAGCGTCAGCCCCTTCTCGATTTCGTCACCGGCCAACTCCAGCTGGTTCTGGTATTGGTACACGCGGGCGCGATGGTTGTAGACCACCGGCGCATTGGCTGGATTGAGCCGCAACGAGCGGTTGAACTGCTCCAGGGCGTCCTCATACATGCCATCGATACGCAGCGTGATACCCGCAACCAGATGCACGTTCCAGTCGTTCTTGGCCGACCGCAGCAGATGCTCGATGCCATGCCGCGCGCTTTCTTTTTCGCCGCGCGACAGCAGCATATACACGCGGTACAGGTTGGCTTCGACCGACGATGGATCGAGAGCGAGAGCGCGGTCGAACGAGCGCCGCGCTTCAAGCACATGCATCTGCCCACCAAGCCCGTGGCGCGCGTACTGCAGATGCGTAATGCCCCGCCCTGTCCACGCCGGAGCGTATTCCGGGTCCTTCGCGACGACGGTCTCAAACAGACCGCGCGCATGGTCCAGATCGTCGCGATTGCCGGTGCGCGCCATAAAGGACGACAGCACCGCGCGCGCCTGCAGATACTCCTCCGACACCCTGCCCTGCATGGAGGCATCCGTGTTGCCGTCGGCGCGATTGTCGAACTCGCCGACTCCGTGCAGCTCGGCAAATACCTCGTCGCACACCTCGGTTTGTACGGCAATCAGATCGAACGACGCGACGTTGATGGAGCCGCCGGTACGCACGCTCTGTCCACCCACGTCGAGCAACTGCCAGTTCAGGTCGAAGCCCTTGTCCGAGCGCAGGAAACTCCCCGCCAGCACGAAGCGCACCAGCAGCTTGCGGCCGACGCTCAGGGGGTCGAGCTGCTGCGTCGCCACGCTCATCAGCGTGCTTGACGGCCGCACAACGAGCGACGGCATCTTGGCCAGCCGTGCTGCCAAAGCATCGGCCAGGGCATAGCCGTACAGCGGCATGGCATCGGCCGTGCCAAGGTTCACAAACGGCAGCACCACAATGCTGTTCTGCCGCGTCGTGACGCCCGCCCCGCTCTCGCGGAACCGTTCGGCGAGCATGGAAAGGATGCCGGTCGAACGCTTTTCTTCCTCAGGCATGTCCAGGTCGAGCCGTTGTTGCGCCGGCATGTTGGTCGCCGCTTCGCCGGGCATGGCGACGGAGTCGAGTTGCAGCGCCTTGAGCACTGTTTTCAGCCCTTCACGCACTTCCGCGGCTGAACCGAACCTTTCCGCCGGCTGCTTTTCGAGGCAACGAAACACCACGCTTTCAAGCTCCTGCGAGACCTCCGGAACGAGCTCGCGCAAGGGCGGCGGCGCGGCAAACTGGATCGCGCGGATGCTCTGCATTTCCTGCGCGTCCGGCCGGTGGAACGGATGGCGCCCAGTCACCATTTCGTACAGAATCAGGCCGAGCGCAAACACATCGCTCTGCACGCTGCTTTGACCGGTGACGAACTGCTCGGGAGCCATGTACGCCACCGTGCCGCCGCGAGCGGTATAGGTCATGCCGGCCGAAAGCGGAATGGCCTGCGCCGGCTCCGCGGGGTCGAAGTGGGCCTGGTCGCGCTTCAACTGGCGAGCCAGCCCAAAGTCCAGAATTTTAATGAGGCCGCCATCGGTAAGCATCACGTTCGCCGGCTTCAGGTCGCGATGGAAGATGCCCATGTTGTGCGCGGCAGCCAGCCCGTCGGCGATCTGGATGCCGCTCGAAAGCACAAGCTGCATGCTGGCGGGACCTTCGGCGATGATCTTGTCGAGCGACTTGCCGGGAATGTATTGCATGACGATGTAGGCTTCGCGGCCGTCACTGTCGGTCGTTTCACCAACGTCGTAAATCGCGCAAACATTGGGGTGATCGATGGCCGACGCCAGCCGCGCTTCCCGCAACTGGGTCGCCCGTATCTGCTCCTGCGTCTGAACGCCCTGCTTCAGAAGCTTCAGCACGACGGGCCGCTGCAATTGGGTGTCGTTGGCCAGAAACACCACGCCGCTGCCCCCTGCGCCGATCTTGCGGACGATCTCGTAGTGCTCGATGACCCGGCGCTTCATGCGTCGATTATCGCAGTTTCCGTTCGGGTCCTTTGTGGATAGGGGCCCGGCAAATGCGGGTTTGCAGCCGAAGTTGTAGAGCGGTTCCCTTTCTTGAACGACAGCGCGGCCACGTGCCGAGACAGCCCGGGGCCTTTAGATCGCATCGTATGCCGTTATAAAGAAGAAATTTTCAGCAAAGCAGGACGTCCGCACTCTATGCCCCATACCGTTCTACTGATCGACGACAACGCAGTGCAGGCGGCTACCCGCCAGACGATTCTGAAGCGAGCGGGCTATTTCGTGATTGCCGTCCTGAGTCCCGAACGCGCTTTGGAGCAGTTTCGCAATGATGAGTATCCCGCGACGATCGAGTTGATCATTACCGACCACATCATGCCCGGGATGAACGGCTCCGAATTTGTCCGCGCTGTGCGCGAATTTTCGCCGACCGTCCCGGTCCTGGTCATCAGCGGCATGGAAGAAGCCGAAGCCGAGTACGAAGGGTTAGGCACGCATTTTCGCCTGAAACCGCTTTTGCCGGACAATCTGCTCGCCAGTGTTCACCGGCTGATACAAGAGGCCGCCTAGAGCTCCCGACGCTCAACCGAAGATCGCACCCAAACTCCACGAGGGGCGCATAGTTTGAGAGAATGAAGGCTGAAGGATACGCCCGAAGATGTCTCATCCCATGCCGTTTTTCGGTTGGTTTTCGCTTCTGACCGCCCTCGTGCTCTGCGTGTACACCCTGCTGGCCGGGGCGCTGTCGTTGTGGGCCATTGCGACGGACAGGCCGCTCTCGGTAGCTCCGGAGATGCTGCGGGAAACCGCCCGCCGCGCCGGGATTGCAAGCTTTATCGCGGTCTCCTGCGCTGCCCTCGCCCTGGTA
>CALMON010000269.1:21225-21570 GCA_937871785.1 uncultured Granulicella sp.
CCTGGTATGGGCGTCGTTTACGAACGATTTTTCCGTCGAATACATCCTGCACCACACCAACCGCGCGCTGCACCCGGCGTACAAGTTTTCAGCACTCTGGTCCGGCCAGGAAGGCTCCTTGCTGCTATGGGCCTGGTTATTGGCCGCCTACGGGTTCGTGTTGCGCCTGCGGCACAGGGTCGACATCACGCTTTCGGCCTACGCCTCGACAATTCTTGCCGGCGTACAAATCTTTTTCCTGCTGCTGTTGAACTTCGCAGCCCCGCCGTTTTCAATCGCGCCGGGCCCGGTCGCGGCAGACGGTTTCGGGCTGAACCCCCTGCTGCAATATCCGGAAATGGTGAT